>CANGHW010000022.1 GCA_947453695.1 Opitutia bacterium
GATGTCGATGGCCCAACTGCAACAAATCGACCGGTGGATCGACGACGGGAACACCTCCACGGGGAATTTTCGCGTCACGAACGTCGGAGCGACCGTCGTCTATGTCATCGAACCCTAGACGCCTGCCTGCGGTGCTCACGTTTTCCTCCCGCAATCTGCGCGACGACGGGGCGGCGGTGGCACTCGGAAACAATGTGCCGCACCAGAACATCGACGCGGGCACGGCGGTGCTGCGCCTGCGGGCCTTTGGGCGGATTCCCGCGGTCGAACTCGTGGGGAGCGACGCCCTGATGTATCTGGGCAACTCGCACTGTAAGCTGGCGGTGCAGCACGAAAATGGGCGGCTCTTCGCCGCGCGGGTGCCGGAGGCCGCCAACGCGGCCGCGGAGCAAACGCCCGAGGAGATCGTGGCCTTCCTCGAGGGCGAGCAGGCCACTCCGTCGCCAGCGTCGCGAAACGCCGCCCCGAAGGCGGTCCGGCCGAGTCCGGTGAAGGGGCGCGGGCGGATGAATTCCCGGGGGCTGCTGGTCGCGCTGGCGGTCGTGGCGCTGGCGTTGGGCGTTTATCGTTTCTACCCCGACACTCCGGCCGGTCTGGCCATGGTCCGCGATCCCGCGAAGATCGGCCGCCTGCACCTGCAGTTCAACGGCCGCTACGGCGATGAGGCGGTGGAAGGCAGCACGATGCTGTGGGTGGAAAACGGTCGGCTCGTGGTCTATGCGGCCGGGAAGGAGGCGCTGCCGGGCGAAGCGCGGTTGGATGCGAGCTACCGCTACGGCCTGCACGACGACGGGCGGGTCGCGCTGGTCGTCGCCAACGGAGCCGTGGTGGAGTCGGCCCGGGACGGCAGCCTACGGTTTAACGACGCCGCCTATGCGCGCAACGCGCCGCGCTGAGCCGGAAGAATTAGGCCGAGAGCCGGCCGTGGTCAGGGCGGCGAGCAGGGCGTGCTCGCGACTCAACCGCGAAGGCCGGTGGGGTTAGTCGAAACGGAGGACGATGGAGCCGAAATCGAGGAGGACTTTGCCGGCGGCGTCGCGGGCGCGGAAGAGGGCGGGGATTTCGTGGTATTGTTTGCGGCCGTCGGTGTCGGGCGGAGTCACGGCGCGCACTAGGCGGGCGTCGCGGAGCACGCGGAGGTGCTTGGAAATACCGTCGGCGGGACGCGCCAATTTGGCGGCGAGGGTGTTGACGGACTGCGGGCCGGTGTCGGCGAGGGCGCGCAGCAAACTATAGCGCGCGGGATCGCTGATCGCGAAGAGCACGGCCTCGGCTTCGAGGAGGGCAACGGCGTCGGGGGCGGCAGGGAGCGGAGCGGGATCAGCCATGGTAGGTGCGAGGAGGGGCGGGGAGCGTAGGCAGAGTTAGGGGGGCGAAATGTCGAGATGCCGGTGTCGTGGTGCAGATAATCGTCGTTTTTTGGGGCGTTACAAGCGTGCAAATGCGGATAATATGCCTCCGCGAAGGCGACTGAGGGGCGCGCGCGAGGTGGTGAGGAAGACTTTTAGGCGAAAGACGCGCGCAATTGCCGATAAATCGCGCACTTTTTAGCGATGGAAGCAGGCAAACGCGGATAAAAGCCGCGCGCGGAGCGTGGAGCGTGGCGATTTTTTGATTTAGACGCACGAATGTTCAGATAATCGGCTCGCGAAATGCGATTGATTGCCGGAGGGGGCCGTTAAATGGGCGGTTTTTGACGAATAGATGCAAAATAAAGCAGATAATTGCTGCACCGGCGAATGACAGGAGGGGAAAACTCGTGCGCAGGCGGCCGCTTGGATGAAAAAGGGGCGTGCCGTTTCCAGCAAAAGGCGGAAATTCTACGAACATCTGAATTCCCATTCCGATGAGATGCGTAGCGGGTTGAGTGTGGGCAGGGAAATGTAGAGATATTAGCGCAGCCGTTCCGATAATTGGGTCATTTCGCGCGGCGAGACGGTCCTCCGGCGGAGCGCGAGGCGGAGGCGGGGCAGCGGGAATCTTCGCCGGAGGTGGTGAGCGGACGGGGCGGCGGACACGCGGCGGGTGCGGTGCGAGCGACGTCCTCAGGCCGCGCGAGAACCTAGGGGTTTTCATTCAAGTCGGGCCGGCCCCGACCCGATAAGGTGGATAATTACGTATGCAGGCATCGACGCGCTCACGGGGCTTCACCGTCACGGAACTCATGGTGGTCACCACGCTCATTGGCATCCTCGCGATGATGTCGACGGCGGCGGTGCAGAATCTGGGCAAGCACGCGGAGGCGGCGGCGTTTGTGAACGATGGGCGGGTTTTCTCGGAGGCGTTTAACCGCTACGCGCAGGAACGGGGAAGTTTTCCGGCGGACCAAACGGCCGCCCACCAGGTGCCGACCGGGATGGCTGACTATTTGAAAGCGACCAACTGGCTGCGCACGACGCCGCTGGGCGGAACCTACGAATGGGATAATAAGGATGCGGCGAACAGCTTGGGCACGACGTTTAACGGAGCGATCAAGGTGACCGGTTGCTCATGGACGATCACCAACCTGCAGCGGCTGGATTCGTGGTTTGACGATGGCAACCTCGCGACGGGCAACATCGTGGTCGCGGATGCGGGAGCGACCGTGTATTTCGTGATCGAGCGAGGTGCGCCATGAGCGGGCCCCGGATGACCGTTTTGACGTTGTCGACGCGGAACGTGAGCGTCGATGGGGCCGCGGTGTGCCCCGGAGATGATGCCGGGCCCTGCGACCTGGAGGCGGGGCGGGTGCTGGAGGCGTTGCGGGCGTTTGCCGGCCTGCCGCCGATGGATCTGGTCGAGACGGAGGCGCGAATTTTTCTGAGCGGTCCCCGCGGCAAGGTAGCGGTGCAAAATGTCGGCGGGCGGTTGTTTGTCGCGGAGCTCCCGGAATCAGTAAACACGGCAGCGGAGCGGACACCGGAGCAGACGCTAGACTTACTTATCTCAGGTAAGCAGGCGGGCGCCTCCGCCTCCGGCGAGGCGGCGATGGCCGCGGCAGAGGAATTGGTCGCGGCCGGTTCGCAACGGAAAGGTGGACTCAAGCAGGTGCTGAATTCCGGGTGGGTGCTCGCGGCGCTCGTGGTGATCGCGGCGGCAGTAGCGTGGGGCATGTATCGTCCCGCCACGCCGGAGGGCGTAACGCTGATCGGCGATGCGGCGAAAATTTCCGCGCTGAACACCAAGCTCGATGGTCGCTACGGCACGCCACCGGCGACCGTGTTGGTGCTGGCAAGTGGCAAGCTCTCCGGAGTGCAGCTCATTGCCGCCACGGGTGCGGAGGAGCCGCGGTTTCAGTTTTCCTACCGTTACGGCCAGATTGGCGAACGGTTGGTATTGGTGGTTTCGAACGGGGCGCTGCTGGAGCTGCAGCCGAATGGCGGGCTGAAGTTTTTGGAGAGTGTTTATCCGCGGATGGCGAAGTGAGGCGGAGGGGCGCGGCGGGGGCGCGGCGGAGCGTGTAGTGGCGTGCGGGGGCGTGCGGGGGCGTGCGGTCCCGCCTCTCACGAGGCGGGCTACGGTCGGAGTGGAGGCGGGCTACGGTCGGAGTGGAGGCGGGCTACGGTCGGAGTGGAGGAGGGCGCGGTCCCGCTACGGCGGAGTGGAGGCGGGGGCTGGGTTATAGCACTTGGAGCTTCTTGCGGTAGAAGGCGACGACCTCGTCGGGGTCATCGGTGAAGAGGACGTAGTCGGCGATCCAGGCGGGGGCGCGTTTCGTGCGGATCATCTCATCGATCTGCTTGCGGAGGTCGCCCCAGAATTTGGCGTTGAAGAACACGTAGGGCACGCGCGGGCGGATGCCGAGTTTCAGATTGCAGAGCTCGATGCCGACTTCCTCGAGGGTGCCGACGCCGCCGACGTTGAAGATGCAGAAATCGGCCGCTTCGAACCATTTTTGGCGGAAGTGACGCGACGACTCCTGGAACGTGTTGAAGAAATCGACGCCGAGCTCCGGGGGCTGGGCCTCGAGCTCGAGGAAGCAGGCGCCGGTGAGCGCGCCCTTGTTGCGGGCCTGGTCGGTCGCGAGGCGCATGACGCCGCCGCCGCCGCCGGTGAGGACGCCGAGGTTGGAGCCGATGAAGCTGGTGAGCTTCTCGACGAGAGAAGAGATGCGATCGGTGTCGGCTTGGTCGAGTCCTACGGCGCTACCGTAGAAGGCGAGGATGGTGGCCTCTTGGAACTTGCGGGCCATCTCCTCGCGGACGAAGAAGCCGTGGTCCTTTTTGTAGACGTGCTGGTAGATGTCCTTCGTGAGCTCGTCATACCAGTAGACCTTCAGGCCGATGCTATCGAACATATCGAGGCGCGCGTGGGCGTTGCTCGAGAAGAAGTAGCCGTGGGTGCGCGAGGGTTTGCGGAAGACGATGCGCTTCAACTTCACGTCGCCGAGGCGGGTGACGAGTTCGATGTGCTCGAGGAGATCGGGGAAGTAATCGGTGATGAGGGTGTCGGCGTCGGGCGGGGCGGCGTCGAGGGCCTGGATCATGGTGCGGCTGCCGACGGGGCAGACTTCGCCTTCGAGGAATTTGCGGAGGTCCTCATTGGCGCGGACGACGACGGCGCGGTTTTCCATGGCGCCGCTCTGGCCGCGGACGGTGATCTTGGTCTTGGGCTTGGCCTCGGCGGTGTCGCGGGGCGGGTTGTGGTCGAGGCACTGGTAGAGATTGGTCGACGTGGCGAGGAGGCGCTGGCGCTTCTTCGCGAGGGACTTCATCTCGGGATCGTCGGCCTCGGGGGCGCGGTAGATCTCGACGGAGACGACGGGATTCACGACCGGCTGGTCGCCGGTGTTGTAGATCTCCAACATGACGTTGGTGCCGAAAGTCTTGATGGGATCGAGGAGGACGGCGCTGGTGTGGATGCCGAAGTTGCCGGGGCCGGGGTTGAGGACGACAAAGTGCTCCTTCAAATACATGGAGCAGCTCGTGAGGATGCCGGAGCGGGGCAGGATGGTGAGTGGCGAGGCGTCGTGGCGGACCTGGACCTTGTCGAGGAAACCGCGGCCGGCGTGGCCGCTGACGATGCGCTCGAAACTGAGGCGGTTGAGCTTGGTGTTGAGGGTGTAGCTGACTTGGTGCGGCGTGAGGAAAACGGAGCCGCGGCTGTCGATGCTGATCGTGTTGGGGAGTTTCAGGCTGTTGCTCTTGATGGCCTCCCAGATTTGGCCGCTGTTGAGCTTGGCGGAGGCGGGGGCGTAGAAGAGGCGGCCGACCGGGGAACCTACACGGAGGAGCTTTTTCCAATAGGGGGCGTTGGGGAAACTCGTGTCGTAGATGAAGGCGTCGGCCTCAAGCTCGAGGCGGTTGCCGGAGATATGGGCCGGCGTGGTGACGAGCATCTCAATGCCGATGCGGGCAAGGGAGCTGCGCTCGGAGAAGCGAAGGGCGGGGAGGTGGGCCTGCACGGCCTCAAACTCGGCTGGATTGCGCGGCCAAAACGCGAGAGTGAGGGTGACGGTGCGGTCGTCCTTATTTTTGACGGTGAGGATTTGGCCGTCCTGACTGGTCCAGAATTGATCGGGATGCATGTGGTAAGAGGTTCGGAATGTCCCAAGGCGCAAGGGGACACAAGCGGGGACTAATTGGTTGCATTCCCCGGGGGGCGCTGGCACATCCGACCACTTTTAACGGCACATTCCCACTGCGGCCGTTACTCTACGCAGTCTCAACTCAACGCATGAACCTGAAACATTCCGTCACGATTTCCCTGTTCGCCCTCGGCCTGGCCGCGGCCCAAGCGCAGGACTCCAAGATCACGGTCCCGGGCGTTACGCCGGCACCTGCCAAGCCTGCTGCGGCGGCGCCCGCGGCACCTGCCTTCTCGGAAGCGCAGATCGTGGAAGAGTTCGGCTGGTTCGTGGGTAAGCGCGTCGGCCTCACCGAGCTGGAGTTTTCTCCCGCCGAAGTGGCTGCACTGATCAAGGGTCTCTCGGCCGCGGCCGCCGGCAAAGACTCGCCCTTCGAGATCGAGAAGATCGGACCGTTGATGGACGAGTTCATGCAGAAGAAGCAGACCGCCTACATGACCAAGGTGAAGACCAAGTCGCTGGCGGAGACGACCGCGTATTTTGCGAAGCTCAAGGAGAACAAGGCCATCGTGGAGCTGCCGAGCGGTCTCCGCTATGAGATCGTGAAGGCCGGCGAGGGCGCTGCGCCCAAGGCGACCGACACCGTGAAGGTGCACTACACCGGCACGCTGGTCAACGGCACCGTGTTCGACAGCTCCGTGCAGCGTGGCGAGCCGATCGAGTTCCCCCTCGACGGCGTGATCCCCGGCTGGACCGAGGGTCTGCAGAAGATTTCCAAGGGCGGTAAGATCAAACTCTACATCCCGCCGCACCTCGCCTACGGCGACGAGGCGAAGGGCCAGATTCCCCCGAGCTCGACGCTGGTGTTTGATGTCGAGCTGCTCGACATCAAGGCCACTGCGGCCGCTCCGGCGATGCCAGCTGCTCCTGCGGCCCCCGGCACGAAGTAAACGCGACGAACGCGGTTTAGGTTTTGCGAAAGCCCTCGGCGTAAGCCGGGGGCTTTTTTGTGGGGTAGGGTTGACGGTCCTCGATCCGCGGCCGGGAGCGCGAGGGGCCGTCGTGAGCGGCGCGGCGGGACGACGAGTCCTACCGGGCGAGTGCGAGCTTCGCGTCGGCGAGGAAGGCGGACACGTCGGCGTCCTGCGTTTCCCAGGAGCACATGAGGCGGTAGCCATGGTCGCCGACGAATTTGTAGAAATGCCAGCCGCGGGCTGCGAGGTCGGCGTAGGCGGCGGGCGAGAGCTCGACGAAGACGCCGTTGGCTTCGGTGGGCGCGAGGAGCTTGGCGCCGAGGGCGGCAAGGCCGGCGGAGAGTTGCGCGGCCTGACGATTGGCGTGAGCGGCATGGCGGAGCCACGCGCCGTCGGCGAGGACCGCGGACCATTGCGCAGAGGCGAAGCGCATCTTCGAAGCGAGCTGGCCGGATTGTTTCACGCGGTAGTCGAACTCACGCGCGAGGGAGCGGTTGAAGAAGACCACGGCTTCCGTGGTGAGGAGGCCGTTCTTCGTGCCACCGAAACAAAGGACGTCGATCCCGGCGCGCCAGGTGAGGTCAGCGGGGGAGTGTCCCCGGGCGCGGAGCGAGGCGGTCGCGTTGGCGAAGCGGGCGCCGTCGAGATGGACGACAAGATCGTGAGCGTCCGCCCAGTCGGTGAGGGCGCGGAGCTCCGCGGGCGTGTAGACGGTGCCGAGTTCGGTGGACTGGGTGAGAGAGAGCGCGCGGAGTTTGGGGAAGTGCACGCCGTGGCCCCGATGCAATATGGGCGCGAGGTCGGCGGGGCGGAGCTTGGCGAGTGGCGCGTCGACCGGGATGACCTTGCTGCCGCCGGTGAAAAATTCCGGCGCGCTGCATTCGTCGGTTTCGACGTGGGCCATCGCGTGGCAGAGGATACCGTGATGGCGCTGGCAGAGCGCGGCGAGGGTGAGGGCGTTGGCGGCGGTGCCGTTGAAAACAAAGAAGACCTCGCAGTCGGTCTCGAAGAGATCGTTGAACTGCTGTTTGGCGCGGGCGGTGTAAGGGTCGTCGCCATAGCTCGGCACGCGGTCGGCATTGGCCGCAGCGAGGGAGGCGAGGGCCTCCGGACAGAGGCCGGCGGTGTTGTCGCTGGCGAACGCGAAGTTGGGGCGAGGGCCGGTCATGGAGATTTTGGTGTTTGGCAAGAAGCCGCGTGGCGCGTGTGGTGGAAGGGCACGCGATGAACGCAGCGGACGTCAATCTCTACCTCGTGGGTTTCATGGGCACCGGCAAAAGCACGGTGGGCCGCGCGGTCGCGCAGCGACTCGGCTTCGACCTGCTCGACAGTGACCACGAGATCGAGCGGTTGCAGGGGAAGGGGATTCCGGAGATCTTCGCCCAAAATGGAGAGCCGGCTTTTCGGGCAATGGAACGCGTGTTTATCGAGACGGGACATCCGGCGACGCGCACGGTGATCTCTTGTGGCGGTGGACTGGTGGTGCAGCCCGGGATGCTGGAGCTATTGAAAACGAAGGGCGTGGTGGTGTGCTTGCACGCGTCGCTCGAAACGATTTTGGCGCGCACCTCGCGGCAGCAAAACCGGCCGCTGCTGGTGGCGGCGAATCCCGAGGAGCGGGTGCGCTCGCTCTACGCGGCGCGTGAACCGATCTATAAGCAATCGGGCACGGTGATTTTGACGGATGCGCGCCCGCTCAACGATATCGCCGGGCACGTGATTCGGGCGTGGCGGCGTGATGCCGGGGACTTTGTGCGCGCCCGGGGCGGACGCTGATGGACGCGAGCGCGCGGCAGGAGGAGTTGCGGCGTCGGCTCGGCGAACTGGGCTTTGACGACGTGCGGTTCGCACGCGCCGAGAGCGGACATGACGACGGCCTCCGCGCGTGGCTCGCGGCGGGCATGCACGGTGAGATGGGTTGGATGGAGCGTTCCGTGGAAAAGCGAAGCGATCCGCAACTCGTGCTTCCGGGCGCTCGCGCGTTGATCATGTTGGGAGTGAGCTATGCGGATGCGAGCGTGGCGGGAGGAGTGAAAGCAGCGGAGAGTGCGCGGCCGCAGTGGGCGCGGTATGCGCTGAACGAGGACTACCACGACACCATGAAGCCGGCGCTCGTCGCCGCGGGGCGCGTGATCGAGGAACTGTATGGCGTGGCGGCGACCGACTACCGCTACTACGTCGATACCGGGCCGGTGCTGGAGCGCGGCTGGGCAGCGCGGGCGGGCCTCGGGTTTGTGGGGAAGAATGCGATGCTGATTTCGCGGCGACACGGCAACTGGCTCTTCCTCGCGGCGATTTTGACCACGGTGGAATTGGCCCCGGACCCGGCGATCAAGAAGACGGTGGAGAATGCAGACACGGCCCGTGCGGGCGGCGTGGGCTTGTTGTGTGGGAAGTGCACGCGGTGTCTCGACGCGTGTCCGACGCAGGCGTTTGCGGCGCCGGGGCGGCTGGATGCGCGGCGCTGTGTTTCCTATCAGACGATTGAGAATAAAGGAGCAATCCCGCGCGAGCTACGCGCTGGAATCGGCGGGCGGATTTACGGCTGCGATGTGTGCCTCGAGGTTTGTCCGTGGAATCGTTTCGCGCAGGAGGGGCGGCGCGTCCTGCTTACGGTGCGGGGAGAGATCGCAGACCTCGAGCTGCGGGAGATTCTGGCGCTGACCCCGGTGCGATTTGCCGAGGTATTTCGGCGCACGGCCATCAAGCGCGTGAAGCTCGCGGGTCTATTACGCAACGCGTGTGTGGTCGCGGGAAACTCGGGGGATGCCGCGCTGCTGCCTCAGCTCGGGCAACTCGCGAGTGGACATGACAGCGCGCTCGTGCGGGCACACGCGGTGTGGGCGGTGTATCGACTCGCGGGAGGTGCAGGCGCGCGCGAGCAGCTGCGCGAGGCGATGGCGCGTGAGACGGATGCGGGCGTGCTCGCGGAATACGCGGCCGAAGACGGAGTCGCGTAAGCGCGGCGAGCGGGCCTTAAGGGAAAACCTCGTTCATCCGCGCGACAAAGGCCGCGGGAGGGCGCACGGGACGGCCGGTGCGGTCGCAAAAGGCGTGGACGCTTTGACCGGTGGCGAGTGGCTCTTCGCCGCGCAGCACCTCGTAGTCGATGCGGATGCGGAGGGAGGGTTTCTCCCGGATGGTGGCGACGATAGTGATGACATCGTCGTAGAGGGCCGGGCGGCGGTATTTGGCGGAAACCTCGAGGACGGGGATGCGGAAGCCGTCGGTCTCAAGTTGGCGGTAGGGGAAGCCCTGCTCGCGGAGGAGCTGCGTGCGGGCGACTTCAAACCACGGGAGATAACTGCCGTGATAGACGATGCCCATCATGTCGGTCTCGGCGTAGCGGACGGTGACTTGGGCGCGAGTAGAGATCATGCGTCGGTCTCGGTCGGGTTGAAGAGGGCCTCGGCGGATTGTTTCCAGCAGTTACGGGTCGCCCAGTCACGGCCGGCGGCGCCGAGTTTGCGGCGGAGCGGCTCGTCATGGATGAGCTGTTCGAACGCGGCGGCGAGTTGGGCCGGGCGGTGAGGGGGGACGAGCAGGCCGGTCGTGCCATGTTGGACGGCCTCGGCCACACCGCCGACATCATGGGCGACGATGGGCAGGCCGTGGGCGGAAGCCTCCAAGTAGACGAGGCCGAAGCCCTCGACGCTGTGTTCGAGGTTTACGCTCGTCATCGCGAAGATGTCGGCGCGGTCGTAAAGGGCTGAAAGCTCTTCGTCGGGGATATTGCCGAAAAAGCGCACGGAAAGATCGGGCTTTTCGGCGGCGGCGGCGTGGAGGATGGCCTCGTAGTTGCCTTTGCTTTGGCCGCCGACGACCCAGTATTCGATCCGGGAGCGCAGCTCGGGAGCCAGCGATTGCAGCGCTTGGAGCGTAAGAAGCTGGCCCTTCCGGGGGTGGAGACGACCGACCGTCAAAATGACGATCTTGGGGCGCGGAGTGGCGGGTTTTGGCGGGACGACGACGAAGTCGGATCGCAAGGCCCCCGGGGTGAGGAAGATCTTGTCGGCGGCGGACGGGAAGTGGGTGAGTAATAGCTCCTGCGTAAAGTTGGTGAGCGTGCTGACCCGACTGGCGTGATTGATCAACCGACCGGCGAGCCACCGGCGGATGGGGCTGCGGGCAAATTTCAAGATCTCGGAGCCGTGAAAGGTGAGCACCAGGCGGCGGGGGCGGAAGGCCTGGAAGAACTGGAGCAGCATCATCGTCATCATCGGCCCCGGCTCGGGCAGGTAGACCGTGGCATGGCGGAGGTCACGGCGATGGCGGATCAACTCCCGGGCCAGTTGGACTTGGCACCACAGGTCGTGGGAGCCCTTGAGCGGGAGGCGGCGCAGGCGAAATGGCCAGTCGGTGCGCTCGACCGACGGGGGGGCGGATTGAGCCCAGACCTCGATATCGTAACCCAGATCGGCACTGGCCCGGGCGATTTCCTCGGTGAACGTCGCAATGCCGCCCCGCACGGGATAAAATTCGTGCGTAATGAGGAAGACGGGCCGATCGCCAACGGCAGAGGAAGAGGCGGACATGCGCTGTTCGAGTCGGGCAAGGCGCGCCAGGCGCGCACATGCCGTGATGAGAATCAGTGACTTAGGCTGCTAATGCGCGGCTGGCAAGCGTGGTGACGGAGGGTGGCCGGCCGTCGATCCAGAATCCGTAGAACCGGTCGAAGATGAGCAGCTTATTCAGCAGCCGGCCAACCAAGAAATGGGTTTACAATCCAGCGGTCCGTAACATAGAACCATTGAATAATGCCAGACGCAGTTCTATCCAATCAGGGCACGAACAAGCCGAATCCGACGCCGCCCAAACCCTTTACGCCTGAGGACGAAACTGCGCTGCGTGAGGCGCTTAAGCGCTGCTCGCCCTCCACCTTTGAGGCCGCGGTGCAGTTTCGCAGGACGGGTAATCCAGAGCACGTTCCCGCGGTAGTGATTGGAGTGATCGAGCGGTTTGTGGAGCCCGATCTCCGGATGAAGCTGAAGGATGCGGACGATGATCTGCGCCTGATTGAAGATCTCGGCATCGATTCCCTGACGATGATGGAAATCGTCATCCTCGTGGAAGATGTGTTGCAGATGACCATCAACAACGACGAGTTGCGTAATCTTCGCACGGTCGGCGACGTGAAGACGTTCATCGATTGCAAGATCCGCGGCCTGCCGTTGCCGAAACCGACCAAGTTTATCCCGATCGAGCACATTGGTGCGGTAATGCCCATCCAGCCTCCGTTCCTCTTCCTCAATGAGGCGTCGGTCAGCTCCACGGCCGCGAACGGTAAATACAAGATTACCGGCCAGGAGTTTTTCCTCCAAGGTCACTTCAAGGACAACCCCGTGATGCCCGCCTCGATCATGCTCGAGGCGCTCGGCCAGCTGGCGGTGCTCTATCTCCTCGAGGGGCACATTCCGGAGCCGGGCAAGGCAGTCAACTCGTCCCAGATTTTCTTCACCGGATGCGAGGGCGTGCGCGCCCACCGGGTGTGCAAGCCGGGTGATATTCTGACGCTCTCGATTAAGCCGAAGCGCAACAAGATGCCGCTGGCGACCTTCGAAGGTGCGATCCGAGTAGGACAGGAGAAGGCTGTCATCGCGGAGGAAATTTCGCTCATCTTCGCTTACGCCGATGCCGTCAACGCGCCGGTGCCGATCAATCCAGCCACTTCGAATACCGGCGTCGTGAATGGTGCCGCCGAAGCGCCGGCGGCCTCTGCTCCTCCGCTGCGAGTAGCGATCAACGCCTGACCCGGCGCAGCGCAGGGGTTGACTAAAAATTCACGGCGACCCGAGCGGTCGCCGTTTTTGTTTTCGGAGGCGAGCGACCTCCCGCGTTGACCGGGGCAGATGAACCTCCTTCACTTCCGATCCGGTCGGCACACTTATGTTACTCGGCCGCGTCTCACGCTACCGTTACACGCATGCCCAGAGTATTTATTACCGGCCTCGGCCTCGTCACCAGCATTGGCAACGATGCGGCAACAGTGACGCGCAACCTGCGCGACCTGCGACATGGCTTCGAAATCTATCCTCCTTTTCAGAAGCCGGAGATTCCGGTCAAGGTCGTGGGCACGATCAAAGGCTTCACGGCGGACTCGACGGACCCGGAGGATTGGACGTTTCCCGCCGCCTACAAGATCAAGCGCGAACTGCTCCGCACAATGGCGCCCAACGGTCTCTTTGCCCACTGCGCAATGTTGCAGGCGGTGGCCGACGCCAAGCTCAGCGAAGCGGATATTTCCAATCCGCTCACCGGCCTCTACGCCGCCTCAGCGGGCTCGCCCTACCTGCTGCACCACCACAACGACCGCCTGAACAAGGTTGGGGTGATGCGGTGCTCGCCGCTGGGAATCGTAGCCTCGATCGCCGGCACGTTGAACTTTAACCTCATCGCGGCCTTCAAGATTCAGGGCTCCTCGTGCGGCTTCTCCTCGGCTTGCGCCTCGTCCGCCCACGCTCTGGGGTTTGCCCTGGATGATCTCAAGCTGGGCCGCCAGAAGCGCATGTTTGTCGTCGGCGCGGAGGATGGAAACGTGGATGCGATTTTGCCGTTTGCCGGCATGCGCACGCTGTCCCTTCAGACCGATCCCAATCTCGCGTCGCGGCCCTTCGATGCCGGCCGTGATGGGTTCGTCGGCACGGGCGGTTCAGCCGTGCTCGTGCTCGAAACCGAAGAAGAGGTTCTCCGCCGGGGCGTGACGCCCTACGCCGAAGTGCTGGGCTGGGGGCAGGCGTCCGATGGCTGGAATGTCGCGATTTCTCACCCCGAGGGCAGCGGCTCGGCGGCGGCGATGACGCTCGCGTTGCGGGCCAGTGGGGTGGCGCCCGCGGAGGTCGACTATGTGAATGCCCACGCGACCTCGACGCTGATCGGCGATGTGTCCGAGGCCCGGGCACTGCGCTCGGTCTTCAAGGAGGCGGGGCGGCGTCCAGCTGTGAGCAGCACCAAGGCCCTGACGGGCCACGGTCTCTCGCTGGCGGGTGCAATGGAGAGTGCGTTTTGCGCCCTGGCGATTCGCGATGGGTTCACTCCCGGGAATGCACATTTGCAACACGTCGATCCGGAATGCGCCGACCTGAATATCCCCCGCACGACCGAGAACACGGCACCGAATATCGTCATCAAGAACAGCAGCGGTTTTGGCGGAGCCAATGTCGCGCTCGTCTTCAAACGGGTCGCCTAACGCCGTGCCCGCTGTCCGCGTTTCCGATCTCCACCGCACGGCCTTTGTCACCGGCGCGAGCACCGGGCTGGGCCGGGCCTTTGCCGAGATGCTGCTCGCCGATGGCGTGCAAGTCTGGGGCACCGCGCGGGAAGCGAGCCGGCTGGCCTCGCTGGTCACGCAGTATCCGGGGCAGTTCCATGCCGTCGTGCTCGATCTGCGGGATGGGGCGAAAGCCGAGGAGATTTTTCAAACGTGCGATCGCACGTCCGGCGGGTTTGGCGTCGTGATCAACAATGCCGGCTATGGTGTGTTCGCGGATTTCGCCGCGACCGACTTTGCGGTGTGGGATGAGCAACTGCAGGTGATGCTGGTCAACACGGCCCGCCTCACGCACGCCGCGCTCCGCGGAATGCTGGCTCGATCGGCGCAGGGGCGGCCCGGCGCGCTGGTCAATATCTCGTCGCTCGCGGCGGAGTTTCCGCTGCCGTTTCAGTCGGCCTACAACATGACGAAGGCCGGACTGACGGCGCTCAATGAGAGCCTCATGATGGAGGTTTCGGGCACGCGGGTTGTCATTCTGGATGTGCGACCCGGCGACTACCGAACTGACTTTGAAGGCTCCGTGCGGCGGCCTCCGGGCGCGAGCACGCCGCGGATGCAGCGCGCGTGGGATGCCTTTGCCGCGATGATGCAAAGCGGGCCCGCGCCCGCGCATGCGGCGGCGGGGCTGCGCCGGGCGTTGCTGCGGCAGCGCAGCGGCACGGTGCGCATCGGACGTTTTTTTCAAGCGGTGGTCGCGCCGTTTATCGCGCGCTTTGGTTCGTTGGCGCTCAATCGCCGCATCCAAGAGCGCTATTTCAACGTGTCCTGACCGTCGCATGTCCAAGCTCCGCATCCTTGTCCTCACATCCAGCACCGGTGGCGGTCACGACGCCCGGGCGGAGGCGTTTGCCGAATGGTGCTTCCAACTCTATCGCCACGACGTCGATGTGCGCATCGAGCACATGCTGGAGAAGTCGTCGGTGGTGAATCGGACGGGCGTAAATCTCTACAACCGCATCCAGCGCCTCGCGCCCTGGGTGCACAAAGTCTTCTACGCCGTCATCGAGTTGCTCAGCTGGCTCAACCGCAGCGACGTGACCTTTGGTGCCGGCTACTACCTGAAAGTCCTGAAGGACTATCAGCCGCACCTCGTCTTCAGCGTGCACGATTGTCTCAACCGCGGCTACTTCCAGCTCGCGCGCAAAGTCCTCGGGGCGGATCGCGTGCGGTGTGCGACGTATTGCGGCGAGTTTTCCGGTGGCTGGGGCTACTCGCGCAATTGGATCGAGCCCTCCGTGGATTTATATTTCTCCCGCACCCCGACGGCGCGCGACTACGCGGTTAAGCAGGGCATCCCGGCCGACAAGGCGCCCGTGCGCGGTTACCTCATGCAGCCGCGGGCGCATCTGGAGGTGTTGAGCCCCGTGGACCGCCGCGTGTTTCAGGGGAAGCGCCTCGGGCTCAATCCCGACAAGTTTACCGTCTTTCTCGCGACCGGGGGCAACGGGGCGAACAACCATTTCGATCTTCTGCCGGCGCTCGTGCGCCACGCCGACCGCGTGCAGGCCATCGTGATCTGCGGGAAAAACAAAGAGACCTACCACGAACTCGTGCACTGGCGGGCACTGCATCCGGAGTTCGACTGCTACCTGGAGGGATACTCGGAGATCGTGCATCTGCTCATGCAGGCGAGCGACGCGATTGTGACGCGCGGCGGCACGACGACCTGTGCGAAGGCGCTGCATTTCCGCTGCCCGATTATCTTTAACGCGTTCGGTGGCATCATGCCGCAGGAAGAGCTCACATGGAAATTCTTCCGCAATGGGGCGGCCTCGGAAAAGATCGAGGATGCCAGTGACTTCGGGCGGTTGATTGATCGCTGGATGGCGGATCCGGCGATCTACACCAAGGTGCGAGAGAATTTCCTGAAGCTCCGCTACGAAGAGGATCCGACACTCCTGATCGAGGAAGTGGTCGGCCTGGCCAATCAGGTCGCGGAGGTGAAATTAAAGCGCCTCCCGTTTTCTCCTGCCAATGGCAACGGCCACGGCGGCCCGCACAAGTAGCGCGATCGGCCTGCGCGTCTTCCGCGTTGCCCGACGGAGGGCGGCGCCCACACTGATCCAACTTTGTCTTCCGCCGCGCCTGCCATCGCTTATTTGTTCACCACGTTTCCGAAATCCACGGAGACGTTTTTGCAGCGTGAAATCATCGCGATGCGGGCGCACGGAGTGAATCTCCGGATCTATTCACTCTGGGGCGGGAGCGGGGCGTTTCGCGGGATTCCGGTCACGCGTTTCAATAAATGGCGGCTGCTGACGCTCGTATGGATGATCCCCTACGAATCATGGCGTCGACCCGAGGTGTTGCGGCAAGTCTTGCACGGACTCTTTACCCGCCGCGCGCCCTCGTGGCTGAACTTCTGGGAAAATATGCTCGGCGCCGGTTTCGCGTGTTTGTTTGCGCGGGAGTTTAGAAAACAGCCGCCACAGTTGGTCCACGCGGCGTGGGGCGGGGCGCCGGCAACGGCGGCGTGGTTGCTCTGGCGGCTCGACGGCCATCGCTATAGTGCGGCGGCGCACGCTTACGATATCTATGAGCATGGCGGCGATTGGTGGCTGCGCGAGAAACTGGAGCACGCGGCTTTCATTCACACCTCGACCGAGATGGGCCGTCGCTCGCTGCTCGAGCTCGGCCTTGGGGAGGAGCGAGTCGTGTGTATCCGGCGCGGGTTGGACCGGCTGCCGACCTTCAAGGCTCTGCGCAGTGCGCGTGCGCCGATCAATCTCATCTGCGTCGCACGCCTCGTGGAGAAGAAGGGGCTCGATCATCAATTGCGGATCTACGCGGCGCTGAAGGCTGCGCGGGTGCCGTTTGCGGCGCGCATCGTCGGCGAAGGCCCGCTCCGGCCGGAGTTGGAGAAACTCGCCGGACGCCTCGGTGTGGCAGCGGAAGTGACTTTCACCGGGCATCTGCCGCAGCACGAAGTCTGGACGCAACTCGCGTGGGCCGACGTGTTGCTGCACACGGGCGTGATCGCGCCGAGCGGGGACCGCGACGGGCTGCCGAATGTGATCCCCGAGGCGATGTCCGTCGGCGTGCTTGTGGTCACTTCGCCCACGGCGGCGACCACCGAGGCGATCACGATGGGCGTGACGGGACTCGTCGCGCCGGTCGACGAAGCTGACGTGTGGGTGAGTGCGCTGCGGCGTTTGTCGAACGACGATGCCTTTGCTGAGAAGCTGCGCGCGGCCGCGCGCACGTGGGTGGAGGAGAATTTCAACGCCCACAAAAACGCCGAGCGCGTGCTGGGCCGCTTTCAGCAGGCGATCGCCGCACCGCAGCCATGATTTGGTTCGACGTCACGAAGTCGGGCGCGGCGGGGCATCGATCGGGTCTAAACCGGGTGAGCCAACGCCTGCTCGAAGGTATGGTGGGTGAGGCGAAGCCAGTGCGTTGGCCGGAGTGGCGCGGGGCGGGGGTGACGCGGGACGACTGGTTTTTTACGGCGGAGCTTTTTTCAGAGGACAAGCGGCCTGGTTTTTCCGCGTTCCTGCAGCAACGGGCGTGTCGCACGGCGGCGGTGTTTCACGATGCAATCCCGCTCAAGCATCCGACGATCACGTGGCCGCAGAGTGTGGCGCGGCATCCGGGCTACTTGAAACTTCTCGCGCGGTTTGACCGCGTGTGGGCGGTGTCGGCGGCGAGTCGCGATGAATTGTTGGGCTTCTGGCGCTGGCAAGGCATCGCATCGCCGCCGTCGGTGGAGTTGCTGGCGAACGGTGCGGACTTCGATGGCCAACCGCGCGTAAAGCAGGCCGCGCCGCCGGCTACGCCGCCTCGCTTGTTGTGCGTGGGTATTTTGGAGCCGCGGAAGAATCAGACGTTCCTGCTCGAGGTCTGCGCCGAGCTCTGGGACGAAGGGTTGGCCTTCGAACTGCATATTGTCGGGCGGGTGAATCCGCACTTTGGCCGGCCGGTGCTCGCGCAGCTCAAGCGCGCGCAGAAAAAATATCGCGGGCTCCGCTACCACGCGGCCGCGAGCGATGCCGCGGTGGCGAAGCTCTATGCGACGGCGCGGGCCGGGGTGTTTCCGACGATTGCCGAGGGCAGCGGGTTGCCGTTGGTCGAGTCGCTATGGCGGGGCGTGCCGTGCGTGTGCAGTGATTTGCCGGTGTTGCGCGAAAATGCCGACGGCGGCGGCTGCCTGGCGGCGGCGGTCAATGACGGGGCCGCGTGGAAGTCCGCGCTGCGCAGCGTGCTGACCGATGATGGCGTGCACGCGCGGTTGCGCAGTGAGGCGACGACGCGGGCGTTGCCCACCTGGTCCGCCGCGGCGGCGACGGTGCTGCGCGGACTGAACGGTCCGTGAGGCCGCTCAGAGCTTCTTCACCGCATACGCCATCGCGTCGGCGATCTTGGCGAGTTGCTCATCGGTGTGCATCGCGGAGATTGCGGTGCGGATGAGATCCTTGCCGGCGGGCACGGCGGGCGCGATCGACATGACGGTGAAGACGCCCTTGTCGAGGAGGGCTTTCCAGAAGGGGTAGACGCGCTCCTTGGAGCCGAGGACGATCGGCACGGCGGGGGTTTCGCTTTCCCACGTATCGAGGCCGAGGTTCTTGAGGATCGCGCGATACTTCTTGGTGTTGGCCCAGAGGCGCTCGAGGTGCTGCGGCTCGCTCTTCATGATGTCGAGCGAGGCGGAGGCGCAGGCGGCCTGGGCGGGACTGATCGCCGCGGAGAAGGTGGTCTGCTTGGAATGCGTGCGGAGATATTCGATAACCTCGCTACTGCCGGAGACGAAGCCGCCGACGCTCGCGAGGGACTTCGACATGCTGCCACAGAGGACGTCGATTTTGTCGTTGAGCCCGAAGTGGTCGACCGTGCCGCGGCCCTGACGGCCGAGGACGCCGAAGCCGTGGGCATCGTCGAGGACGGTGAAGCAGCCGTTTTCTTCCGCGATCTCGGTGAGCTCGGGCAGGCGGGCGACGTGGCCCTCCATCGAGTAGACGCCCTCGATCACGAGCATCTTGGCGGCGTCGGTGTTGATGGCGGCGAGGACGCTGCGGAGGTCCTCGGGGTTGTTGTGCGAGAAGCGCTCGACGGTCGCCATCGAGAGGCGGATGCCGTCCCAGAGGCAGGAGTGAATGTTTTTGTCGGCGAGGATGATGTCACCCTTCTGAGCGAAGCTCGCGACCGAGGACATGCACGAGAGGTAGCCGGCGGCGTGGATGTGGCAGGCTTCGCGGCCGAGGAAGTCGGCGAGTTTCTCTTCGAGCTCGAGGTGGAAGGCCCGGGAGCCATTGGAGATGCGGGCGCCGTTGGTGCTGGTGCCCCACTTGGTCATGGCGGCCTGGCCGGCTTCGATAACCTTGGGGTGGAACGAGAGACCGAGGTAGTCGTTGCTCGACAACATGATCATCTCGCGGCCATCGAGACGCACCGTGGTGCCCTTCTGCGCCTCCATCGCGTGATAGTAGGGCGCGTATTTCAGGCGCATCTTCGTCACGTAGTCGTCGCGGCAGCGCGCAACGAGGGCCTTTTTGTTTTTGCTAAAGAATGACAGCGCCATGTGCGCCGGGACGTTGAGTCTGGCTCCCGGGATTGGCAAACGGAAAGGCTGGTTTGACCGCGCGCGAGGTGCGGCGGCCCACCGCCGCACTAATCGGTTAGCGCCGCAGCGGGAGGCGATTCATCCAGGTGGTGAGCGCGGAAGCGTAGTCGGCCCACGAACGGAAAGTGCGGGCGCGGGCGGCGGCGGAGAGTCGCGGGAGCTCACCGGGCGCGGTGAGGAGATGGAAGATCGCCGCGGCGAGCGCGGAGGCGTCGACGCGGTCGAGGGCGTAGCAACCGCCTCCGCGGGTGGATTCGCCGAGGGCGCCGCGGGAGGAGCAGATGCAGGGCTTGCCGTGCGCGAGGCTCTCAATGACGGGCAGGCCGAAACCCTCGATCAGCGACGGATAGACGGTGAAGGTGCAGCCGGCGTAAGCGGCGGAGAGAGCGGCGTCGGTCGCGGGGCCATCGTAGCGGAGAGGACGCCCGGCGGCTTGAAGCGCGCGCACGCGGGCGAGGGCGTCGCGGCCGGTTTCGGGGTGGGCGAGGCCGATCAGGTGGAGCGTGAAACGCGTGCCGTGGGACCAGAGTTGCTCGCAGGCGTCGAGCAGGGCGACGTGGTTCTTGCGGCCTTCGAGCGAGCCGACGCTGAGAAGGGTGGGCGGCTCGGCGTTGAGGGTGGAGGGTGGAATGGTCGGACGCGACGGGAGGTCGAGGCCGAGGGGAATAGCCTCGACGGGGGGAGTGTCGGTGAGGCCGAGCCAGCGCCAGTAGTCGCGGAGGGAGTCGCGGGAGTCTTCGGAGACGGCGGCGATGCCATCGAAGGCGAGGAGCTCGCGGAGGTAGGAGGGAAAGCGCGCGACGGTCTTGGTCGGCGTGAGCTCGGGGTATTTAAGGGCGATGGCGTCGTGGAAGACGGCGACGCGTGGGCCGGCGGTGGTGGCGAAAAGCGCGGGAAACGCGGCCGCGGTCTTCGCTGAGAACACTTCGGGGACGATGATGCCCGCGGGCGCATCCGAAGGGGCGGGCAGGGAGGGCCACGTCGTTTCCGGGGCGCGGCCGAGCAGGCGCCGGGTGTGGCCGCGGACGCGGGCGGCGAACGGCCAGGTGGCGCCGCGTTTCTCGGTGGCCTCGGTGGCGGTGAGATTGGCTTGCTCCCACGGCTCCAGCGGGCGCCAGGCGCGGAGGTAGGGATCGTGGGTGACGGGAAACGACGCGGCGCCGAGCGCGGTGTGGAGCGAGCGCGTGACGCGCTGGATGCCCGTGCAGGCGCGCGTGTGGCTCGTGTGGGTGAGGTCGAGGAAGACGGGCATGGGTGGCGGCTCAGGGATTGGGCAGCGTCAGCCGCAGATCATAAAGCGCAAAGGCGAGCGCGCGGGCATCGGCATTTGGTCCCTCGCGGACGGGCGGGGCGTCGGTCGAAAATTCCAACGCGGCGCGTCCCTGCGTGATGCGCACGGCGACGGTGTGCGGGGCGTTCTTGGCGGTGAGCGGGCCGCGCCAGATCTCGCGTCCATCTTGGCGGAGGATGAGCTGGCGGGCGTCGAGGGCGCGGGCGGAAAAGGCGAGTTGCACAGTGGCGCTGGTGCGGGGCCAGGCCTCGAGGGTGAGCGTGCCGCGGTCGCCGCACCACGCCCACGAGTGGCGACCTTTGTTCTCGCGGGGATGCCAGCCCGCGCCGGTGTGGGCGATGGCGGCGATTCCGCCGGAGCTCATCGCGGCGAGCTCGGTCGGATCGGACGGGACGTCGCGGAGCGAGAGGAAGCCGGCGAGCACGGAGAGATTGCCGAGGATGAGCCACGCGAGCGCGGCGCGGGTGCGCACGACGCAGACATTAAACGCCAGCGTGAGCGGCAGGAGGACGCGGGTGGCGGCGCCGGGGTAACCCTCCCACACGGCGGTGCCGAGGAAGAGCAGGAGACCCGAGTAAGCGAGGCCGACGCGCCACCATGCATCGGCGAGGCGCCAGCGGGTTACGAAAAAGGCGGCCTGCGTCGTGAGCGCGAGGGTCGCGAGCAGTGTGGTCCACGCGAGCGGTTTGTCCGCCACGGTGGAGAAGGCGGTGAACGACGCGGACCATTTCTCGACGAGGCCGGCACCCGGCAGAGTGAAGTTGGCCCAGCCGGCGTCGGTGGGGCCCACGCGGAAGCGCACGTAGGCGAGCCAGGCGGCGAGGGGCAGGGCGACGACGAGGGCGCGCAGGATGTTGCGCACGGAAAACCACGGGCGCCCGGCGAGCCCGGCGAAGGCGAGGAGCGAGGTCTCGCGCGCGAGGGCGGCGGCGGCGAGGAGCGCGGTGGCGGAGCGGGGCCGCGCGCGCTCGGCGGCCAGCAGCGCACCGGCGAGAATCGCGAGCGCGATGAGATCGGTGAGAGCGAGGCGCACGCTGGCGAGGGCGCCGGCGGAAAACAGGACGCCGGCCCACGCGAGCAGGCTGCGGGCGTCGGCGACCGCGAGCAGTTGCCAGAGCAAGACGGCGACCACGAACCACGCGACAAGGTTGAGCGCGGGGTAGGTGTGGTTGATCCACGCGGGCTGGCCGGCGCCGACGAGCCAAGCGACGGCGGAGGGCAGAATCCGGCGCGCGCGATAGCCGAGGTTGTCCATGGCCCGCGGGAGTTCGGCGTCGCGGAGCGTGGGATCGTGCGCGATCTGCGCGTAGTAGAGACCGTCGTAGCCGCCGGTGTCGCGGTGGACGTAGACCGGCAAGTCGCGAAACGCGGCGATCTTCAAGTCGTCGTTCGGCGCGTCGAGTTGGATCAGCGCGGTGAAGCCGTAGACCGGGTGCCAATAGCGCCCGATGAGGCCGAGAAACACCGCGATCGCGAGGAGCCCGGCGGCGCGCACGAGCCAGCGGCGACGGGGTGAGGTCGGTGACGACGACGGAGCAGGGGCGAGGGCGGCGGCGCTCATTTCGCGGCGGGCGCGGCCGGAGTCGGGCCGGACGGGTTCAGTTGCCAGAGCCCGACGTTGGCGACGGTGGCGAGGCGCGTCCAGTTGCCGGGACAGCGGGTTTGCAGGGCCTCTTTTTCCTCCCAATCAAACAACAAGGCGCAGACCGGACGCCTGGCCTGGGTGGCGAGGGCGGCGTAGCGGGCGAAGGCGGGCGGTTCGACCTGATCGTAGCGGAGGACGGCGAGCTCGCTGTAGAAATAAAGCGTGCCGCTGAAGGCGTTGGTGACGACCAGGGCGTTGGCGGGGAGGCGGGCGCGGGCGTCGAGGGCGGCGCGGGCGTAGACATTTTCGTAGCCCGGGATCAGCAAAATATCGAAGCGGCGCGTCCAGGCGTAGGCGTTGACGACGGTCCACAAGGCGAGCACGGCGACGGCGAGACGGCGGAGGCGGGTGGAGCGGCGCATGAGGGAGTCGACGCCCAGCAGCGCAGCGAGTATGAGCGCGGGCACGGCGGGCAGAATGAAACGCAGGCACCACCAGACCTCGTGCGAGACCTCGTAGAAGGCATAGACCCCGGTGATGGCGAAGAACCCGACGGCGAGCGCGAGCAGCTCGCGGCGGTGGTCGGGGCGGGTGAGTGCGGCCAAGGGTAACACAAGGACGGCGGCCGGCAGGAGCAAGCCGAGCCATTTAACAAAGTGCAGGGCGGTGGGCGCGCCGTAGGCCACGCCGAAGGCCGCGAAGATGTCGCCGTAGCCGGAGCGCAGGGCGCTGCCGTAGAGCGTGTGGTTGTAGGCGGCGAGCCAGGCGGCGCTCGGCAGGCCGCCGGCGACGTAGAGGGCGAGCCGGCGCCAGTCGAAACCGAAGAGGATCAGTAGGGCCGGGGCGAAGAGGAGATTCGTGGGACGCACCAGCACGGCGAGGCCGAAGGCGCCGCCGGCGGCGAGGGCCCACGCGCGATGGCGGCGGGAGCGGAGCGCGGCGTAGAGCGCGGCGACGGTCCACGTGGTGGCGAGGGTGTCGCTGAGCGGCTGGAGGGAGGTGAAGAGAAAGACGGGAAACGTGCCGAGCATCGCCGCGCCGACGGCGGCGAGGGGCGGGGCGAGCCCGAGTTCGCGGGCGCTGGCGTAGCAGAGCCACACGGCGCCGACCGCGGCGAAGATCACGACGAGGAGCGGGCCGGCGCGCCAGCCGAAGAGCGAGCCGGCGAGGGCAAAGTGCAGTGGCAGCCCGGTGGGGTAGGTGGGCGTGTAGCGGGCCTCCGCGGCATAGGGGTAGAAGCCCTGCGGGAGGAAGTGCATGCGGTCGAGGTTGGCCGCGGGGCCAAACTCCGCGGGCAGGCGCATCTCGGCGAGGAAGCGGCCCTCGGTCAGGAGACGGGCGCTGTTGAGGTAACCGGAAGAGTCGGCGCCGCCGGCGACGGTGGTGGCGGTCCGGCCGAGGAAGAACGCGTAGACGGCGAGGGCGAGCAATCCGAGTCCGAGGAACCAGCGCGGCAGGGGAGCGGCGGTGGTGGGGGGATTCGGATTTGACATGAGAAGGGCGCGTTCTGTGATGCCGCAAACTGCACGTGAGAAATTTGGAAGACAAGCGCCCGCCTCAGCCTCGTGAGCGTTACCTGCCGCGAGCCGCGCGGCGTGCCGGATGAGCGCGGCGCCGGTGGGGAAATACCGCAGCGTGTTGGGTCGCCTGCTGGCCTCGCCGGTGCGGACGGCCTGCGCCCTGGCGGTGGTCGCGTTTCTCTGGGCGGTTGCACAGTTTTACCGGCCCGACACGGGCTTCACGAGCCTCATCTCGATCGGCGATGCGATCAGCGCCAACAAGCTGAATGCCCTCAAGGCCGTCCCGCATTATGTCTATGAGAACTCCGCGGGCTACGACGGCGCCTACTACGCGCAACTCGCGCTGACGCCCACGCTCGACGAGCCGCAGCTCAAGACGGCGATCGACAATCTCCCCTACCGCGCGAAACGCATGCTCTTCTGCTGGGTGGCGTGGGGACTCGGGTTGGGTCAGCCGGCGTGGATCGTGCAGGCGCATGCGTTGCTCAACGTGATCTGCTGGCTGGCGCTCGGGTGGGTGTTGCTGCGGTGGTTTCCGCCGACGGATTGGGAGAATTTCCTGCGGTGGATCGGCGTGATGTTTTCCCACGGCCTCTGCATGAGCGTGCGCGACTCACTGGTCGACGGCCCGAGCCTGCTGCTGGTGGCGCTGGCGATGCGGTGGGTCGAAGAGCGGCGGCGCGGTGCCGGAATCGCGACCCTCGCGCTGGCCGGACTGGGCAAGGAAACCAGCCTCCTCGCGGTCGCCGGGGTGGCCGATGTGCGCTGGCGCGAGCCCCGCACCTGGTGGCGCCCGGTGCTGACGGCGGGCCTCGTCGCCGTGCCGCTCTTCGCCTGGATGGGCTACATCAAGTGGAAGTTTGGCCCGGCCGACGATCCGGGGATGGGCAATTTCACCTTCCCGCTCGCCGGGCTGGCGGAGAAGTGGGGCGACATCGCGGGTAACCTCCACGTGCGCACCGACTCGACCATCCGCTGGGCGACGCTGGCGACGATCTTTGCGCTCACGGTCCAGTGGCTGTTCTTCGTGCTGCGGTGGCGGTGGGACGAAGCCTGGTGGCGCCTCGGCGCGGCGTATGCGGGCATGATGATCTTTCTCTCGACGCCCGTGTGGGAAGGGTTTCCCGGGGCCTCGACCCGCGTGCTTCTGCCCATGACGCTCGCATTTAACGTGCTCGTGCCGCGCGGCCGGAAGTGGCTGCCGCTGCTGATCGCGGGCAATCTCACGGTGGTGGCGGCCTATCACGAATTTTCCCCGCCCGCGCGGGAGTTTTACCGCCTCTCCGGTGAGCGCGAAGTGCTCGGCGCCGTGCAGATCGAGCCGGTGAGCGGCTGGTATGGTCCGGAATCGACCCGCCAGGACGCGTGGCGCTGGAGCAATGGCAAATCCGAGCTGCGCATCCGCAACGCCTCCGGCGGCCCCCTCGCGCTCGCCGTGCAGGGCCGCGTATCGGCGCAGGATGCCGGCAAGCTGCGCGTCTTCGTCGGCGATGCGATGATCTGGGCCGGCGACGTCGGCGAGAAACAGACCGGCGTGCGCTTCGGCGTGACCGTGCCCGAAGGGGTCGCGGTGCTGCGCTTTGAGACGGACAAACCCGGCCGGCCGACGCTCACCGATGCGCGCAAGCTCGCGTTTAGCCTCTCCAATTTGGAGATCGTCGCGACCCCGGCGAATTGAGCAGGCTCCCCCCATGGCCTTTAGCTTTCGCGATCTTCTCTGGCTGATCCCCGCCTATAAACAGGCGGAGCGGGAGCGCGTGCGCCTCGGCAAGCGGCTGGCGGAAGCCCAGACCGAACTCGACCGCCTGCGCACCGAGCTGGCGGAGTGGGGCCGGTTTTCGCCGCCGGGGCATTTCTACTCGCCGCTACCCTCGCGCGCGGAGATCGCCGCCGTGTGGGCGCGCCCGGGCGTGTTTGGCCCGCCCTTTCCCGCGGTGGACCTCAACGAAGCCGGGCAGATTGCGCGCCTGGAGCGCTTTGCCGGCTACTACGGCGAGCAGCCCTTTCCGGAAAAGGCGACGCCCGGGAGCCGGTTCTATTTGGACAATCCCTCCTACGGGCACTTCGACGCGATCATGCTCTACAGCATGCTGCGCGAAGCCCGGCCGCGGCGGATCATCGAAGTTGGCTCCGGCTTCAGTTCGGCCGCAATGCTCGACCTCAACGAACGCGTGCTCGGCGGCGCGGTGAACTTCACGTTTATCGATCCCGACATGGGGCGCCTGAAACCGCTGCTCCGGCCCGACGATGCGGGACGCGTGACGCTGATCGAGAAGATCGTGCAGGAAGTGCCGCTCGACGTCTTCGCCACGCTCGGGGAAAACGACGTGCTCTTCATCGACTCGTCACACGTGAGCAAGATCGGCAGCGATGTGAACCGGCTCTTCTTCGACGTCCTGCCGGCCCTGGCGCCGGGCGTGCTGATCCACATCCACGACGTGGCGGGCAACCTCGACTACCCTCGCGAATGGCTGGAAGAAGGCCGCGCATGGAACGAGCAATACCTGCTGCGGGCGTTTTTGATGAACAACCCGGCCTACCGGATCGAGCTCTTCACGGGCTGGCTGTTCAACACGCGCCATGCGTGGCTGCGCGAGCACCTGCCGCTCTGCGCCCGCGGCGGCGGCGGCCAGATGTGGCTGCGGAAGCTGGCGCGCTGAGAAAAGGGAAGGCGGGCTGGCCAGCCCGGGGCGGGGCATGAGCGAGTCGCGGGAGCGATTGGGCGGTGTGGGGAAATGGTAGGGTGGGGCGGTGAAACGAGCTGGCAGCGAACGAAGCCAGTGCCGCGAGGTAGGGTGTGCTGCGCGACAACTTGCGGCGCTACACGGGCACCGAGAGCCACGAAGTGCGCATCGCCTATGATGTGCTCGGGGCGGCCTATGCGCGCGAGGCCCTGCCGCCACAGAAACGAAACTTTACGGAACGCAGCGACGGGCGCGTGGAACTGGTGCTGCGGCTGAACAACCTCGTGGACATCGAGAAAGAGGTCCTGCGCGCCGGCGAACACGCCGAGGCGCTGGCGCCGATCGCCCTGCGCCGCCGCGTGCGCGATGTGCTGCGCGCGGCGCTGAAGCAGTATGAGGATCTCGAGGACCACGGGGCGGAGTGACGGTAAGGACCAATGACCAATGTCCAATGTCTAATGATTGAGGTCGAATGACGGAGGCTGAGGGGGCGTGCTCGCTGTTTTTCGGGTGCGTCGCGCTCGCTGCTATGCTGTCTTGGCGGAATAATCACATGCCGACGAAATTTACTCATGTGGCCCTCGTGGCCCTCCTGCTCGCGGGCGTAGCTCGGGCGGATGATGCCAAGCTGCGTGAGTTGGAGGCCCGGCTCGCGGCCGCCGAAAGTCAGACGGACATGAATATCGCATCCGGGGTGGTCGCGGAATACTTGGACAAGACACTGACCGAGAGGGAGGCCGAAATAGCGAAGGAGCTCGATGCCGAGGCGCTGCGCTACTTCCGGGAAGCGGCCCGGCTGTGGCGCGAATATCGGTTGGCCCAGGTTTCGTTTGAAGGGGACCGGTATCGCGGCGGAAGCATTCGTCCACTGATCCACAATCAGACCTTTAGTCGGCTCACCCGCGAGCGGCTGGCAGCGCTCGCGAGAATAATGGAGCCGTAATAAACGGAAGCGTGCGCCGGACCTCGCGCATGAGGCGGTGCCGATCCGAGCAGGGGGAGGCGGGTGGCGCGAGCCGGGCGGGTGGGACGGTGTGTGGTGGCCCGGATTCGGCGGAGGGGGGCGTGTCTGCGCTCGACAGGGGCGACGGGGAGGCTGTCGATGGGAGCATGAGAAACGACGCGTGGCGGTGGTGGCTGGTGGTGGTGCTGCTGTGGGTCGGCGGAGTGGGAGCAGGTGCGGCGGAGTGGCTGAAGGCGGGGGCGGCGCCGCCGGCGGTGTTGTTCGAGCATTTTCCGGATCGGCTGCATGCGTATGTCTGGCGCAATTGGGAGCTCGTCGATACGGCGACGCTCGCGCAGACGGTGGGGGCGACGCCGGGTGAGATCGAGCGCGTGGCGTTGTCGCTCGGGCTGGGTGAGAACCGGGCGCCGGCGGCGGCGGTGCGGCGGCAGATCTACATCACGATCGTGCGACGGAACTGGCACTTGTTGCCCGTGGAGCAGTTGCTCGCGCTCGTGGGGATGGAGCGGGAGGAATTTGAATTTCGGTTGAAGGAGGATGATGCGCTGGCGTTGAAACTCGGGAGCGCGAAGCCGGCGTGTGAGCCGCTGCGCTACCGGGAGCCGGACGCGGGGGCGCGTGCGCGGGCTGCGATGATCCGGGCGGATGTGGAGCGGAATTTCGGCGGGCTGATGCAGGCGACGGGCGAAGCGCCGCTGGCGTTTGCGGAGGAGCTGGCGCGGGTGCCGGCGGAGGCGCGGCCGGCGGCGGCGGACGGCAAGGTGCGGTTTGTGTTTTCGTATCTCGGGGCGTTTGGCGATCCGCTGGCGGAACCGACGGCGGTCGATCCGTATCCCGACGGACTGCTGGCGCGGCTGGCGGAGCAGGGCGTGAACGGGGTGTGGTTGCACGTGGTGTTGCGGCAACTGGCGTCGGGCGGGGCGGCGTTTCCGGAGTTTGGCGAAGGGCGGGAGAAGCGGTTGGCGACGCTGCGGGCACTGGTGGCGAAGGCGGGGCGGCACGGGATCAAAGTGTATCTTTACATGAACGAACCGCGCACGATGCCGCCGGCGTTTTTCGCGACGCGGCCGGAGATGGCAGGCGTGCGCGGGTGGAACGGTTTTGATCTGGTCGCGATGTGCACCTCGGACCCGACGGTGCGCAGGTGGATCGGCGATGCGCTGGCGGAGGTGTTTGGTGCGACGCCGGGGCTCGGGGGGATTTTCACGATCAGTGCGTCGGAGAACCCGACGAATTGCGCGTCGCACGGCCGGCAGGAGGAGTGTCCGCGCTGCCGCACGCGCACGCAGGCGGAGATCGTGGCGGAGCTGCACGCGACGATGGCCGAAGGCGTGCACCGTGGAAATCCCGCGGCGCGGGTGATCGCGTGGGACTGGGGTTGGGCGAAGCATGGCGACGCGTCGGAGCACGTGCGGGCGCTGCCGCAGGGTGTGGCGCTGATGTCGGTGAGCGAGTGGGCGCAGCCCTTTCAACGCGGGGCGGTGAAAGGGAAAGTCGGCGAGTATTCGCTGTCGGTGCCCGGCCCGGGCCCGCGGGCGCAGGCGCACTGGACGATCGCGAAGGAACGTGGGCTGCCGATCTATGCGAAAGTGCAGCTGAATAATTCGTGGGAGCTTTCGACGCTGCCCTACCTGCCGGTGATGGACCTCGTGGCGGAGCATTGTGCGGGACTCGCGCGCGTGGGCGTCGACGGCCTGATGTTGAGCTGGTCGCTCGGGGGCTATCCCTCGCCGAATCTGCGCCTCGCGCAGGGGCTGATCGACGGGCGGCATGCGACCGCGGAGGCGGCGCTCGACGCGCTCGCGGTGGAACGCTTTGGAGCGAAGGCGGCGCCGGCGGCGCGGCAGGCGTGGGCGGCGTTTAGCGCGGGATTCCGGGAATTTCCCTACGGGCTTGGCTTGTATTCGGCGCCGCAGCAGAGCGGGCCGGCGAATCTGCTCTACGCGAGTCGCACGGGCTATCCGGCGACGATGACGTGCTATCCCTTCGATGACCTGACGCGGTGGCGCGGGGCCTATACGGCGGCGGATTTTATCGCGCAGTTTGAAAAGACGGCGCGCGGGTGGGAGCGCGGGCTCGAGCCGATGCGGGCGGCGGTGACGGCGAGCGGCGCGGCGCAGCGGGCGGAGGCGGAGCGCGAGCGGGTGATCGCGGAGGCCGCGTATTGTCACCTCGCGAGCGTAGCCGAGCAGGCGAAGTTCATCGTGGCGCGGGAGGCGTGGGCGAAAAATCCCGGCGATGCGGCGGCGCGGGCGGCGATGCAGGCGGCGCTGACGGCGGAGATCGCGTTGGCGAAGCGGCTCTATCCGCTGGCGCGGAGCGACGCGCGAATCGGGTTCGAGGCGGCGAACCACTATTTTTACCGGCCGCTCGATCTGGTGGAGAAAGTGATCAGCTGCGCGGCGCTGGAGCGGAAGGTGGTGGCGGCGGGTGGGAAGTGAGCCGGCGGGGCGCGGCGGGCGTGGGGGGCTGCGGGCTGAGGGGGCCTAGCTGGAGGTTGGCGCGCAGGGGCGGACGCCTCGGAGAGGCGTCCCTACCTCGGACGGTTTAGAAGGTCGCGATGGCTTCGAGGCGGCGGCGGTAGCGGGCGCCGATGACGGCGGGAGAATAGCGTTGCTCGATGGACGTGCGGGCGGCGGCGCCGAGTTGGGCGCACAGGGCGCGGTCGGCGAAGAGGCGGCGCATGTGCTCGGCGGCGTGGGTCGGATCGGGATCGGCCCAAGTGGAGCCCTTGGCGTAGGGGCCGTGGTGGCGGTCGAGCGTGATGAGCGGGGCGCGGACGGGGCAGCCGTTGGCGGCGTTGAGAAATTCAGCGGTGGCGGACCAATCGGTCGAGATGACGGGCTTGCCGAGATACATGGTCTCGGCGACGGCGAGGCCGAAGCCCTCCGAGCGATGGAGGGAGACGAAGCAATCGCAGGCGGCTTCGAGGGCGTAGATGTCGGCGCGCGAGAGCGTCTCGGTGAGGATGACGGTGCCGGGGAGATCGGCGAGGCCGGCGCGGAGGGCGGCGAAGTCGGCCTCGTTGCCGGCGACGTTTTGGACCTTGAGGACGAGGGTGGCGCCCTGGGCGAAGGCCGCGGAGGCCTGCACGGCGAGACGGAAGGCGGCGATGGCGGCGCGGGGGTTTTTACGCTCGGCGTAGGAGTTGAGGTCGAAGAGGGTGAGGAAGAGGAATTTTTCCGGAGGGAGGCCGAAGCGGGCGCGGAGTTCGGCGGAGCTCGCGGTGGGGCGCGCAAAGGCGATCGAGTGCGGCATCGTGAGCACGGGCAGCGGGGACTTCAGCGCGATGGCGGAGGTGGCGAAGTCGCTGGGCGTCCAGACCTCGTCGAAGTAATCGAAGGCGGGGAGCCAGGCGTCGGGGAACTCGGGGAGCTCCCACGCGAAGTAGGCGATGTTGTATTTGCCGGCGCGGAAGGCGGGACCGTGGTGATGATCGATGTCGCGCGAGGCGGGCGGATCGACGTGGACGACGTTGACGTCGTGGGGATTGGCGTCGGTGAGGCGCGCGGCGTAGGCCTGATCACCGAGGCGATTCTTACAGTTGAGCTTGAGGGGGACGAGTGCGCTGGGGAGTTGGGCGGCATCGGCGGCGCGGACCATGCAACGGGCGGATTCACCGACGCCGAGATCGGCGGTGAGGAAGCCGACGATGTTGAGGCCGAGCCGAGTGTGGGCGCGGGCGAAGTCGGTGGAGTAGGGCGCGTGGCGGCGGGAGAAATCGTAGATCACCTCGCCGGTGTCGGTGGCGAGGGTGGTGATGCGGAGCTGGCGGTTCTTGTTTTGCGCGCGGAAACGCTGGAGCGGGCCGAGGCCGGTGACGCGGCCGAGAAAGGCGAGGGTGTTGGTCGCGCCGGTGCCGGTGAGGCGGAAAGTGAGAGATAGGGTTTGGGAGATGGGAGAAGGGAGATGGGAGATGGGGTTTGGGAGTGGGGGGAGGGGGAGCGTGAGGGTCCAGGCGCCGGGGCGGGGGGCGGAGAGGGTGCCGGCGGGGCGGGCGTTGATCGCTACCTCGAGGCCGGGGGCGGAGGTCTCGAGTCCGCGGGCGGAAGGATGGGGGCGGAATTCGCCGGAGAGGACGAGGTGACGCACTCCCGCGAGCGGCGGCAGGCGGAGGGTGGCGGTCTCACGGATCCACGCGGAGTCGGGGGCAAATTCGTCGAAGAAAAAGCCCGCGTAGTCGGTGAAGCGCCGGGAGTAGGCGCCGCCGGCAGGAGGCGTGCGATGAGCGGAACGCATGGAGTCGCCGCGGAGGGAAGGGGCGGCGGCGGGGGTTGGCAAAACTTTCCGCGGGGCGGCCGGACGGGCGGTCATAGACCGCCGCTATAGCGTAGGGAGCGCGGATATAGGTCGTAGACCGGCGTATCAGCGGAGGGGCGTGGACGGCGGTCGGAGATGGTAGGCCGCGCTACGGTGGAGAAAGCGGAGGCCGAGGGCGGGCAAGACCCCATAGGCTGGGCGAGGGGCGTGGGTTATCGTGCCGGCCTGATGACTGCGTCCGATCTGGGTATGGAACGGTAGAGACAGATCCGCTGCAGCCGACACTCCTATGACTACCTCTACCCTGACCGCTCGTTCGCCGTCGCTTGATCGGGAATTGCCAGATGAACTGGCGCAGAGGGCGACCGTCGCGGCGTTGATGACGGGAGGCAAGGGGGTGCTGGCGGCGGACGAGAGCCCGTCGACCTTGGAGAAACGGTTCAAGGCGATCGCGGTGCTCTCCACGGAGGCGAGCCGGCGGGATTATCGGGCGGTGTTGTTGTCGACGCCGCGGCTGAACGACGCGATCAGCGGGGTGATCCTTCAGGACGAAACGATCCGGCAAGCGATCGGGGGCGTTCCGATCCCGGCGTGGCTGGAGGCCCAAGGGATCGTCCCGGGCATCAAGGTGGACGGGGGCACGGTCGACCTGGCGCATTTCGCGGGGGAGAAAATAACGCAGGGGCTGGACGGGCTGCGCGGCCGGCTCGCGGTTTATCGGCAGCTCGGCGCGCGTTTCACCAAGTGGCGGGCGGTGATCACGGTGGGGGAAGTCCTACCCACGCGGGCCTGTCTCGCGGCGAATGCCCGGGCGATGGCGCTCTTCGCGGCGCGCAGTCAGGAGGCCGGGCTCGTGCCCGTGGTCGAACCGGAGGTGCTGATGGACGGCCGGCACACGCTGGCCCGGTGCGAGGAGGTGACGCGCGAGGCGCTCGAAGTGGTGTTTGCGGCGCTGTCGGAGCATCGGGTCAGTCTAGAGGCGATGGTGCTCAAGACGGGTATGGTGTTGGCGGGCAGTGATTGTCCTCGGCAGGCCGACGTGGGGACGGTGGCCGAAGTCACGCTGCGGTGTCTGCGGCGCGCGGCGCCGGCGGCGGTCGGAGGCATCTTGTTTTTATCCGGCGGACAGACCGAGGTGGCGGCGACGGTGCGATTGAACGCGATTTGTGCGCACCACGATCCGACGTGGCCGCTGAGTTTTTCATTTGGGCGGGCGCTGCAAGAGTCGGCCCTGAAGGCGTGGCAAGGGTTGGCGGCCAACGCGGGAGCGGCGCAGGCCGCCCTCCGCCACCGGGCCGGGTGCAACGGGCTGGCGGTGCGGGGAAAGTATACGGCCGAGGCCGAACAGGCGAACGAGGCTTGAGCGAAGGGTCAGGCGGGCGCGACGGGCGGACGCCACCGGCGCGCGAAGAGCAGAAAGGCGCCGCCGAAGAGGCTCCAGACGACGCTGACGGCCCAGACGAGCACGGCGAGAAGCAGGGCGAGCTGGCGGGTGTCGTCGGTGGGCAGGAGGCCGAGGAGCGCGAGCATGCCAAGCAAGGCGCCTTCGCGGATGCCGTGACCGCCGACGCTGACGGGCAGGACCGTGGCGGCGTAAGCGACGGACATGGCGAGGGAGACCTCGATGAACGGGAGCGGCAGACCGAGGCTGCGCGCGAGGAGCCAGACGGAGAGAAAATCGAGGAGCCAGATGGCGTAACTCGAAGCAAGGGCGGCGAGGAGCGTCGACGGTGAAGAACGGACGCGGAGCAGGATATCGGTGAGCGTGGCGGTGCGGGTCGGGCCGAGGCGGGTGGCGAGCCAGGCGGGAGGACGACGGAAGAAAACGACGAAGACCAGAAGGCTGGCGAGGGAGAGGGCGGCGCAGATGAAGAGAAGGAGGCGGAGCTCAGGATGGCGCGCGACGGTCTCGAGCTTCAGGAGCAGGGTAATAGCGGCAAGGCTCAGCAGGACGACGAGACCGAGGACGCGGTCGAGGAACGTGGCGGCGAGGCCGGCGGCTTGGTGGGCCGAGGCATCGCGGCAGACGTAGAAGGCGCGGGCGGCGTCGCCGCCGAGACCGCCGAGGAGGAAGGCGTTGTAGAAATTGCCGATCCACGTGACGACGTGAGCCCAGTGAACGGAGAGGGTGAGGCCCTGAGCGCGGAGGAGGAGCCACCAGCGCCACGCGTGCAGCGGAAACGTGACGCCCGCGATGAGGGTGGCGAGGAGGACGGGACCGAGGTCGAACCGGCCGCGGAGCGCGGTGAACTGATGCCAGTCGATACTCCACACCAGCATGCCGACGAGCAGGGCGGAAAAAAGGTAGCGGGCGGCGCGGCCGGCAGGGGTGTCGAGGAGCGTGAGGAGGCGGCGCATGTCGGAGGACGAGCGATAGAGGACGGAGGACAGCGGCAGGCGGCAATGGATAATGTTGCGGGCGGGCGGGGCGCTCATCCCAATGACCCGCCCCGAATGAACACTGACGAATATCTGAAACTCGCCGAGGTCGAGGATCGCATGTGGTATTTCAAGTCACTGCACGGGCATGTGGCGCGAGAGCTGGCGAAGGCCGGGGTGAAGGCGGATGCGGCGGTGCTCGATGCGGGCTGTGGGACGGGCGGGATGATTTTGCGACTGCGCGAGGCGCAATCGGGGTGGAAGTGGAGTGGAATCGATTTCATGCCGATCGCGTGCGAGCTGGCGCGGACGCGGTGCGGGGCGGGCACGGATATCCGTGAGGCGAGTGTGACGGCGTTGCCGTTTGCGGATGCGAGCTTCGACGCGGTGGTGTCGGCGGATGTGATTTGTCAGGTCGATGATGCAGATGTGGCGGTGAAGGAATTTTTCCGGGTGCTGAAACCGGGCGGCGTGGTGGTGATCAATGTGCCGGCCTACATGTGGATGTGGTCGTATCACGACGACTCGTGTCAGACGAAGCACCGCTACACGCGACCGGAAGTGGAGGCCTTGATGACCGCGGCGGGGTTTGGCGAACGCTGGAGCACGCACCTGAACGCGCTGCCCTTTCCCCTGCTGTGGGCGAAGCGCAAGCTGCTGCGCTCGGACAAGGACACGAGCGACATGAAGGAATACCCGGCGGTGGTGGATCTGGGGTTTCGGGCGCTGGTCGCGCCAGAGCACGCGTGGCTGAAGCTGGGTGGACGTTGGGCGTGGGGGACCTCGGTGTTCGCGGTGGGGCGGAAAGCGGGCGCGGCGCGGAAGGTTGAGAGTTAAGAATTGAGCGCAGAGAGAAGAACCATCGATCCGGACTGATGATTCACTTTGTCGTAGCCTTTGCGGTGTTGGCTCACGTGCTCTGGTGGGGTGTGGGTCTGGCCGTCCTTGCGATGCCGCGGGCGTGGCGGCGGTTTTGGCCGGTGCTCGTGGTGCCGGCGGGACTGGCGCTGCAATCGGCAGTGGTGTGGGCGGGAGCTCACACGACGCTGGCGGGGACAAACGCGTATGCGTGGGCGAGTGAAGTGGTGCCCGCGGCGTTGCTGGGGTGGGCGCTGCGGCGCGCGGGCTGGCGCGCAGCGTGGGTGGACGTGCAGCGGATGGGCCTCGTGTGGCTCGCGAGTGCCGGCGTGCTGGCGCTCCTTGTGATTCCGCTGGCGTGGGTCTCGAAAGGACTGACGACGATGTCGCTGGCGAGCTGTGACGCGCCGGACTACGCGGCGGGGGCGCGGGTGCTGCAGGAATTTGCGAGCACGGAGCGCGGTGGTTATCTCGGACTCACGGAAGTGGTGCGCGTGCAGTCGGTGGATAATTTTTTCGATTACTGGACCCGGTTGAACCACTTCACGCCCTCGGCGCTGATCGCGTTGAACGGCACGGTGCTCGGGTGCGCGCCGCACGAACTGACGAGCCTGCTAGTGATGGTGCTGCTGGCAGGGTCGCTGCCGGTGGTGTTCTGGATGGCGCGGGCGCTGATCGGCTTTAGTGCGGGACCGAGTGCGGCGATCGCACTGCTGTATGGGCTGAGCCCGTTGACCTGGTATGTGGTCGGCCATGTGGCGCCGGGGCAATTGCTCGCGGCGATGGCGGTGGGCCTCGTGACCTGGACGGGCGCGGCCCTGTGGCGCGGGCGCCTCACGTGGGCGCGCGGCGTGCAATGGGCCGGGGTGCTCGCGGTGGCCTACTGGCTCCTCCTTGGAAGCTATAATTTCTTCATCGTGCTCTGCCTGGTATCGGCGGTGGCGTATGCCGGCGGGCTGGCGCTGTGGCATGGGGAGTGGTCGCGCTTTGGCCGCTGGCTGGCGGTGATGCTGGCGCCGCTGGCCGGGTGCGCGGTGCTCTTTTTCGGCCGGGTGGCGGGACTGGTGGAGCGCTTCCAATTGCTGCGGGCGTATGATTTTGGATGGAAGATCCCGGCGTTTACCCCGGAAGGTTGGCTCGGACTAGTGAGTGGTCCGGAGCTGGTGGCATGGCAATGGGGCGGAGTGCGTTGGGTGCTGGCGGCGCTGGTGGCGGGACTGCTCGGCTGGGCGGGCGCGCGGGCGTGGCGGGAACGACGCACGAAAGTGTGGACGGCGGTGGCGGTGACGCTGCCCGTGCTGTGCGGCTATGCGCTGCTCCAATGGCGCGGCGCGCAAGCGGGCACGAACGCGAGCTACGACGCCTTCAAACTCTTCGCGGTCTTCTACCCGGTGACGCTGCCGGCATTTTGCTGGTGGGTGTCGCTGCGGTGGAGCGGGCTGATTCGCGAATGGTTTTTGGTGACGATCGTGGCGGCCGTGGTGGTGCTCGGGAATCTGGTCGGGACCGGCATGGTGTTCTGGCGGATGTGTGCCGCGCCCCTAATCGTGGATGGCGAACTGCGGCAGCTGCGGAAAGTCGAAGCGATGGCAGAGGTAACCTCGGTAAACGTGCTGTTGCCGGACATGTGGTCGCGGCTGTGGGCGAATTATTTTCTGCTCAAGAAGCCGCAGTATTTCCTGACGGACACCTATGAAGCCCGCTGGCACACGGCGCTGAAGGGCGAGTGGGACCTCACCGGTGGATTCATCGTGGTGAAGCCAACCGACGGAGCGCGGCGGGAGGTGGCCGGACGCCTGGCGGTGGTCAACACGCGGGGAACGGATTTTGTGCGCGTGACGCTCGGCGACGGATGGAATGGGGACGAAGTCGATCCTGCTACGCGGACCCGCTGGAATTGGACAAAAGGAGACGCGACGCTCCGGATCGAGAATCCGCAGGCGTGGCCAGTGCGCGTGACGGCCACGCTCGATGGGTGGAGTTTGGGGGCGCGAGAGCTGACACTAACCGGGCAAGGTGCCGCGGGAGGAGAGCCCGGTAGAGCGCAATCGCTGGGGGCGCAACGCGTGAGGACGGTATTTCCCGAAATCACCGTGCCGCCGGGCGGAATGACGGTGGTGCTGCGGTCGGTGCAGCCCTGGATGAGCGCGGGCACCGGCGGAGAGTCGCGGGCGCTGGGCGTGTGTGTCTTTGGATGGGAGTTTGTGACGCGGCGTTAAGCGGAGTGATGAAAGTCAGGCGGACGGCCCCCTACTTTGGGGTGGCGCAGGCGGCGGCGGGCGTTTGGCTGGAGGGACATGGCTGAGATGAAAAATTTGCGGCGAGTTTATGCGGGGAAGAATGTGCTCATCACGGGCGGGTTGGGTTTCATCGGTTCGAATCTCGCGCGGGCGCTGGTGAAGCTCGGGGCGAAGGTGAGCGTGGTGGACTCGCTGATTCCGGAATACGGCGGCAACCGGCGAAATCTGGCGGGACTCGCGGGGAAAGTCCGCGTGCACGTGGCGGATGTGCGGGACTGGCCGAAGCTGCCGGCGCTCGTGGCGGGGCAGGATTTTCTGTTCAATCTCGCGGGGCAGACGAGTCACATGGACTCGATGACGGATCCCCAGACGGATCTGGATATCAACGGGCGGGCGCAACTCGCGATCCTCGAAGCCTGCCGGGTGCACAATCCGACGATCCGCGTGGTGTTTGCGAGCACGCGACAAATCTACGGCAAGCCGGACTACCTACCCGTGGACGAGAAACACCCGCTGCGGCCAGTGGATGTGAACGGCATCAACAAAATCGCGGGCGAGTCGTATCACCTGCTTTATTCCCGGGTGCACGGCATCCGCGCTACGGCGTTGCGGCTGACGAACACGATTGGTCCGCGGATGCGCGTGAAGGACGCGCGACAGACCTTTGTGGGCGTGTGGATTCGCCGTCTCGTGGAAGGTGAAGCGATCGAAGTGTGGGGCGGCGAGCAGCTGCGCGACTTCACCTACGTGGACGACGCAGTGGAGGCATTTTTGCTGGCCGCGGCGAAGGACGAGGCGATCGGGGAAGTGTTTAATTTGGGCGGACCGCCGCCGGTGACCCTGGAGGAGCTGGCGTTGACGCTGGTGGAGCTCAATGGGGGCGGCGCGTATGTCGTGCGGACCTTTCCGCCGGACCGGAAGAAAATTGATATCGGCGATTACTACGCGGACGACCGGCTGATTCGGAAGAAGCTCGGGTGGCGGGCGAAGACGGATCTGCGGACGGCACTGAAGCGGACCCTGGCGTATTACCGGAAAGAACTGCGGCATTACGTGTGAGTGAGTAGTTGTCCGGGCGCGTGGGGTAACAAAAAGGTCAGAAGGGATTTCTTGCGGCGGGAGGGGAGTTTTACGACTAATCAGCGGTAATGTCAGAACCCGCTCTAAGCTTTGTCATTCCGCTGTATCGCAGTGCCGAGACCATCGGTGACGTGGTGCGGACGATCGAAGGGCTGAACGTCGAAGGCGGGCATGAAATCGTGTTGGTGCACGACGGCAGCGGACCGGAGACGAGTGCGGTGGCGCAGCAGCTCGTGAAGAGCGCCAAGGTGCCGATCACCCTCGTCGAACACGCGCGGAATTTCGGCGAGCACAACGCGGTGCTCACGGGATGGCGACATGCCCGCGGCGCGCATATCGTGAACCTCGATGACGACGGGCAGAATCCGCCGGCGGAAGCTGTGCGGATGTGGGAGCACGCGAAGGCGACAGGGCTGGACGTGGTGTTTGGGCACTACGAGGTGAAGCAGCACTCGCTGTGGCGGAATTTCGGGAGCTGGTTCACGAATCGCATGACGGATTGGGCGCTCGATAAGCCGGCGGGATTTTATCTCTCGAGCTTTCGCTGCGTGAGCGCTTTTGCTGTGCAGCAGGTGATCAGCTACGCGGGGCCGTATCCGTATATCGACGGACTCCTTCTGCAGGTAACGCAGCGGATCGGTTCGATCGCCGTGCGCCATGACGTGCGGCAGGCGGGAACGAGCACGTATACACTGCGGCGACTGGTGCGGCTGTGGTTGAGCGCGTGGGTGAATTTCTCCGTGCTGCCGCTGCGGGTGGCAACGGTGCTCGGATTGGCGATCGCATTCCTCGGGCTCGCCGCGCTCGGTCTGGTGGCCTGGATGTGGTCCGTGGACATTGGCCCTGAATCCGGCTGGGGCTGGATCATGGCGGGCATGTTGATCTTTTCCGGCGCGCAGCTCGTGATTCTCGGACTCCTCGGCGAGTATATCGGCCGGATGTTTCTGGCGATCAACCAGCGGCCGCAGTCGGTGGTGCGCGAGGTGCAACGCTCAGGCGGCGCGAAGTAGCGCGGCGCGAAAGGCCACGGCGGTCACTGGCTGCCGCTACGGTGCGGAGGGAGGCGGGAGAGTTTGGGCCCAGTGGGCGAACTCGCGCGCGAGGGCAGCCTCGAGCGGGGCGTAGGCGGCAGCGGGTGGGGTGCGGATGAGACCGTGCGCATAGCGCCAGACGGCCCAGGCAAATTTCAGGTCGGCGCCGCGGGGATCGAAGAGGATTTGTTCCCATTGCTCGCGGCACCAGTCGCGGAGCGGACCATCCGCGGCGAGGATGAACTCGCGGTGCCAGCGGCGGGCGAGGCGGTGGGAGTTCTCCTCGTCGCGGAGTTTGCGACCGAGGGAGGCACTGATGTGGTGACGCACCACGCTGGTGAGGGCGCAGACATTGGTGCGACCGAGGGCGCGGGCGCGAAAGCAGAGGTCGACGTCTTCGCCACCGTTGACATAGCCCTCGTCGAAGCCCCCGAGCTGCTGCCAGAGGTCGCGGGCGAGGAGGAGGCAGGCGCCGGTGAGAGCGGGCACGGGCCGCACGGGAAAGAGCAGGCGGGTGAGACGTGAGGGCGGGGTGCGGTCGTGGACGGGTTTGCCCTGGGCATTGATGACGATGCCGGTGTGATCGATTTCGCCGGTGCGGGCGTTGAGCTGGATATTGCCGACGAGCCCGGCACGGTCGGCGAGCGAACGGTGGGCGGCGAGCAGGGGCTCGAACCAGCTGGGAAGGAGGACGAGGTCGTTGTTGAGGAGGGCCAGGAACTCACCCTGAGCGAGGGCGGCAGCACGATTGTTGGCGCGGGCGTAGCCGAGATTGCGGTCGTTGAGGACGATGCGGAAAGGAGCGGAGAGCGTGGCGAGCCACTCGCGGGTGCCATCGGTGCTACCATCGTCGACGAGAATAATCTCGTAGCTCAGGGTGGAGGGCAGGGTGGCGCGCAGGGATTCAACGCAGGCGCGAGTAAGCGCGAGGTTGTTGTAAAGGGGAATGATGAAGCTGACCTGCACGCAGGGGAGAGCGTGGGCGGAGGGCGGCGCGGGGCAAGGCTAGGCGCGCGGCGGCAGCGGTCGGGCGAGAGAAAGGCGGGCGGTAATCCGCCTTACTCCAAGCGCCGGAGATAGGCGGCGTAGGAGGATTTGCCGAGGCGGGCGATGTTGGCATCGAGGGCGGCGCGGTCGATCCAGCCCTTGCGGTAGGCGATCTCTTCGAGGCAGGCGATCTTGAGCCCCTGGCGGTTCTCGATGACGGAGACGAATTGCGCGGCCTCGAGGAGGGAGTCGTGCGTGCCGGTGTCGAGCCAAGCGGTGCCGCGGCCGAGGAGTTCGACGCGGAGTTTGCCGGCGTCGAGGTAGAGACGGTTGAGATCGGTGATCTCGAGCTCGCCCCGCTTGGAGGGCTTCAGCGTGCGCGAGAGGCGGACCACATCGGCGTCATAGAAATAGATGCCGGGGATGGCGTAGTTGGATTTCGGCTGGGCGGGTTTTTCCTCGAGTGAGAGGACGCGACCATCGGGGGCGAATTCAACGACGCCGTAGCTCTTGGGGTCGGCGACGTGGTAGCCGAAGATCGTAGCGCCGGTAGTTTGGCGGCCGGCGGCTTCGAGGGAGCGCGTGAAATCGTGGCCGTAGAAAAGATTGTCCCCGAGGACGAGGGCGGCGGGCTCGTCCTTGAGGAAGCCGACATCGCCAGCGATGTGGAAGGCCTGGGCGAGGCCGTCAGGGCTGGGTTGCTCGGCGTAGGAGAGCTTGAGGCCGAGGTTGGCGCCGTCGCCGAGGAGCTTTTTGAAGAGCGGAAGATCCGTGGGTGTGGAGATGACGAGGATCTCGCGGATGCCGGCGAGCATCAGGACGGATAGCGGATAGTAGACCATCGGCTTGTCGTAGACCGGCATGAGCTGCTTCGAGACAGCGATGGTGAGGGGCCAGAGACGGGTGCCGGAGCCGCCGGCGAGGATGATGCCTTTACGTGACATGGGGGATAGGGGGGCGAAAGGGACGTATGGGACGAATAGGACGGATGAGACTTACTTGGCGGTGCCGAGGCGCTCGCGGGAGTATTTCTTGGCCGTAATGTCGGCGGCCCACTGGCGGTTTTGGAGATACCAGTTGACGGTCTTTGTGATGCCGGTGGTGAAGTTTTCCTTGGGGGCCCAGCCAAGCTCGGTCTGGAGTTTGGTAGCGTCGATGGCGTAGCGGCGATCGTGGCCGGGGCGGTCGGCAACGTAGGTGATTTGCTTGGTGTAGGACTGGCCGTCGGCACGGGCGGACTTCTGGTCGAGCAGGGCGCAGATGGTGTTAACGATCTCGATGTTCGGTTTTTCGTTCAGGCCACCGATATTGTAGGTCTCGCCGAGGCGGCCTTTTTGCAGGACGAGCCAGATGGCGGCGGCGTGGTCTTCGACGTAGAGCCAGTCGCGGATCTGCATGCCGTCACCGTAGACGGGGAGATTTTTGCCCTCGAGGGCATTGAGGATCATCAACGGGATCAGCTTCTCGGGGAAGTGATAGGGGCCGTAGTTGTTCGAGCAGTTGGTAGTGAGCGTCGGAAAATGATACGTGTGCTGGAAGGAGCGGACGAGGTGATCGCTGGCAGCCTTGGACGCGGCGTAGGGGGAATTGGGCGCGAACGGCGTCTCCTCGGTAAATGCGGGATCGGTGGGCGACAGGGTGCCATAAACCTCGTCGGTCGAGACGTGGAGGAAACGGAAGGCAGCTTTCTTGGCTTCCGGCAACCTGGACCAGTAGAGACGGGAGCAGTTGAGGAGGCGGAGCGTGCCGACGACGTTGGTCTGGATGAAGGGCTCGGGAGAGTCGATGGAGCGGTCGACGTGAGACTCGGCGGCGAAATTGACGACGGCGTCGATCGAGTGCTCGGCGAGGAGGCGCGTGACGAGGGCGATATCACCGATGTCACCGTGGGCAAAAACGTAGCGCGGATCGCCGGCGAGGTCGGCGAGATTGGCGGGGTTGCCGGCGTAGGTGAGGGCGTCGAGATTGACGAGCCTCGTGAGCGGCGAGCCGGCCTCGAGGAGGCGCTGGCGGATGAAGTTGCTGCCGATGAAGCCGGCGCCGCCGGTGACGAGGAGATTCACGGGAGAGTTGAAAGGTGAACGTTGAAGGTTGAAAGACCGGAGCGCGTGACGGCGGATCGGTCAGGAGGCTTTTTTCCAGCGGGCGAGATCGCGAGCGACGGCTTCGTGGACTTCGGTCATTGAGATGCCGACGGAGGCGAGCTTCGCGGAGGTCATCACACAATTGGAGCGCGGGGTCTTCGCGGCTTTGCTCATGAAGTCGGTCTCGTCCTTGAAGAACACGTAGTTCTTCGGGTGGACGCCGCTCTTGAGGATGGCGTCGACAACCTCGTGGGTGGTGACGTGGCCGGGGTTGGTGACGTTGTAGGTGCCGAAGGGGACGCGTTTCTCCCAGCAAGCGAAGGTGGCAGCGACGAACTCCTCCAACTGCGAGATGGAGTTTTCGGCGGCGAGGAGTGTCTGGTAGCGCATCAGCTTCGTGAGGTAGTTGCGCGGGTTTTCCTCGTGGTTGAATGGGATACGAAGACGCCAGACGTAGACGTTGGGCTGACCGGCGAGGACTTCTTCGCCTAGGGCCTTGGTGCCGCTGTAGAACGAGCAGTTGTTGGTGCGGAAGGTGAAGTTGGGGGTGTCGGTCTCGCTGAAGCCGGTGCCGTCGGGGCGGGAGCCGGTGTAGATGCAGCCGGAGGAGACGTGACCCCAGGGGACGCCGGCTTCGTTGCAGGCCTGGGCGACGAGGCCAGGGAAGACGGCGTTGCCGAAGAGGCACTCGGTCTTGTGGAGTTCGCAGGCATCGACGTTGGGTTTGCCGGTGTAGCCGGCGGCGTTGATGACGAACTGGACCTTATCCCGCCGGAGGGCGTCGCGGAGGATGACGGGATTGGTGTAATCGACGTCAGCGCGGCGCAGATTGCGGAAAGGCAGGCCCTTGCGGGTCAGGAGCGCCTGATAGGCTTGGCCAACGTAACCGGAACCTCCGAGCAGATAGATCATAATAGGAAGGTGGAGGGAAAACGCGGGGGGGCGGGGGACCAAGGGTTTTTTCGAGGGACGGGGTGGTGGGTTGGGGAAAGTCTGATGAAGGGACCGGAGCGGGAGCGGACCGCCCGCACGGCGAAGCCCTGCGGCTACTACGGGACAACGGGGCAAAGAAAAACCGCCACCCGGTGAAGGGTGGCGGTTGAAGAGGCAGACGCCGCGAAGGGCGGTCGAGCCGATTAGAAGGTCAGCTTGGCGCCGACCTGAACACGCCAGCGGGACTGGACGTTATCGAGCAGGAAGTTCTGCGCAGCGACTGGGGAGTTGAAGGTCGGGACGATCTTGCCGGCGGCATTGTAGGTCGCGCCACCGAGGTTGCGGCGACGGAAGACGTCGTTGCTGATGAGCGGGACTTCCTCGTAGTAGCTGAAGAGCTTCTTGCTGAGGAAGGAACCGAAGTTGATGAAGTCGGCGAAGAGTTCGACTTTGACCGGTCCGGCCACGGGGATCGTCTGGGCGACCTTGAGGTCGAGGCGATTAACCCACGGCTGGACGAAGGCGTTCTTCGGGGCGTAACCGCCGGCGAACTTGGCCAAGCCGCTGGAGCTTAGGAAGTCGAAGTAGGCGGTCTGCGTGGCGGCGCTCATGCTGGAGAAGTCGAAGCGGGTGTCGGTCGCACCGGTCGGGACGGCGACGAGGTCGTTGTCCGCGCGGCTGTCGCCGTTGAGGTCGGTGTTGTAGACGAAGCTGTAGGGATTGCCCGAGCGGCCTTCGTAATAGAGGGACGTGAGGGTCTTCCACTTCTTCTTAAGCTCGAACTCACGGGTGAGGGTGAGTTGGAAGCGGTCTTTGACCTCGAAGTCAGAGTGAGCCTCTTCGACGGCGCCCTGATTGAAGACCGGATTGCGCTGCCAGGTGCCGGAGGCGGTGGTCTGACCGAAGGCCTGGGCCTCGGTGGAGCGGCCGCGGGTGTAGCTGAAGTTAGCAGCCCACTGGTTCTTCAACGGACGGTCCCACGAAAGGGTGATGTAGCGGGACTCACCGGTGGCACGCTGGCTGACGTGGTAGACGTTGACGAATTCAGCGAAGCGGGCGTTGGCGACGGTGCTGGGGTTACCGGCGAAACGCTGACGACCGTCGGCGCCGATGGTGGTCGCGCGGAGGTTGTCGTTGGTGACGAAGAGGGTCTTGTCATTGTAAGTCTGGATAAACTCGAGCGACAGGAGGGAGTCGAAGAGCGGGAGCTTGCGGTCGATCGCGAAATTTCCGCGCCAGACGGAGGGCAGCTTGATGCGATCGTCGGCGAGGTTGATCTCGTAGCGGCCACCGGCGGGAATCGACGGAGCAGAGCCGATCGGGTTGGCCGGATCAAAGCTGGTCTGGAGGTAGTTCACGAGGCCAGTGGGCGGCGTGAGGACGTTGAAGCGACCGATGCCGGGATTGGAGTAGGAGTTCGAGAAGAACACCCAGGGAGCGCGACCGAGGAAGTGGCCGACGCCGCCGCGCAGCTGCGTGGTGCGCTCGTCGGTGGGCGTCCAATTGAAACTCAGGCGGGGCGAGACGGTGGAAGTGCCGTCGACGGTGCCGTCGTTGCGGTAACCGAAACGATCGAGGAAGAGCTGGTTGAAGGGAGGGCGGGTTCCGCTCTCAACCATGTCGTAGCGGAGACCGGCGAGGACGGAGAAGCGGGAGTTGATGCTCCACTTTACCTGGCCGAAGAGGCCCGTGACGGTCGAGTCGCTGACGTCAGCGGCGGGAGTGCCGTTGACGTAGAACGCGCGGCTGAAGGCGCTGATCGTGTCGGACTGGAAGGCAGCAAGATTCGCGAAGTCGAAGAGGCCGTAGGAGCCGGCGCGGAAGAGGTTGTAGTAACCGTTCTCCTCGCGGTCAAAACCGCCGCTGATCGTGAAGTTACCGAGGAAGTAGTCGCCGGTGGCAGAGTAGCTCTTGGTGTCGACGAAGACCTGGTTTCCCTGGCGGAATTGATCCGTGCCGACGACGAGGACGCCGTTGGTTACGGCGGTGCCGCTGCGGTCGAGACCGGGGAGGCCGAAGATGTGGATCTCAGGCAGGGTCGCGACGGTGGGGGTGAGTTGGTCCTGCTTGATCGTGTTATAGCGGACCTCGGTCTTAAAGTTGGGCGACCACTGGCTGAAGAGCGAGGTGGCCCAGGTCTTTTCTTTGCGGCCCTGAGCGTAGAAGTTGGACTCGTAGGCCGTGGTGGCGCCACCGGCGAGGCTCACGCCGTTGAAGGTGGTGGAGGCGTAGCTGCCGAATTGAGGGACGCTGCCTTCGGTCTCGCTATAGCGAACGGAGAGGCGCTGGCCGGACATGATGTTCCAGTCGACCTTGGCGAGTTTCTTCTTCTCTTCCGACTCGTTGGTGGCATTGCCGCCGATCACGCCCCAAGGAGAGGTCTTGCCGCTCTGGGAGTTGATTTGGGCAAGGCGGGCGTCGACCGCCGAAACGGTCGCGGCGGTGGGAGTAAAGCCGGCTTGGGCCGGGGCGGTGATGCGGTTGAACTTCTCGTAGTTCAGGAAGAAGAAGAGTTTGTTCTTGATGATCGGGCCGCCGAAGGTGGCGCCTTCAGTGGTGCGCTTGAGCTTCGGCACGAGACCCTGGGTGGGCCCGGGGGCCACTTCTGGGCCTTGGCCGCGGAAGCCGAAGAGACGATCCTTGGAGAGGAGGTAGTAAACGGAACCGTGGTAGGTGTTGGTGCCGGACTTGGTGACGGCGTTAATGGAAGCGCCGGTGAAGCCGCTCTCGCGGGCATCGTAGGGGGATACCTGAACGGAGAGCTGCTCGATGGTGTCGAGCGAGAGGGGATTGAAGAACGAGGCAAGGCCGGTGCCGTTGAGGCCGAACTGGTCGTTGATACGGGCGCCATCGATGAGGATGGAGTTGTAGCGGTTGTTCTGGCCGAGGGCGGTGATGTGGGACTCTTCGCGGTCGTTGGCGCTGGACATGGAGCGCAGGGTGACGAACGGGGAGGCGCTGATCACATCGGCGAAGGAGCGCTGAGTGGTGGGCTTGGCCGCGAGGCGGGCCTGGCTCAGGAGCGTGCCGGCACCGGTGGCGGAGCCGTCGAGCTCATTGGCTTCACCTTTTACGGTGAGCTTTTCAAGGGTGACAATGTCACCGGCAGTGACGGAGAAGTTTACTTCGATTTCCGAGCCCAGCTGGGTCGTGAGGTCAGAGCGCTCGGTGGCTTTAATGGCGCTGCCGCTGACGGCGACCGTGTAGGGGCCGCCGGCGATGAGGCCGCGGAAGATGTAGCGGCCGTTGTCACCTGTGGTGGCGGTGTAAGCGGTGCCGGTGGGTGTATGGGTGGCGGTGACCGCGGCGGCAGTGATGGCTTTGCCGCCGGTGTCGCGGACGGAGCCGGTGATACCGGCGGTGACGATGCCCTGCGCAAACGCCAGAGGCGCGAGCGCAAAGCCGATAATCGCGATGGCTGCGCGCAAGAAGCGGGCAGTCACGGATAACGTGGTGCGGGAGGACGAGTTCATATGGTTTGGTAGGGGAAGGGCCGAAATTGGAAGATTTATGACGCAAGTCCAATGCCTACTTCGGCCATTCCGTAACAATTGGGCGACCTTGGCCCGACTCATGGAGTTGATCGGGTCGGATCGAGGCGATCTGGCGGCACCTTTCCGCCAGCGTCAGCCGCACCACAGGCCCTCCGGGCATGCGTCGGGCTTCCTCGACTGAGATCTGCTCGCCATCTCGCCTCGCTCCTCCGCCTCCAACTGCATGAGTCCGGCCTAGAAGCGGCCTTTTGAGTCGCTTTGCCTCGCCTTTCCACGGTTCTCTTGCAGGTAGAAATCAGCGGCGACGGTAGTCGCCGCGGCTGAAGTATTTCTCCAGCCAGACATACATACAGATGAAGAAGTAACGGCTACCCATCTCTTTGAGCTTCAGCTTGGCCACGCCGTGTTTGCGGTTTTCCCAGGAAATCGGGGTCGCGATCCACGTATAGCCGCGAACGATCGCCTTGAGCGGGAGTTCGACCGTAAGATTGAAGTGCGGAGCGAGGAGCGGGCGGCAACCCTCGATGACGTGGCGGCGGTAGGCTTTGAAGGCGTTGGTGGTGTCGTTGAGACCGTGCCGAAAAAGGAGGCGAATGAAGAGATTCGCGAGGCGGTTGACGAAGAGCTTGAAGCGCGGGTAGTCGACGACTTTGCCGCCGCGGACGAAACGGCTGCCGAACGCGCATTCGTAGCCCTGATTGAGGAGGCGCCAGTAGGTAACGGCGTCGGCAGGTGAGTCGGAGGCGTCGGCCATCATAATCACGACGGCGTCCCCGCGCATCTGGTTAAGACCATAAATAATGGCGCGGCCGAAGCCGTGGAGCCCGGTGTTTTGCACCGGAGCGAGCGTGGGGATTTCGGCGCGTAAAGACTGGAGGACCGACCAAGTGGTGTCCCTAGAGCCATCGTCGACGACGATGATCTCGTGGGGGATGCCCTCGCGGGTAAACTCGGCGTGGATCGCGCGCAGGGTGGGCGGGAGCGAGGCCTCTTCGTCGCGCGCAGGAATCACAACGGAGTAGAGGGAAAGTGGGGCGGCGGACGCGGACATGCGGGAGCGGTAAGGCGAAGGAGAGGAGCTAGGAGGGGCGGTGGAAGCGGGGCGGGCGGAAGCGAGGGAACTAGAGAGGGGCGCTGAGATCGAGCCACGCGGGGTGCGCGCGGGCATGAGCGGCGATCTCGTCAAGAATGACGGTCGTGGGGGTGGTCGGGCGCCATTGCCAGAGGCGGGCAGCCTTCGCGGAATCAAGGACCATCCACGGAATATCGAAGGGACGCGGGGTGGCGTCGGACGTGACGGTGTGCGGGCCGAGGTGGGCGGCGCACCAGTCGCTCAACTGGCGAAGCGACATCGCGGAATTCGCGCCGCCGGCGAAATTGGCGAGGCGATCGGCGGCGGGGAGTTTCGCGGCGGCGAATTGTTTTTCGAGGGCCGGGACGAGATCGCGCGGGTGAAGACAGTCGCGGACCTGGTGACCGTGGCCGCCGAATCCGATGTATTTCAGGGGGCGCTGACGGAGCCAGGAGTTGAGCCAGTAGGCGAAGATGCCCTGGTCGGGACGGCCGAATTGGCCGGCGCCGGCGAGGACGCCGCAGCGATTGACAAAGACGGGGAGGTTGAACGTCTCGCCATATTCGAGGGCGAGGGACTCACTGGTGAGCTTGGTCGCCCCATAGAGGGAAACAGGGGCGGTGGTGGAAAAATCTTCGGTGACCCCGGCCGGGCTGACGCCCGGCGGGAGTGGTGCGGACGGCGAAAGGCGGAAGGCGTAGTGATGGGCTTCGACGGGAAGAGTGGCGAGGGGCGGGATGCTGTAGACCCGGCTCGTGGAGAGGAGGATGAAGCCGGCGCGGTGGGTCTTGCAGAACTCGAGCATGTTCACCGTGCCGCCAAGGTTGTGCTCGATGAGTTGGCGGGAGCTGGTTTTGCCATCGACGCCGGCGAGGACGCTCGGATTGGCGGCGGCATCGATGACCCAATCGACGGCTGGGAGCGTCTCGAGATCACTGGCGGCGCGGAGATCGCCGTGGAAGAGTTTCACGCCGAGTCGCTTCAAGGCGTCGCGATTCGATTCGCTGCCGGGACGGATAAAGTTGTCGAAGCCCACGAGCGAGTGGCCGGCGCCGGAATCGACCAGGGCGCGCGCGAGGGTGCTGCCGACAAAGCCGCAGACGCCGGTGATAAGGATGCGCATCACGGCAAGGTTGGGAAAAAGTGCGCGGGCGGGAAGCGCGATTTTTGGCGGGATGCGCGCCTTGACGCTGTGGAGGCCGGGCCGTTGAGTCGCGCGCATGAGTCAAATCCGCGGGGACTACAAATCGGTGTGGACGGCGCTTTCGGGTAACAAAGAGGACGCCTACATGGTCGTGTCCGGCTACACGGACGAGGAGAAGTTTCATGCTGACGCCGAGGACACGCTGATGATCCTCGGTGAGACGGTGGGGATTAAGCCCGACGACACGTTTTTGGAGATCGGCTGTGGCGTGGCGCGGGTGGGGCGCGTGTTGTCGCCGTTTGTGAAGCAGTGGATCGGCTGCGACGTGTCGCCGAACATGATCAAACTCGCGAATCGCCGTTTGTTGGGCCTCGAGAACACGCGGCTGCAGGAAATCTCCGGCTATGATTTGCAACCCATCCCGGAAAACTCGGTGGACGTGGTTTACACGACGGTGGTGTTTATGCACCTGGAGGAGTGGGATCGCTATACCTATGTGCTGGAAGCGATGCGGGTGCTGAAGCCGGGTGGACGGTTTTACTGTGACAATGCGAACATCGCGTCGGACGAAGGGTGGGCGATGTTTGAAGCGAGCCGCACGCAGTTTCCGCCGCAGAAGCGGCCGCCGCAGATTTCAAAATGTTCGTCGGTGCCGGAGTTTGAGACGTTTTTGTCCCGCGCGGGATTTGTCGACTGGCACGTGAAGACGCGACCGATGTGGGTCTACGGCTGGGGTAAAAAACCGGCCGCGAAGTAAGCGGACGGTGCAGGCGCTGCGGGTAGTGCGGCAGACTGCGACGACAGCCGTGACTGGGGCGGTTGCCGGGATGGCCTATGGGCCAGACGGGGTCGGAGCCGGAGCGGCTGGAACCGCTGGCTGCTCGGACGCTTTCTTCTGGGCTTCTTCGTAGGCTTTGCGCTGCGCCATGCCGATTTCGAGCAAGTCACTGACGAGCATCCTAGCTTCCTCTTCCTGCCGCTGAATCGTCTGGGGTTTCGCTGGCTCGGGTGGGGTGGGAACAGGAGCTGGCTCGGCGGGAGCGACTGGGCCCATCGCGACGGCGGGTGCGATGTTTTGATTGATCGGGGCGACGGCCGGTTGCGCGAAGCCAGCCGAGGGAGGCATCACGGCGACGGGCACCGGGGCACTGGCAACACCGGAGGATTTTCTTAGCGTGAGGGTCTTCTGGATGTCGCCAGATTTAACCACGACCTGTTCGCGGCGTGGATCGTAGGCTAGGACGGACATGGTGCCGTCGCTGCCGCCGACGGAAATCCAGCGGCCCTTCTTCGTCGATTTATCGAAGATGTTGACGAAGGTTTTTTCCCCGACGCTGTTCCAGCCCGCGAACTCCAGATTCTCGGAGGGAGAGGCAACGGCGGCGGTGGACCCGGATGGCGGCAAAAAGGGAGAGTCGCCGGGACCAGCGTGAACGCTTGGTGAGGCAGCCAAACCAACGCATGCGATCATGCACGGCACGACGCCGCGCGGAAAGGCGGCGAGTCGGCGATGAAGCGCGATGGCAAGCATGAGGGAGGAGACGCTAGATGCCCGGGGAAGATACGTCAAATGTCGGCGCGGCAGGGCGGGTCACTTGCGGGCCGCCAGCATGAGCGCGCTGCCATGAACATTGGGGTGCTGTTCCGTGCGGAAATCGCGGAAGCCGAAGTGCTCAAGGGCGGCGATGATTTCCTTTTTTTCCATCCAGTAACTGTAAACATCGCCACCGCCGCAGAAGCCCTTCCAGTCGAGCGAGGGACCGTAGTTGAAGCGATGCACCGTGTGCTTGAAGCCGGCGTGTTCCATGGGGAGCTGCTCGGAAAACTTGGCGCCGGGCACGGGGTTTTGAGCGACGAACTCAGGGTCGTAGAACACGGTCCAGAGGAAGATCGCGTTGCTGCGGCGGGCTAGGAGTTCGAGGAGTTCGACGGGATTGGTCAGATGATAGAGGAGGCCGGAGGCCACGGCGATATCGTGAACTTTTTCCGTGGCGCGGAGGTGGGCGAGGCAATCGCCGAGGAGGAAGCGGACCCGGGAACTCATGCGAAAGGTTTCCTTCGCGATGAGGCACTTAAGGTAGGCGCGGGAGTTAGCCTCCACTGCGGTGACCGCGGTGGCGTTGAGACGATCGATGAGATAGGTGTGCCCTCCCTCGAGGGGGCCGAGTTCAAGGACGTCGGCGCCGGTGAAACCGTTGGCGACGCCCATTTCGATGAGGCGGTGGTGGGCCCAGGCGATGCGCGGATCGTCGAAGAGCGGGGTGACGCCGGCCTTCAATTCGGGGCGGTCGGAAGGCGGCGAGGAAGACCATTCGCCGGCGAAGAGGTCGAGGGCGTTTTGATCGGTGGGAACAACGCCGAAGAAGTGTTTGAAGTCAGTCGAGGCGGACATGGGCAAATAGCGGAGGGCGCCCACGGAACACACGGATCAGACGGAAGGGAAGGGCGGATTTGGCGAGAGCGAGTTGTAGGCAGTGTAGCCACCGAGCTAGGCGGGGGGCCGCTCAAGCAGAGCGGCTTAGGGCAATTCGTAGATTTCGATGATGGCGTTGCCGGTGGGATTGGTGCGTCCGTCGTTCGTGAGGCCGGTGGCTTTCGCGGTGTAACCACCAGGCGGGAGAGTGACGATGGTGGCGGGCTCCTGACGATCGGTGAAGGTGAAGGCGCCGACGGAAGTGAAGGCCGCGCGCAAGGCGGGTTGCGAGGTGGCCGGGGAATCCCAGTCATCTTTCTCGCGGATGAGAGTGCTGCCCGAGTAGAGGCTCAGGAACGGATCGTCGAGAGTGCCGGTCACGCCGAGGGAGGCGAGCGTATCGCCGGCGATGCGGACGAGGTAGGTGCGCGGGCCCGAGCCCTTGACGGTGAAGCCGGCGATGAGGGTGTCGGCCCCGGTGGTGACAAAGCCACGCGTGGAAAGATTCGAGAGGCGACTCGTGGCATCGGGAGTGGGATCGGCGTCATAGGCCTCGATGAGAACAGTGCCGGTGGTGCTGCTGGGGCTGGCAGTAGTAGCGGTGTAGGCGCCGGGCGGGAGTGAAACGAGCAGGACCGCATCGCGAGAACCGGGAGCAAATGCGAATGCGCCGGCGCGGCCGATGGCGGCGCGGATCTCGGTGGCGGTGGTGGGCGCGGTGGGTTGATCCCAAAATTGGGCGCTTGTCGCGACGGTGGTGCCGGCGGAATTCTTCAAGACAAGCTGCGGATCGGTGAGCGTGCCGGCGACTCCGAAGGCGGCGAGGCCGGGACCGGCGGCGCGGAGGAGCACGGATTTGTTGCGCGTGCCAGTGACGACAAAGCCGACGATCATGGAGCGGGTGCTGGAGCCGCCGATACCGCGGGTGGAAAGGTTGGAGAGTTGGGTGGCGCTCGCGCTGGCGAGGACGGCGGGATTGACGGTGAGGGTGACGGTGTTGCTGGTGATTGTGTCGTCGGGGGTGACGGCCTGGAAATAGTAGCTGCCGGCGTCGTCGGTCTGCGCGGCGAGGAAACCGAGACTGCCAGGCTTGATGAGAGTAAAGAGGGGCTCGTAGGTGGTGGCGCCGTTGGCTTTGAAATACCAGTGATAACTATGGAAGTCGTCCGCGTTGGGCGGGTCTTGATTGTCGACGGATACGGAGAGTGTCGCAGCGCTGCCGGCGGTGGTCACTTGGCTGGTGGGCTGGCGTGTGAGAGTGGGGCGGGCGAAGGGCGTGTTGTAGAGATAATTGGCGCCGCTGAGGTCGTCGGCCGTAAGCGCATCGAGATTGCTGATCGTGCTATTCATGATGGCACTGACGTTCTGCACCGGGGTGGCTTGATCCGGGTGATCGAGGCCGAGGACGTGACCAAGCTCGTGAAGGAGGACGCGGCGAAGATCGAGGACCGTGCTGCCAATGCTGCCGCGGTAGGAGTTCCACGCGCGACTGCGGTTGACGATGAGATCGGCTTCCTCGGTGCGGATGGTTTGGTCGCCATTGTCGACCAGGGTTACCGCGAGGGTGCGACTGTCGAAGGCGGAGCCGTAGTAGTTGGTGGCGAAGAAAATTTGCGTGACGCCGTCGTTGGCGCGCGTGGGCGCTGCGGCGGAACTGACGCTGGAGGTGAACCGCGAGCGGGCGAGGATGGCGTTCCAGTCGGCGAGGGCAGATTCGGCAATGCCATTCCAGGTCGCCGTGCCATCGGTGAGCGGGAGTGAGACGGTCGCGGACGCGGTGGAATCGAGCTGCAGGCGGAGGGGAATGTTGCCCGAGGGCCAGGTGGAGCCGAGTTTCGCGTAGGCGTGGGCGAGCGAAGCCGTAGCGAAGACGCTGATGACTACGGTGATGAGACGGAAGGCGAAGGAGGGAGCGCGCATGGCGGAGTTTACGGGCGCTGCACGGCAGAGTCGGTGCGCGAGACGGCGTCGAGCACGCGGGTCTCAAAGGCGGCGAGGGTGAGGGCTTGGTCGGAAGAGACGCGGCGGGCGAGGAGGTCGGCGGCGGCCCCGGTGGCGAGAGGGAGCGCAATCTCATCGGTGGAGGTGAGCGGCACGAGATTCTCGCGCGTGAGATACTCGCGCTGGGTGGTCGCGTCGGTGACGACATGGTAGCGGCCGTGGCCGGCGCCGATCAGCGGGCACATCACGGTGCCGTTGCGGGCGACAAAAACGAGTTCGCGTTGACCGACGGAGAACGTGGGCATGCCGACGACGCGGAGCGTGCGTTGGCCGACGGTGCCACCGAGGAAGGAGAGCGTCAGGGTGTCGGCAGACGGTGTAGACGAGGCGGACTTCAGCGTGCGCTCGATGCGGAAAGTGACGAGGGTGCGGACACCGCGGCCCTGCGGAGAATCAAACTCCTCGGCGCGGACGGAGGTGACCGTCCCCCGGACAACCGTGTCTGACTCGGCGACGAGTTCGTCGAACGTTGGCGGGACGACGGACATGGCGTGGGCGGGTGAAGCCAGCGCGAAGAGAACAGCAAGGAATAGAAAGACGGAGCCGAAGAGACGGAGACGAGGCGGAACGAGGCGCGGCATGGGTGTGCGGGGTTCGACGCCGGGGCGGGGCGTTTGTTTCACGAGTTGTGGGGTGGGTAGCAAAGGCGGACGCCAAGGAGGCGCAACCGGCGACATGAAAAAGCCCGGGCGAGTGGCCCGGGCCGGGAGTGGTCAGGCGTGGCGTTTCTTCCACGACTCGACGATTTGGCGAATCGTCTCTTCGAGGGACTGGGTGATGTCCCACGTGGGGTAGTGGGCGCGCATTTTGCTGAGATCGCTGTAGTAGCAGATATGGTCGCCGGCACGGTTTTGGTCGACGTAGGTGAAGACCTGCGGTTTGCCGGTGAATTTCTCGGCGATCTTAAATGCTTCGAGGATGGAGGTGCTGTTGGCTTTGCCGCCACCGAGATTGTAGACCTCGCCGGCGCGCGGGGCGGCGACGAAGGCGGCCATGAAGCGGGCGACATCGAGGGAGTGGATGTTGTCGCGAACCTGTTTGCCCTTGTAGCCGAAGACGCGGTATTCGCGGCCCTCGAGGTTGCATTTCACGAGGTAACTGAGGAAGCCGTGGAGTTCGACGCCGGTGTGATTCGGGCCGGTGAGGCAGCCGCCGCGGAGGGCGCATGTGGGTAGATTAAAGTAACGGCCGTATTCCTGAACCATCACGTCGGCCGCGACCTTGCTGGCGCCGAAGAGGGAGTGTTTCGATTGGTCGATGGTGAACGTTTCGGCGATGCCGTCAGCGTAGGCGGGGTCGGCGTAATCCCAGCGGGTGGGGAGTTCGGCGAGGGCGATGCGGTTGGGGGAGTCGCCATAGACCTTGTTCGTCGACATGTGGACGAACGGGGATTCGGGAGAGGCTTGGCGCGCGGCCTCGAGGAGATTGAGGGTGCCGACGGCGTTGGTATCGAAGTCGTCGAACGGAATGGCGGCGGCGCGGTCGTGGGACGGCTGGGCAGCGGTGTGGACAATGACGCTGGGACGGACGGATTTGACGAGGGCGAGGACGCCGGCGCGGTCGCGGATGTCGAGTTCGTGGTGGACGAAGCCGGGGAGCTCCGAGGCAAGGCGGGACTGATTCCAGCGAGTGTCACCGGAAGGGCCAAAGAAGACGGCGCGTTGGTTATTGTCCACGCCGTGGACGGTGTAGCCGAGTTCGCGCGCGAAATACGTGCAAACTTCGGAACCGATAAGGCCGGAGGAGCCGGTGACGAGGAGGGTCTTGGACATCGTAGCTAAGGCGGATGGGGTGGGCGGTGCAGGGATGACGGAGGCGGAGAGCAGGCTCGGCGGCAAGTCCGGGTTAGCCGTGGGCGTGGGAGAGCCTCAGTGGGTAGATGGCTGGGGACGGCCGGGGTATTCGATATACCAGCCCTCGGGCAGGGTCTTGATGTCGGCAGGGACGCCGCGGCGGATCGGATCGCAGTGCTCGGCCCAGTGGTAATTCGGCGGCGCGGGTAGACGGTAGCTTGGGAGATGGACGAGGAAACCCGAGAGCACGAGCGCGCGGGCCGTGAACGCGACGGTGCGGGAGGTGGCGGAGAATTCGAGGATTAGCAGCCAGAAGAGGAGAAGACGCGGGATGAAGAAATAGCGGTCGCCATTGAAGAGGTCGTCGCGGGCCCAAGTGTCGGGGCGAGTGCGATAGATACAGGCGGCCGTGATCAGGATAAAACTCGCGAGTAGGATCAGACGAGCAGGGCGCAGATTGGCCGGGCGAAACAGCCACACGGTCAGCGTGGAGAGAAAAACGAAAGCGACGGCGGCTAGCGCGAGCGGTGAAAACAGGGCGACGACGGCGGGACCGAAAAAACTCCAAACGAGGAGGCGACTGCCGAGGACGGAGAAAAGCGGGAGGAGACGAAGGGGCTCGGAGGGCGTGGCCGGCGCGGCGGGCTGGTGGAGGAGAAAGTAGGCTTGGACGGCGGCGCAGCCAGCGAGGACAAGCAGCGGGAGGAGGGTGAACGTGCAGCGTTCGCGGAACCAACGCCATGCGAAGACCGGCAGGAAGATCAGAGAGAACGGGCCGGTGAGACCGACGAGGGCGGTGAGGACGAGGTCGGTCAGGAGCGCGAGCCGGGTGGGCGGCGCGGAGAGGAGGGGCTGGAGGATCAGAAAGAAGGCGGCGATCCACTGGAGATTGGTGACGTTGATCGTGACCTCGCCGGTGTGGGCGACGAAGGCGAAGCAGAGGAGAAGGGCGGGTTTGCCGGGGAGAGTGAGGCGCGCTGAGGCGAGGCGGAAAAAGAGTGCGACCGTGAAGGCGAATGACGCGCCATTGTAGATCGCCGGCCAATAGGCGGGATCGGCGAGGTGGGCGGCGAGCCACGCGATGAGTCGGGGCAACGTGTGGAGGTAGCCCATGTAGGGTTCGAAGAAGGCGCGGGCGTCGAACTGTTCCTGTTGTGTGAGGAAAATACTGCCGTCCTCGGCGTAGAGCTGCGGCGTGTGAAGGGCCCACGGTTTGTGGAAAGCGAAGGCGAGCGACGTGAGCACGACGAACCACGTGGGGGTGC
>CANGHW010000023.1 GCA_947453695.1 Opitutia bacterium
GAAGTAGGGGCGCGCCTCGTGTGTGCCCTCCGTCAGCTCTTCACCCGCGGATTTTTCCGCCGGTAGTCGCGCAGGATCTTCCACGTATCGTCGAGCACCGCATCGGGCCCGACATAGCGACCCCAGCGATTCGTGTCCGACAGCACCTTCCCGTTCGCATCCACCAACACGAGGCACGGGATGCCGTCTCCGCAGTAGCGATTGATTTCGCCCAAGCTGCGCGTGAGATCAAATTTCACGGCCGCCCACGTCATGTGGTCCGTCTGCATGTATTTCAGCATGTCACCCGCCGAGCGATCAGCGCACACCAGCAACACCTCCAACTCCGGATAGAGCGCCCGCAGTTTGGTGTAGGCATCAACAAACCCCGGCGTGAATTCGCGACAGGGCGGACACCAGCTCGCTGAAAAATACAGCGCGTAAAACTTCACGCCAGCGAGCCGCGCCGCATCGTCCTCACGCAGTTTGCCATCGACCAGCCGCACGAGTTTCCCTGCCAACGCCCGCTCGATCGCGCCCGCCGGCGCCCGCGGACCGGCTACCGCCTCCGGCGACGATTCCACGCGCTTGGCCGGCGCAGTTGCGGCCGCTGCCGACGGAGGCGGGGAGGGCGCGGCCACCACCGGAGCCACCGCCTTCGGCGCAGGCACCTCACCCGCCGCTTCCAGCAACGCCGGCAAATTGGTCCGCGCCACCGGCACGCGCCCGTTGAGATTCCGGTAGCGCACCAGCGCGACATCGTCCTTCACCTCCACCAACGTCAGCGTTTCACCGGCCCGCAGGCCCACCGCGCCCGTGGTCCGTCCATCTCGCAGCACTTCCATCTGCGTCGCGACCACCACCGTGATCTGCTCCGGCAAAGAGGCACGCACGGTGCAACTCAGCAGGAGCAAAAGCGCCGCCCTCCGCGCCACACCTACGAGCATTCGTTTCATGGCTCAAACATGCACATCTCCAGCCCACCGCCAATCCCGCGCTCGACTCCCGACTGCGCCCTCTCAACTCTTACGATTCTTTCCCAACATGTCCTCCCTCCCGACCCAATTCGCCGGCGTCACCGTCGTGACCAAGGCCAACGTCTACTTCGACGGCAACGTCGTCAGCCACACTGTCCTCTTCGCCGATCAGTCGAAGAAGACCCTCGGCCTCATCCGCCCCGGCACCTATCACTTCAATACCGCCGCTGCCGAACGCATGGAAATCGTCGCCGGCCACTGCAAGGTCACCCTCGACGGCACCACCACCGCCAAGGAATACGCCACCGGCACCCACTTCGACGTCCCCGCCAAGAGCGGCTTCACCATCGTCGTGAATTCCGGCCTCTGCGAATACATCTGCTCGTTCCTGCCGTAAGGCAGCGCCCAGCGCAGAACTCGAGCACGGTCCTTCGACCGTGCTTTTTTGTGCCCGCAAACTGACGCCACCCGAAGACGTAGCCGCACGGGTTACCGTGCCGTGGATTCCCCCTGAAAGTTCCCTTGTCGCCCCTCTACGCCTCAGGCACCGTTTTCGTATGTCGCGTCTGTTGCCCCACCTGCTCCGCCTCGCTTTCCACCTGCTGATCGTCCTCCCGGCCTCCGTCTTCGCCGAAGCCACACCAGCCACCCCGCTCCCTCCCGGCCTCTACGCCGAATTCACCACTCCCCGCGGCGCCTTCACCGTCGAACTTTTCTACACGAAGGCCCCCCTCATGTGCGTGAACTTCACCGGCCTCGCCGAGGGCACTCTCGCCCCCAAGGACAGCAAACCGTTCTACACCGGACTCACCTGGTATCGCGTCGTCCCCGGCTTCGTCATCCAGAGCGGCAACCCCGGACTCAAAGACACCGACGACGAAGCGAAACCCATCCCGCATCGCTTTCCCGATGAGTTCGTCCCCGGCCTGCGCCACGACGCTGCCGGCATCCTGTCGATGGCCAACGCCGGCCCCGACACCAACAGCTGCGAATTCTTCCTCACCCTGGCTCCGACCAATCGCCTTAACTACCTCCACTCCGTCTTCGGCCGCACCGTCCGCGGGCTCGAGGTCCTCGCCCAGATCAAACAAGACGACCCCGTCTCCATCAAAATCCTCCGCGTCGGCCCCGCCGCCCAAGCCTTCAAGAACGACCCCGCCACCTTCGCCGCCCTCTCCGCCCGCGCGAAGAAATACGCCGATACCCCCGGCGCCACCCCACTCCCGACCGCCACCTCTCACTTCGACGACCCCGACAAACTGCTCCCCTCCGATCCGCCCCGCGCCAAAAACTTCAACTACAAGCTCGCCAACTTCGAACGCACCACCGGCCTCCGCATCGCCGCCCGCGTCTTCGCCAAGTCCCCCACTGCCGCCGAAGACAGCGCCCCCGGCGCGTTCATGAAAGCCCTCGCCACCAAACTCGGCGTCACCACCCGCGGCGCCGTCGCCGCCTACTTCGCCGACGACAACGATTGGCGGGTCTGGCTCATCGGCGACTCCACCACGCCCTTCTTCGGCCGCGTCGCCACACCCGCTGAGCTCGGCGACGGCGCCGCGTTTCACGATGTGAAGGAAGCTTTCATGAAAGCCGCCCAAGCCGAGGGCGACTCCGCCTACGCCAATCAAAAGAAAGCCGCCCCCGCCGACAAACAGCCCCCCGCCGGCCAACGCATCAAACTCCAAACCGACGCCATCCTCGACGGCCTCATCCTCAAGCTCGACCCGAAATGAACCTCCGCTCCCTCGCCACTCGCACGCTCGCAACGACCGCTCTGGCCCTCACGTTCGCGCCCGTCGTTATCTCCGCCGCCGACGCCGCCTTGCGCGATGTCGTCGCCAAGAAAATCTCCGCCGAATACCCCTCCCTCGAGGCGATCTACAAAGACCTCCACGCGAATCCCGAGCTCTCCTTCATGGAGACGCGCACCGCCGCCCTCGTCGCGAAAGAACTCCGCTCCCTCGGCTTTGAGGTCACCGAGAAAGTCGGCAACACCGGCGTCGTTGCCGTCCTGAAAAACGGCCCGGGCAAGACCGTCCTCATTCGCGAGGACATGGATGCACTCCCTCTCACCGAAAAAACCGGCGTCCCCTACGCGAGCAAAGCCCTCGTCAAAGACCTCGCCGGCAAAGACTCGCCCGCCATGCACGCCTGCGCCCACGACAGCCACGTCACCACGCTGCTCGGCGCCGCCCGCGTCTTGGTTTCTCTCCGCGACCGCTGGTCCGGCACGCTCATTCTCATCGGCCAACCCGCCGAAGAGATCGGCGCCGGTGCCCTAGCGATGCTGACCGATGGCCTTTATACGCGTTTCCCGGTGCCGGACTACGTAATCGGCATGCACGTCTGGGCCGGCCTCCCCGCCGGCACGGTCGCCTACGTCCCCGGCCCCGTCACCGCCAACGTCGATTCCATCGATATCCTCGTCCGTGGCGTCGGCGGCCACGGCTCCCGCCCTCACACCACCAAGGACCCCGTCGTCATCGCCAGCGAGATCGTCCTCGCCCTCCAGACCATCGTCAGCCGCGAACTCGAGCCCGGCACCCCCGCCGTCGTCACCGTCGGCACGTTTCACGGCGGCACGAAGCGCAACATCATCTCCGACGAGGTGAAACTCGAACTCACCCTCCGCTCCTACGATGACGCCGTGGCCGCGCACCTCATCGCTTCGATCAAGCGCATCTCCGAAAACATCGCGCGCGCCGCCGGCGTCCCCGCCGATCGCCTCCCCATCGTCACCGCCGCCGAGACCAACACCCCCGTCTGTGCCAACGACCCCGCCCTGACCCAACGCCTCGTCGGCGTCTGGCGCGAATGGCTTGGCGAATCCAACGTCGCCCTCGGCAAGGCGCTCACCGTCGGCGAAGACTTCGCCCGCTACGGCCGCACCACCCACCGCGTGCCCATCTGCCTCTGGCTCGTCGGCGCCACTGCCCCCGCTGAGATCGCCGATGCCGCCCGCACCGGCGCCGTCCTCGCCTCCAACCACTCCCCGCTGTTCGCCCCCGTCCCCGAGCCCACCCTCAAAGGCGCCATCACCTCCATCAGTGCGGCTACCCTCGATCTGCTGGCTAAACGGTAAAGACTACTCACCGCGATCCACGGGTAACTACCCCCCCTGCCCCCGTAAGAATTGGCGGGCCATCCCGTGGAAAGTCTGATTTTTCAACTCTATGACGCGCCCGGGCTACCTCTCCGACACGTCCGGCTCGACGGCCGGAGGCTTCACCCTTGTTGAGATCATGATCGTCGTCGTGATCATCGGTATCCTCGCCGCACTCGCCATCCCCGGATTCCAAAAGATCCGCGTCGCCTCGCAGGACAAGGCCATCCTCAACAACGCCCGCCAACTCGCCTCCGCCGCCGAGCAATACTATCATGAAAGCGGAGTTGATTCGGTCCTTGTCAGCGATCTCGTCGGCCCGACCAAGTTCGTCAAAGTTCTAGATCCCGTCGCCAAAGAAATTTACCCGACTACCCTCTATGCCGCCACCCCCGTGACGGTCCTCGGCGTGGCCGGTTCGCGCACGATAACGTATAGCCCTTGATGCACGGGAACGGCCGCCAGACATCAGCGTCCGCTCTCCTGCACACTATCCCTGCCGCCTAATGCGCTGCGGGTTTGCCAAAACCGCGTATCCGCGTTTTTCCATCGGACCACTCTTCGTTTCCCATGCGTAATTTTTTCTACCTGCTTCTCCTCGGTGTCGTGCTCGGCACCATTGCCCTGGTCGTCCGTTCGGGAATCTTCGCCCGCCAGAATCCCGGTCGTCCCATCAACTCCGCCATGCGCGAGGCGATGGACGCCAACCAGCCCCAACTCAGCGGCGCTGATGCACTGCTCATCGATCAAACCTACGGTGGCGCCCGCAAAACCAAGTCCGGTCTGCGCTACGTCGTCCGCTCTCCGGGCACCGGCGACACCATGCCCGGCGTCGGCAATGAAGTCATCGTCCACTACGACGGACGCCTGCTTGATGGCACCCCCTTCGACAGCTCCTACAAACGCGGTGCCCCTTTTACTTTTCGCCTTGGCGCCGGCGCAGTGATCCGCGGCTGGGATGAAGCCTTCGAAACCATGAAGAAGGGCGAGAAACGCACCCTCATTATCCCGCACTGGCTCGCCTACGGTGACAAAGGCTCGCCCCCGACCATACCAGGCAAGGCCACCCTGGTCTTCGAAGTCGAGCTCCTCGACTGGCGCTGAGGAGAAACCGGGGATGCGCCGCACCGGGCGTTTACCCTCTTCCCTCTTTAAAGCCCAATCAGGCTGCCGTTGCGCTTGATCCAGCGCTCAGCTTCCTGCCAGCCCGGGCACACCTCGGCGACACGGGCCCAAAACCGCTCCGAGTGGTTCATCTCCTTCAGATGCATCAGCTCGTGATAGATGATGTAGTCGCGCACGAACTCGGGCGTCTGCACTAGCCGCCAGTTGAGGGAAATCGTGCCGTTGGCCGAGCAGGAGCCCCAACGCGAACGTTGGTTGCGCACCGTCACGTGCTTCACCTCCACCGTCGTCACCGCCGCCAGCTCCCAAGTCCGGGCGGGCAACTCGATCTTCGCCCGCCGCGCGAAATGCGCCTCCAGCGTCGGACGCAGATCCCCGTCGAGTTGCCGCACGCGAAATACATCCGCCGCGAGACAGACCTGCGGCTTCTCTCCTTCACTCGCGATCCGCACCGCCGTCATCTCGCCGCGCCACAGCACATACGTGCCCACCGTCCAGATGTCTGCCCCGCGCGGCCGCTTCGCCTGACGCGCCCGTGCGCGCTCGAGCCAGTCGCGCTGCTGCTCGACGAAGCGCAACGCTTCCCGCTCGGAGCCCCGCGCCGGAATCGTCGCCACGGCCGTCCCATCTCGCCGCAGTGTCAGCCGGTAGTTGTTGGCCCGCGCACTGCGCTCAAGCACCACTTCACCGACCGCCGTCTGCCGCACCTCGGTGACCCGTTGCGCGCGGACCGCTTTCACCGCTGACGGTGGCGGCACCTTGTGCACACCCACCGCGGGCGTGAAAAAACCAAGGAGACTTTGTTGCCCGTCGTCGTTCATCGCTCCCTCGGAAGTGGCGGTTTCCCCGCCGTCCGTCAACGCCGCGCCGCGCGTCGCTCCCGCCAGGCATGCCACACCGACGGCATCTCCCCCGCGTGCTGCGGCACCAGCCGCGAGATTGCGACCACCTCCACCGCCGCCGCGATCTGCGCAATGATCATCACGTGAAACGGGACAACCGCCCAATCTGCCAGCAACGGAATCAACGCCACCGCACACCCAAACGTTCCGATCTTCGCCAGCCACGTGTGATAGGTGAGCAACCGGCCGAACGCGACCAAGCCATAGACCACCACCGCGAGAAACGCCGCAAAACCCGCGATCACCCACGGAAGCTCCCGCCGCATGTGCTCCGGCCAGAGCAGCGCGATCCCCGCCGTGCCGGTGAGCATCGTCACGTAGTCGCCCGCACTATCCAGTTTGCGCCCAAACTCTGAAAACGCGTTCAGCCGCCGCGCGAAAAAACCATCCAGCGCATCGGTTAATAGCGCCACCGTCACTAGCCCGACAAACCAAGACCGGGAGCCGCCCACTGCGACCAATAGTGCGGCGGGCATCAGCGCGATTCGCAGCGCACTGAAAAAATTGGGCAGAATGCTCCGACTCATCCCGCCTAACCTGCGCCCGGCCTCACAGCCGCACAAGTTCCCACCGCACTTCTTTTCCAGTGACCGTGAGCCACGCGAAACTCGTTCCCGATCCCCGCGGACGCGAGATACACCCTGGATTCAACCAACGCACGCCGTTCACCATCTCATCGCGCGGCACATGCGTGTGTCCGTGCAGGACCGCATAGATCCCCGGCGGCACCCGCTCCGGCGGAATGTGCGTCAGGTAAAAATTCACGTCGTCCACCGTCCGCGTCAGTGCGAGCGGCCAACCCGGATGCTCGTCGCAGTTCCCCTGCACTACCCGAACCGGCGGACCGAGCAGCTCAAATTCCGCGAGCACGCTCGGGTCGCACACATCACCGAGATGCCAGATTTCGTCCGCCTCCTTCAAGCGCTGGGGCAGGGTCGCGGGATATTTGTCGTGCGTGTCGGATAGGACGGCGATGCGCATGGCGGAGGAGTCGGCGACCCTGAACACTCTGCGCCCCATTTGACAGCGGTTTTTCTTCACCGGAAACTTTCCCGCCGTGTCGCTCCGCAACCTCGCCATCGACTTCGACTCATTTTTCGCCTCCGTCGAGCAACAGGAGCGCCCGGAGCTCCGTGGCCAGCCCGTTGGCGTCGTCCCTGTCCTCGCCGAGACCACCGGACTGATCGCCATCAGCGCCGACGCCAAGAAACTCGGCCTCAAACGCAACTGCCGCGTCACCGAAGCCCGTCAGCGTTGCCCGGGGATCATAATCGTCGAGTCCCGCCCCGAGGTTTACATCGACTACCATCGCCGCCTCAAAGCCGTCATTGAGTCCTGCGTCCCCGTGAAAAAGGTGCAGTCCATCGATGAACTCGAATGCGAACTCACCCAGGACTTCGCCGAAGCGCCCGATCGCGCCATCGCGCTCGCCCGGCAGATCAAAGCCGCCATCGCCCGCGAGGTCGGCCCGCTCGTCCGCTGTTCCATCGGCATCGGCCCAAATTGGTTTCTAGCCAAGCTCGCCTCAGACATCGACAAGCCCGACGGCCTCCTCGTCCTCGATCAACACGACGTCCCGGGGAAGATCCTTCACCTGAAGCTCTCCGACTTCACCGGCATCGGCGAAAATATGGAGCAACGCCTCCACGCCGCCGGCATCACTACCGTTGCTCAACTCTACGCCACCACCAGCGCCCAACTCCGCGCCATCTGGGGCAGCGTCGAGGGCGCCCGCTTCCACGAGTGGATGAACGGCGGCCTGCAGGAGCGCGCCCCGGTCGAGCAAAATACCATCGGCCACGGTCACGTGCTCCCGCCCGCCGGCCGCAACCATGACACCGCCCTCGCGGTCCTCCACCGCCTCCTGCAGAAAGCCGCGATGCGCCTCCGCCACACCGGCCATTACGCCGGCAGCTTGAGCGTCTCCGTGCGCTACCGCGACGACCAACGGTGGCACGACCAGCGCCACTTCAACGAAACGCAGGACACGCTTCACTTCACCCACGTCCTCAACGAGCTCTGGTCCTGCCGCCCTCGCACCCTGCAACGCAGCGCGCCCCTCCAGGTCGGCGTCGTTCTCGGCGATCTCCTCGAGAGCTCCGCTCACACCGGCGATCTCTTCACCGCCGAAACTGAGAACACCCGCACGCGTCTCCACTCGGCCATCGACACCCTCAACAAAACCTTCGGCAAAAACTCCGTTTACTTCGGCGGCGCCCACGGCGCGACCGACTACGCCCCGATGCGCATCGCGTTCACACGCATCCCGGAGCCGGAGCTCGAGGATATCGACGCATCTCTCGGACGCCGACTCCGCCCTAAGAAATCCGCCTCGCCGCCTGCCGAGGACTAACGACGACTGGCGCTCTCTCGTGCGGTGACCCCGCGCTCTACCTCACGGCGTGGTGCGAGGTTTCGGATAAACCGCCGGACTCACATGCCCAGCCGCATCAAACGCTTGGACGCCGAAAACGACATTATCCTTCGACACGCCTTTCACCGTATGGCGCGTTTCGGTTTTCGGGACATCGATAGCATGCTCCCACTGCGGCGCCGCCGTATCGCGCCAGACGATCCGATACCCCGCGAGATCAGGCTCCGTATTCGCCTCCCACCGCAGAACCGTGTCGTTCTCCAGCCGCACTGTCTCCACCTCCACTCCCCGCGGAATCGCCGGCGCCCGGGAAAATTCGGCGAGCGCCGCCGCATTCACCCGCGCCACGTCCGCCGTGTAGGCGAAGTCCACGAAGTCCGGCAGATCGCCATACTGCACCCCGTTCTCTTCGCGCACATTTTGATGCTGGCGGGCATAGAGTTCGTAGGTATCGGAAAACCGCACCGCGGCAAACCCCGCGTCGAGAAAGGGCGAGTGGTCGCCGCCGCGCAGGTAGCGATCCCGCCGGTAGTGAATCTTCACCGGCAATTGCGGCACGTAGCGCGCCGCCGTCGCCTGAATCGCGCGCGCCAGTTGACGCGTCGGAAAATCATTTTCTCCGCCCGTGCGCAGCTGCGCGAGCACCTCGGCAGGCAGTTCCCGTGCCGGCGCCACGGGCACCGGCACGCCTTCCGCAAACAACCGCACGTGCGATCGATCCCGCGTGCCGTCTTCGCGGAGCGTGTTGCCGACAATGTCGTTGGTAAACATTGCCGCCACATTCACGCCTTTCTCTTTCGCAGTGACCGCCCAGTGACGTGCGCCCTGCAATCCCTGCTCCTCGGCGGCCACCGCCATAAACACGATCGTCGCGTCGAACTCATACTTCGCCATCACGCGCGCCAGCTCCATGACCGCCGCCGTGCCCGATGCATCGTCGTTCGCCCCGGGCGCAAAGGTGTCGGTATCCATGATGCCCAGCGACCGGGAATCGTAATGGCCGCTCACCACGTAGACCCGCTCCTTCGCACCGGTCTGCTTGCCCGGCAGGGTCGCGACCACATTCACGATCTCTGCCCCTTGCGGCAGACGCGGCGGAGATGGCGGCTGCTGAAACGCATTAAATTCCACGCTGAGCCGCCCACCCGACTCGCGACTGTAGCGCTCCAACTCGCTCTTGATCCAGTTCCGCGCCGCCCCGATCCCCGTGTCCGGGCTCGTGGTCGTCGAAAGCGTGTGGCGCGTCTTGAACGTTACCAATTTCCGAATCGTCGCCTCGATCCTCGCCGGAGAAATCTCGGCCACGATCTTCTCAATCTCAGGATCACGCGGCGCGGGAACTTGGGCACGGACACCGGCAACAGCGGCCAAACTGACCGCGAAAGCGAAGAGTCGGAAGAGCATGGGGCCAAGATGCTGCCCGGCTTTGCCTCCGCGTCAAACGGCCCCGCGCCGGTTCCCGCTTCATCTCCGCACTGATGCCGGCAGCGCTGTATTTTCCAAATCAATCAGCGCGGCCAGCTGGGCGAGAGTAGCGCGGTTCCGCGTCTCCAGCAGGAAATTCCACGCCGCCAAGACGCGCCGATAAAACAACACCCGCTCGACCGCGACCGGATCGATTTCCGGCTCGCGCTCCATCGTCGCACCCGCCGCCCGCTCCGCCGCCTGAGCGATTGTGGCCGCCGCCATGCGCACCGGCTCAGCGCCCGACGATTTTGCCCACTCCAAGATTAGCTGCCGCCGCTCCAACGCCCAGCGCGCCACCGCTTCCGCCTTCTTCTGGTCTTTCACGATCGGGCTGCTCCAGCCTGATTGCCAATACACTTCGTTGAGTAACCCGTTGCGCCGTCCCTGCGCCGAGAAGAAATCGCGCCCATTGGCCTCGAGCCCCAGCAAGTGCTTCTCAAATTCCACTGCTTCCGCCGGCAATCCCGCCACCCCACCGGCGTTCACCGCCGCCGCCCACGCCGGGCGCACCGTCTCGCTCCACGCGCGTCGCGTCTGCCCGCCTCCCCGCCGCCGGCCACCGCCGCCCGGCGGACGCGGCTCCGGCGCATTGATCACCGCTTCCAGCTCACGCCGCGTGCCGGTAGCCAGCAGCCGTGCCGTCGCGGCATTGTCCGCCGCCAAGACCGCCGCGAACCGGCGAAATCGCTCAGCCCGCTGTTGCCAGGCCACATCGGCATTGCCCGGCCCCACCACACCATCCACCGCACGATTATAGTGTTCGAGCGCCCTCATTTCGGCGGCCGTCACGTCGAGCGTGCGGGACAGTTTCAATTCGATATGAGTCGCCCAGCGCTCAAGCCACTGATCCGAACTACCATACGGTTTGTCGATGGTGCGGTCCACCAGCGTGGCCGCCTCATTCGCCGCGGCAAACGATGGGAGCGCGCCACCCTGCCGGACGCCCGAAAGCAAATCCACCCCGAGCAGTGCCTGCGGGATGAAACGCTCATAACCCGTCCAGCTCTCGGGATCTGGGTCGGCCACACATCCCGCGGCCAGTGACGCTTCATCGGTCGCAGTAAATCCTGCCACTCGCGGCAACACCACCGGTCCCAGTCCCACCTCGCGGGGCACGCCAACAAAATGAAAACCGCCGGAATGACATTGCGTCATGCAAAATACCACCCGCCCTTCGCCAAGGCCCGCCGCCAGAGCCGTCCGCAGGTCGCTCACCGTCAGGACCTCGCGCTCATCCGTCTCCCAGCCGCGCCGACCCCGGCCGCGCTTAAGTTGCCACAGCGTCACAGCACTCTCCCCATTCTTCCCCGGGGTCAGTTCCCCGTGGTCCCCGACAAATAGGTAGAGCGTTCCGCCACCAGCCACGCGCGGCAAAATCTCGTCGCGCAACGCCGCGAGGAAGCTCGCCTTCGTCGCCGGCCGGTTACCCGGCAGTGCCCCCGGTAACCAGGTATCGAGCAACCGGTCTCCGTCTTTCACCTGCCGGTGGACATCCGCCAATATCCCTGGTGCGTCATCGCGATTCCCCACTCCGAAAAACGTCCACACAGCCTCGGCCGGATAGCGCTCGCGAAAAAACTGCGACATCGCCCGCGCCTGCAAATAGTGGGAATACTCGTTTGAGAGCGGCGTGCCTCCACCGGTGAGAATCACAAACGCGTCGCCCTGCTTACCGTCGGCCACCCGTGGCGCCGGGGGCGTTTTACTTCCACTCATCTCGGGGATCGGCGCGGTCGCTTGACACCCCACCATCGCCGCGACGACGAAGGCTAGCCCCGCAGCCAACGCCACCCGTCCGTCGCGCAACGTCGCAAAAAAATTCCCGCGTAATCGCCCCATTTCGCCACCGTAGCGAAAGAATCGTCTCCGTCGACTGGCCAGTTGCCGCCTCTTCCGCCACTTTGAGCTCCTTCTCAACCACCTAAACGCGACCCTTGACACTCCTCCACCCGTCGGGCACCTCTGACCCTCTTTTTCTCTAAAAGTCATGCAACCTACATTCCGCCCGCACCGCAAGAAGCGCGCCCGCAAGATCGGTTATCGTGCCCGTATGGCCACCAAAGGCGGACGCAAAGTCATCCGCGCCCGTCGCCTCAAAGGCCGTAAACGCCTCACGGTCGTCTGAGCCGGTCCGGCCTTCGTCCGTAGCCGCAAGTGCGCGCGAGTGGATTCCACCCACGCGCCTTGCTCAGCCACGCCCCCATGCGTTTCCGCCCTGAGCAGCATCTAAGCCGCCAGAGCGACATCCGTGCGGTCCGCGAACAAGGACGCCGAGTCGAGTGTCGTGCCTTCACCTTGTGGTGGAAACGGCGCGACCCGACTACCACCACCGAATCTCCTTCGGCTGCGTCAGCACCAGTCTCCCGCGTCTGCGTCGTCGCCTCCACCGCCGCCGTGGGGCACGCTGTGTTGCGCAATCGCGCCAAACGCCGCCTGCGCGAAGTCTTTCGTCATCACCAGCAGCTCGTGCCCCCGGGCCTCGATCTCATGCTGATCGCCCGCGCCGCTGTCGTGCAGTGGCCGCTGCCCGAACTGGAGAAAAAATTCGCCGAGGCCTGCGCGCAGTTCGCGCCACGCTCCCCCGCCGTATGACCGCTCGCCCCGTCATCCTCGCGCGGAGTCTCCTGCGACTGCCCGCCACCGTTCTACTCGCGCTGATCCGCGGTTACCAAGGCTTCATTTCGCCCGCCTTGCCCGCACTCTTCGGCTCTGCCTACGGCTGCCGTTTCGCGCCCACCTGCTCTCACTACGCGGCCGATGCCGTGCGCGAGCACGGCGCCCTGATCGGCTTCGCCCTCTCGGTTGCCCGTCTGCTGAAGTGCCACCCCCTGCACCCAGGTGGCCTCGACCCAGTGCCACCGCGGCGTCGCCCTCGCTGCACACGCGTCGTCGCCTAAGTCGCGCGCTCCTTTTCGCTTCGTTTCGACCACCCACCTCCCCTTTCTGTAATGGACAAAAAGAATACTATCATCGGCGCGCTGCTCATTGGAGCCGCGATCGCCTACATGTTCTGGCTGCAAAAATCCGCTCCGCCGGCGCCACCCGCTCCTCCCCCCGCTGCTGCTTCCGCATCCACCGCAGTCGCTCCCGGCGGGAACTCCACGTCCGCCACCTCTCCAACTGCGACGACTGCGACTCCGGTCGCTCCTGCGGCCAATGCCACGTTCGCCGCTGCCCGCGCCGACTCCGCAACCGCCACCGTCACGACGCTCTCCAATAGCTTCATTGAGGTGCGCTTCACCGATTCCGGCGGCGCCGTCCGGGATGTCGCGTTAAAGAAATACCCCGCAGAACTCGGCCGCACCGAGCCCTTCGTCTTCAACGCCCTCCACGCCGATCCGATGCTCGCGTTCGTCGACTTCCCTGGCCTCGACCGCAATTCCCGCTTCGAACGCGTGTCCGCCTCATCTAGCGAAGTCGTCTACCGCGCCGTCCTCGATGGCCGTCTCGAAGTCATCCGTCGCTACACCCTCGCCCCTGATAACGGCGACAAGACCGACCCCTATCAGCTCCACCACGAGACGATCCTGCGCAACCTCACCGACAAGACCGCGCCTCCGATGAAGATCGCGCTCTCCCTCGGCACGGCCGCTCCCACCAACAAAGACGATCCCGGCCTCCAGCTTACCACGGGGATATCTTCCGGTAAGGATCAGACGTTTATCAAGCGCGACGATCTCGCCGGCAGCGGTGGCTTCCTCGGCATCGGCGCCCATGACGCCAAACCATTCGTGACCAGCCCTGGTCCGCTCACTTGGGCCTCAGTCAAGAATCAGTTTTTCACTAGTATTCTGACCCCTGTCGAACCCGCCGCTGGCCTCGTCACCCGCCGCGTCAAACTCCTGTCCGCCCTGCCGGACGACAACCACGCTGCCTATGGCGTCACCGCCGCCGCGCAATTCGACGTCAAGGCCCTTGCCCCTAACGCCGAGACCAAGGTCGCCACCGATCTCTATGTCGGTCCCAAGGAATACGCCCGCCTGGCTAACGCCACGGTCTTCAAGGTCGACCAGGACAAGGTCATGGAGTTCGGGTTCTTTAAATACTTCAGCCAGATCCTCCTCATTCTGATGACGTGGATCCACGGCATCGTCGGTAACTGGGGCTGGGCCATCGTGCTCACCACGCTGACGCTCAAGATCATTTTCGTTCCCTTCACCCTCGCCGCTTCTCGCTCGGCGAAACGCATGGCCAAGCTCCAACCCGAGCTCCAGGCCCTCCGCGAAAAATACAAGGACAACCCCCGCAAGCAGCAGGAAGCCACGATGGAGTTGTTCAAGACGAACAAGGTGAACCCCGTCGGCGGCTGTCTCCCGATTCTCATCACGATCCCGTTCTTCATGGGTTTCTTCTCGATGCTGCAGAGCACGGCCGAGCTCCGTTTCGCACCCTTCCTCTGGGCCTTCGATCTTTCCGCCAGCGACACCGTCGGCCACGTGCTCGGCTTCCCGATCAACATCATGCCCCTCCTCATGGGCGCCACGATGGTCTTTCAGATGCGCCTCACCCCCACGCCGTCGGTCGACAACGCCCAAGCCACCATGATGAAGGTGATGCCCTTCATCTTCACCCTGTTCTGCTACACCTTCTCCTGCGCCCTCTCGCTCTACTCCTTCGTTAACGGCCTATTCACGATCATCCAGCAACTCGTGATCAATAAGATGAAGGACCCCGAGCCAGCTGCACCCGCCGTCGCGGTAGGACCCGGCGGCAAGGTCGTGAAAAACGTCACGCCACCCAAGAAGAAGTAAGCGGTTCTCCGTTCCGCCCCGCGCTCCGGGCCACGCTCTGGCCCGAGGCCGCCAGCCTCAATCCCAGCCCTCCGCATTCAACTTCGTCAGGTGGCCAAGCACAACAAATGGTCGAAGGTGAAACGGCTCAAAGCCGTCACCGATTCGCGCCGCGGGAAAGTCTTCTCCCGCCTCTCGCGCGATATCACCCTCGCCGCCAAAGCCGGCGGCGGCGACACCGACGGCAACGCCCGCCTCCGCACCCTCGTCCTCAAAGCCCGCGAGGCCAATATGCCGGCCGAAAACGTCGACCGAGCCATCAAGAAAGGCACCGGCGAACTCCCGGGTGTAGTCTACGAAGAAATCACCTACGAAGGCTACGGCCCCGGCGGTGTCGCGTTTGTCGTGCAGGCCACGACGGACAACAAGACCCGCGCTGCGAAAGATATTCGCGCCGCCTTCGCCCGCTACGAAGGTAATCTCGCGGCCAACGGCGCTGTCGCCTTTCAGTTTCTCCACGCCGGCCAGTTCCTCATCGCCCGCGATAAAATTGCCGAAGACGCCCTGATGGAGATCGCCCTCGAGATCGGCGCCGACGATGTGCTCACCAGCGAACACGGCTACGAGATCCGCTGCGGCCTACACCTTTTCGACAAAGTCGCCCATGCCCTCGAACACCGCGGCATCAAGCCCGACAGCGCCGAAATCGCCTACATCCCGACCACCTCCGTCCCGGTGACGGATATCGCCGTCGCGAGATCCCTCGCCAAACTCCACGAGGCCCTCGACGAAATTGACGATGTCCAACACCTCTTCTCCAACGAAGAGCTGGACGATTCCGTCAGCGCCGCCGTCTCCGGTTAGGCCGCGTGCTGCCGCCCTTCGCTGGGCGCATCCCGCCTCCCGCTCCGTTTCGTGCCGCACCACCCGCGCCCCGCGCGTGGGTCGTCCCGCGCCTGTTCGCCATGCACGTAACTATCGATTTACATCTGCAGCCCCGCGTCATAACTATCCCGCTCCCTTGCCTCCTCCGGCGAGCGATGGTTTGTTACCCCACCCGATGACCAACGACATCGACACCCTGCCCGCCGCGCATATCGCGGATGTCACGCCGCGCCACCTTGCGCCCGGCGAGGTCGGCCTCGTCGCTCCGCGCGATTTTGTTTACAACAAACCGTTCTCGTTCCGCAGCGGTCAGACCATTCCCGGGTTCACCCTCCGCTACGAAACCTACGGCAACCTCAACGCTACACGCGACAACGCCATCCTCGTCTGCCACGCCCTCAGCGGCGACCACCACTGCGCTGGCTGGCACTCCGCCACGGATAAGAAACCAGGCTGGTGGAACAATCTCATCGGACCTGGCAAAGCCGTCGACACTCGACGCTTCTTCGTCGTCTGCGCCAATGTCCTCGGTGGCTGCCAAGGCTCGACCGGCCCCTCTTCCACCAACCCCGAGACCGGCCGCCCCTATGGCATCCTGTTTCCCTTCGTCACCATCGGCGACATGGTGCGCGCGCAGAAACTCCTGCTCGACCATCTCGGCATCCTTGAGCTTCACACGGTGATTGGCGGCTCCATGGGTGGTATGCTCGCCCTGCGCTTCGCCACTGATTTTCCGCGCTTCACCCGCAGAGTGCTCGCCATGGCCACCACCGGACGTGAGAGCGCCCAAGCCATCGCCTTCAACGAGGTTGGGCGTCAGGCCATCATGCAGGACCCCGCCTGGAATCGCGGCGACTATGCCAAGGACGCCGGTCCCCGCGTCGGCCTCGCGATCGCACGCATGATGGCCCATATCACCTACGTGTCCGACGCCTCGATGGACCGTAAATTCGGGCGGCGAAAAAAAGATACCGCGGCCAACGACGCCTACACCTTTGACGTCCAGTTTGAGGTCGAGAGCTACCTCCGCCACCAAGGCCAGAGCTTCATCAACCGGTTCGACGCCAACTCCTATCTCTACATCACCCGCGCGCTCGACCAGTTCGACCTCGCGCAATCGCACGGCTCTCTCGAGAAAGCGTTCGCTTCCGTCGAGGCCGATGCCCTTGTAGTCGGCTTTACCAGCGACTGGCTCTTTCCCCCCGAGCAAAACCGCCAGCTCGCGCTTGCCTTACTCCGCGCCGGCAAGCGTGCGAGTTACGCCGAGCTGTCCACCGATCTCGGTCACGATTCCTTCCTCCTTGAGTCCGAGGAGCTCTACGGGCTCGTGCGGGCCTTCCTCGAGCGCGACCAACCCTACGTCTTCGACTACGCGATCTGACCCATGAGCAAGCTCGTCGAAAAACGCACCGTAGACATGCAGATCATCGGAGACTGGGTGGAGCCAAACACCCGGATCCTCGATCTCGGCTGCGGCCCGGGCGTCCTGCTCGATTACCTCGTGCAATCGAAGAAAGTCTCCGCCGTCGGAGTAGATCTCGACCTTACCAAGATCACCGCCTGCGTCCGCCGCGGCCTCGCCGCCTATCAGGGCGACATGACCGCGTTCATGCGCACTTTCCCTGATAAACACTTCGACCGCGTCATCTGCTCGCGCACTGTCCACGAGCTCGGCGACCCCACCGGCGTCATTCTCGAAGCTCTTCGCGTCGGCCGCACGCTCACGGTCGGTTTTGTGAACCACGGCTTCTGGAAAAACCGCATCGATATGCTCGTCCGAGGCCGAAAGTTGCGGAATCCCGTCTACACCACCGAGTGGTTTGAAAGCCGCCCGGCCAATCCCGTCACCATCGCCGACTTCGAACACTTTTGCGCCGCGAAGCAAATTCGCATCGCCCGCCGCGCCCACCTCGCCGGTGACTGGCATTCTCCCTGTAACAGGCTGCCCAATCTCTTCGCCGGTTACGCCCTTTACGACCTCGCCCGCTAGTTCCCCATGAAACTCCTCCGCCTCTTCGCCGCCATGCTCGCCACCGCCCTCCTCGGCCTCGCCGCCGAAGCCCCCAAGATCACACCCGCCGAAGCGGCCCAACGCGTTGCCGCCGGTAAAGCGGTCTTGGTTGATTGCCGCGAGCCCTCCGAGTGGTCCGACACGGGCGTAGCAGCTCCCGCCACCCTTCTCGCCAAAAGCGATTTCGATGGCGCCCAGAAAGACTGGAAAGCTTTCCTCGAGAAAAACGCCGGCAAAGAAGTCATCCTCTACTGCCGCAGCGGCGGACGCGCTGGCACCGTTGCCGCCGCCTTGGCTGAAAAAGGCGTGAAGGCCTCGAACGCCGGCGGCTTCAAAGACTGGCAAAAAGCCGGACTGCCCACGCGCAAGGCCGACGCTCCGAAATAATCCGTCCCCACCGCTCCGGCTGGCCGGTCACTTCGAGCCCGGAAAAAGCTCGGCGCGCCCCAGCCTAGTGCCTTGAGTCCGCGGGATGTCCGACCCGCTCGATTCACCGCTCGTCCCGCCCGCCTTGCGTGACGCCCTGCGCATGGCGCCGCACAATGCGCCGCTCCTCGCGCACGTCGCCGAGCTAGTGCTTCTGAGCGGTGGCTTTGCGGAAGCCGAAGCCCTCTTCAAACGCGCCCTCGCCCTCGACGCCGCCAGCACCACCGCCCGCCTCGGCCTCGCTTCCGCGTTTTTCCAACAGGGCAAACACGGCGCCGCCCATGTCCTCGTCGAGGACATGGTCAAACAACCCAGCGCACCCGCCCGAGCCTGGCTCCTCCTCGCCCGCCTCAGCTTGCACGCCGGTGAAGGCCGTCTCGCCGCTCGCCACTTCCTCCGCGCCCGCGAACTCGATCCGCTCGCCACCGATCCCGCCCTCGAGGCCGAGCTCGCTCCGTTTCTCCCGGCCCGCCCCGCGGCACCGCCATCCCCGCCTCCCACCGCCTCAGCGACCGAGATTTTTTCCACCGACTTCTCCGCCGGCCAACCCGAGCCTGAGCGCCTGCCCGCCGGCGATCTCCCGCCTTCATCCCCCGCAGCCTCATCGTCTGCCGAGCCCGAGCATCCCGAGCTCACATTCACCGACGTTGGCGGCATGGAGCGCGTGAAGGACGAGGTGCGGATGAAGATCCTCCTGCCGCTTCGCCAACCCGACCTGTTCAAGGCCTACGGCAAGAAAATCGGCGGAGGCATTCTCATGTATGGCCCGCCCGGTTGCGGAAAAACCTTCCTCGCCCGCGCCACCGCCGGCGAGGTGAAGGCCGGTTTCATCGCCGTCGGCATCAGCGACGTCCTCGATATGTGGATCGGTCAGAGCGAGAAAAACCTCCACTCCCTCTTCGAGCAGGCCCGAGCCCATCGCCCCTGCGTCCTCTTCTTCGACGAAGTCGATGCCCTCGGCGCCAACCGCACCGACATGCTCAAGTCCGGCGGACGCCAGATCATCAACCAATTCCTCAGCGAACTCGACGGCGTTGCCGCGTCGAACGAGGGCGTCCTCATCCTCGCCGCCACCAACGCCCCCTGGCACCTCGACCCCGCCTTCCGCCGCCCCGGTCGCTTCGATCGCATCCTCTTTGTTCCTCCGCCCGACGCTCCCGCTCGCGCCGCTATTCTTCGCCTCCAGCTCAAGGGCAAGCCTGTCGCCGAGATCGATTTCGACGCCCTCGCGAAGAAGACCGACGGCTACTCTGGCGCCGACTTGAAGGCCGTCGTCGACGTCGCCGTGGAGGAAAAACTCCGCGTCGCCATGAGCAGCGGCACGCTTCAGTCCATCGGCACCAAGGACCTCCTCGAGGCTATCAAGCGCCAGAAACCCACCGTGCGCGACTGGTTCGAGACCGCTCGCAACCACGCCCTCTACGCCAACCAGAGCGGCCTCTACGACGACATTCTCGCGTATCTGAATATCAAGAAATGAGCGCCCACGTCGCCCGCGCGCAGCTCCTCCTCGCCCAATCGCGGCCCGCCGACGCTGAGCGCGAACTCCTGCTCGCCCTCGGCGCCCAGCCCGACGATACCGCCGCGCTCGCCCTCCTCGCTCTCAGCCGTTGCGACCAAGGCAAAGGCTCCGAGGCCCTCGCCGCCGCCGAGACCGCCGTTGGCCTCGCCCCCGACAGCGCTTATCTCCACTACGTCCGCGCCGTCGCGCTCCACCGCCTCAACCGCGAATCCGACGCCCGTCTCGCCATCGCGGAAGCGCTCCGCCTGCAGCCCGACGACGAAGACTATTTTCCCCTCCTCGCCTCGATCGAACTCGCCGCCCGCGATTGGAACGCCGCCCTCACCGCCGCTGAACAGGCCCTCGCGCTCAATCCCGAGCACGTCAACGCCGCCAATCTCCGCGCCATGGCGCTCGTGCGCCTCGGCCGCAAGGAAGAGGCCACCGCCACCGTCGAGTTCGCCCTCCACCGCGCCCCCGACAACGCCTTCTCCCACGCCAATCAGGGCTGGAACTGCCTGCACCGCAACGACCCGAAAAAAGCCCAGGAGCACTTTCGTGAGGCTCTCCGCCTGGAGCCAGATCTGGAATACGCCCGCCAGGGCATGCTGGAAGCGCTCAAGGCCCGCAATCCGGTCTATCGCGGGATGCTCGCCTACTTCCTCTGGATGGGCCGCCTCAGCACCAAGCTCCAGTGGGCGTTCGTCATCGGCATGTTTTTCGGCACCCGCGCCGTCCGCGCCCTCGCCTCCGCGCAACCCACCCTCGGCTGGGTGCTCTGGCCGATTCTCGGGCTCTTCTACGCGTTCGTGTATCTTTCATGGACCGCGGGGCCGATGTTCAACCTCCTGCTGCGCTTTAACCGCTTCGGACGCCACGTGCTCTCGCGCGATCAGCGGGTCGCCAGCAACTGGTTTGGCGCCGCTTTCCTGAGCGCTCTCGCCTGCCTTGGGTGGTGGCTGCTCGGCGACGACGAACTAGGTCTGCTCGGCCTCGTCCTCTTCGCCATTCTCTCGATCTGCCTCGCCGCTACCTTCGCCCACACCGAGCGCAACCGCCTGATCCTCGGCAGTTGCACCGCTATTCTCGCCGCCATGGGTGTGGCCATCGTCTGGCTCCTACTTGCCGGCCACCCGTTCGGCCTCGAACTGAGCAACGCCTTCGTGATCGGCTTCGTCGCCTTTCAGCTCCTCGCCAATATCCTGCGCTCGAAGTAGCCCCGAGCCTCTAAAGACCTGCGACACCCGGGACGGCCACGGGATGCCTTGCGCGGTCACCCGCGCCAATTTGCCAACCGGGCCGCGTGGATCACACACACGCAGTTCGATCCGTCGGCCGTGTGTAGCCAGTGGGGCTCCAGCGCTGCGAACTCCTTGTCCAGCGCCGCCATCAATCCACCGACTTCGATCAACACGATGCCCTCCGGAGTGAGCCGCGTGCGCGCCTGCTGGAGCAGTTTGCGAATGATCACAAAACCATCCCGGCCGCCGTCGTGCGCCATGCGCGGTTCCGCCGCAAATTCCGGGGCCTGCCGGTCCACGTGCGCGCTCGGCTCGTAAGGCGGATTGCTGAGAATCACGTCATACTTCGTGGGCGGCACCGCATCGAACACATCGCTCGCATACAACGTCACCCGTTTCCCTAATCGATGCTCACGCACATTGATTTTCGCTACTTCCAACGCCTCCGTCGAGAGGTCGATCGCGTCGACCTTCGCCGCCGGAAAATGGTGCGCCAATAAAATCGCGAGACACCCCGAGCCCGTGCACACGTCGACCACGCGTTTCACTTTTCCCGGCGCCCGCAGCCAGCCGTCGAGCTGCTCCGCAATGATTTCCAAGAAATAGCTGCGCGGAATAATCACACGCTCGTCGACGTAGAACCGATGCTCGCCCAACCACGCTTCACGCGTGAGATACGCCGCCGGCACGCGTTCGAGCACCCGACGCCGCAATGTCTCTTCCACCTTCTCCTGCTGCTGCGCGGTCAGCTTTTTCTTCAGGACACTCGCGTCGCTATCGAGCGGCAGTCCGAGCACCGTGAGCAGCAGATAAAGCGCCTCGTCATGGGCATTCGTTGCGACCTGCCCGAGCGCGACCCGCTCGCGCACGTAGAGTTTTTCTGCCGCCATCAGCCAATCGCCGAGCGTGACCGGTGCCACGCCCCGAGGGAGCAACGTTTTCCCGACCGGCCCCGCACCGCGCGGTCTCATCGCAACGCCATGGCGAGCCCGCCGTAAATCAATTCAAACGGCGTTGCCGCGATTCGGATCAACATTCCCAAGAGTGCACGCACCGGCGGGAAATTGATCGCAACCATGAACACGAGTCCGCTCCAGCGCGCGATTTGCCAAAAAGCTTCCTCGGAAATGACGCCGAAATGCTTCAGCACCCAGCCACCGGGCAAGGGTGGGATCGGCAGCAGATCGAGCACGATGAGCATCGCGTTGATGCCGATCAGGCTGAGAAAAATCTCCGCCGTCCGTTGATCGTATTTGTAAAGAATGCCACCCATGATCGCCGCAAACAGCGCGATCAAAATGCTCATCAGGCAGCTGGAGAGTTGGGTGAAGAGATAGTCGCGTGAAGGATTACGGAAATTCGCCGGGTTGATCGGCACCGGGTTCGTCCACGCGAGGAAAAAGTTGATCGACGTCAGGCGCGGCTGGAGGAAAAAAATACAGATCAGGGGTAGAATCACCGTGCCGAGCAGGTCGACGTGTGGCACCGGATAGAGCGTCACGCGACCTTCGTCGCGCGGCGTGTGATCACCCAGCCGGTCCGCCAGCCACGCCTGCGCAAATGCGCGTAAAATAAGGCACGCGAAGAGCAGAATGTAAAAAATAAGCCCGGCCCGGATAAATTCGGGGGTGATGCCAAGATCCATAAGCCTTCACTTCTTCGCGTTTTCCCCGAGCTGGGCAACGAGCTTTTGCTTCTGCCCCTGCAAAGCCGGCTCATCTACGGTCGCCATCAACGTCTTCGCATGGTCGGTCTTGCCCTGCTTGATCAGCACATTGGCCGCGTGCAGCCGCATCGTCTGACGCTCGATCGGTGTCTGCGCCTTGTCCTCCAGGGCCGCCCACAGCTTCAGCGCCGCATCCCAATCCGGTTTTTCCACGTCGTAAAACGACTCCGCGTAGCGATAGGCCAACTCAAAGCGTTCCGGCGCGAGCTCCGTCGCCCGCTTGAATGCATTCGCCATCGACTGATCGAGCGCCGGCCGAGTCCACTCGCCGCTCTTGAGAAAATCGTCCTTCGCTTCCGCCAGGAGCGAGCCGAGCTGGTAGTGATAAAGCGGTTCGTTTGGCGCGAGTTTGATCGCCGCCAGGAAATACGGCGCCGCCTCGAGCGGCTTGCCCTCCTCCGCCAGATAATTTCCGAGCTGGTTCTTCACATAGGGGATGTCCTGATCGAGCTGGTTGGCCTTCAGCAGCATCGCCGCCGATTCCTTGCGCATGCCGACCTTGCCAAGCAGCGCACCGTAGGCCGCGTGCCCAAGCGCGAACTTCGGATTGTCGTTCAAGAGTCGTTCATACTCGTGCACCAGGGATTGCACCTGCACGCGAAACCCCTCCTCGCTGAGCCGTTCGCCTTTCTTCTCCGCGTCGGCAAAAATCTCCCGCTGTTTCGCCGCGATATTTCGCAACGAGCGGTCGGCCATCGTCTCGCTCTCCGCCGCGGCGAGCGACAGGGCGAACAAGGCGAGAACAGTCAAAAGGGAGAGGACGGATTTCATGCGGAAGCGACTGCGACACCCTCACCCGGCCAAGGTGCCGGCGTAAACATTCATCCGCGCGCCCCGCAAAAACCCCACCAGGGTCTGCCCGCTCGCCCGCGCAAACTCCACCGCCGCACTCGTCGGCGCCGAGATCGCCGCCACGCAGGGCACGCCCGCCGCCAGTGCCTTCTGCATGATCTCGAAGCTCACCCGCCCGCTCACTAGCAAGACCTGCTCCTCCAGCGGCAACCGCTCCGATAAAAAGGCATGTCCCACCACTTTATCGAGCGCGTTGTGCCGCCCCACATCTTCCCGCGCCACGATGAGGCGACCCTCTGCATCGAAGAGCCCGCTCGCGTGCAACCCGCCCGTCGCGGCAAATCCCGCCTGCGCCGCCCGCAATTGCTCCGGCAGAGCCGCCAACACCGCCCGCCGCACCGTCCACGGCGCCTCAATCGCCGGAAACTGTCCGCGCACCGCCTCGATGCTCGCCTTGCTGCAAATACCACAGCTCGACGAGGTGAACACGTTCCGCGTCAACCTCGACCAGTCCACCTCCACTCCCGGCGCCAGCAGCACATCGAGCACGTTCTCCCGCGACTCCGGCACCGCCTCGTCTACATCGCCTTTCCGTCGCATCGCGCAATACACCATGTCCAGCACCTCGTCCCGCCGCCGCAAAATCCCTTCCGTCACCAAAAACCCCGCCGCCAGCTCCCGGTCGTGCCCCGGCGTGCGCATTACCACCGCCACACTCCGCCCATCCACGCGGATCTCCAGCGGCTCTTCCGCTGCCAGCACATCGTCCACTTCCTCCGACGCCTCCATCCCCTCGACTCTCGTCACGCGGATCGCGCGCGTGGCTTTTTCCGAAAACATAGGCCGAGAAAAGCGATTCAGGCTGGCGCAGCCACGTTTTTTGCTAACGTGTGCGCGTGCACACTATGCCACCCGATCCCCGCGCCCCAATCCATGGCCGCGGCGCGCACACCAATCCCCCGAATCGCTTCGAACCGCTCATCGTTACGCCCGACCCCAACTACCTCTCCGCCGATCCTGAGGAACGTCCGCACCCGCGGACTCAGTTCTTCGTCGATGGCACCGAATCGCTGCTGACGGAGAACGACAGCCCCGACATTCCGTTCACCATTGGCCTCAATCCCTACCGCGGCTGTGAGCACGGTTGCGCCTATTGTTTCGCCCGCCCCTACCACGAATACCTCGGCTGGAGCAGCGGCCTCGATTTTGAGACGAAGATCATGGTGAAGACCCGCGCGCCCGAGATCCTACGCCGCGAACTCTCCTCGCCCCGCTGGCAGCCGCAGAGCATCGCCATGAGCGGCGTCACCGACTGCTACCAACCTGCCGAGCGCCAGTTTCGCGTCACCCGCGGCTGCCTCGAGGTTTGCGCCGAGTTTCGCCAGCCGATTTCCATCGTCACGAAAAACGCCCTCGTCACCCGCGATCGCGACGTCCTCGCCGAGCTTGCCCGCCACCAGTGCACCGCCGTCTACGTGTCCGTCACCACGCTCGACACCGACCTCGCCGGGAAACTCGAACCCCGCGCCTCGCGCCCCGCCGCCCGCCTGCGCGCCATCCGCGAACTCGCCGACGCCGGAATTCCCGTCGGCGCCATGGTCGCGCCTATCATTCCGGGCCTCACCGACCACGAAATGCCGGCCATCCTCGCAGCCGTCGCCGCTGCCGGCGCCACGCGTGCTGGCTACGTTGTAATGCGCCTGCCCCACGCCGTGAAAGACGTGTTCCTCCAATGGCTCGACGATCACGCTCCGTCGAAAAAAGCCCGCGTCCTCGACCGCGTGCGCGAGTTGCGCGGCGGCCAGCTCAACGTCTCCGAATGGGGCAAACGCCTCCGCGGCGAAGGCATCTTCGCCGACCAACTCCGCGCTCTCTTCCAAGCCTCCGCTCGCCGCGCCGGCCTCAACCAAGAGAGGCTCACCCTCAGCACCGCCTCCTTCCGCCGCCCCGGCGGCGAGCAACTCTCCCTCTTCTAGTCCCGCTCTCCTTCAGCTTTGCACTCGGCTCTCAGCTCTGGACTCTCAGCTTCCAGCGCCTTTCCCGCATGTGCACCCGCTACGTCCTGCTTGAGCAACACTACCGCGACATCCTCGCGCGTCTCGGCATCGCTGCACCCGCCCAGTTCCTCTCGCGCTACAATGTCACCCCGGGCACCGACATCCCCGTCGTCCGCCAACGCACCGCTCCGCTCGCCGCCCGCGAATCCACCGCCCTCCGCTGGGGCCTAGTTCCCTCCTGGTCGGCTTCGGACGACGGTCAGCCGCTCGTCAACGCCCGCGCCGAAACCCTGACCACCAAGCCTTCCTTCCGCGACGCCCTGCGCACCCGCCGCTGCGTCATTCCCGCCTCGGGTTTCTACGAATGGGAAACCATCGGTCGCATCAAGAAACCGTGGCTCTTTCGTCTCTGCGACGAGGTCCCGTTTGGCTTCGCCGGCCTCTGGGATATGTGGCGCGCCCCCGATGGCACCGTGCGCGAATCGTGCGCCTTCGTCACCACCGAGGCCAACGACCTCATGCGGCCCATCCATCACCGCATACCCGTGATGCTCACCGACGCCACGTTCGAAACTTGGCTCGATCCGGCAATCACCGACCCCGCCCAGCTCCAACCGTTGCTGCGCGCGCAGCCCACCGCCGCAGTCACGAAATTCGCCGTCAGCACCTACGTGAGCAACGTCCGCCACGAAGGCCCCGCGTGCCTCGCCCCGGCCGAACCCACTCCTGCCGGTGGAGGCCCCCAGCTTTCCCTCGATTTGTAGTTTCCCGCGAACCGCCTTGTCCGCCGCCGGTCCGTCTGCGATCACCGAGCGCCCTTTCGCGTGAATCTCCTCGACCGCCACATCTTCAAAAGCGTGCTCTTCACGTGCGCCGGCGCGGTCGCGCTGTTCTCGTTCGTGCTGATGCTGGGCAACACGATCCGCGATTTGCTCGGCTTCCTACTCTCCGGCCAGCTCTCGATTGGCGTTTTCCTCCGCCTCATCTGGCTGTTGATTCCCGCCGTAGCGATTTACTCGCTGCCTCTCGGCATGCTCACCGGCGTCCTCCTCACTCTCGGTCGCCTCTCGGCCGATAGCGAGATCACCGCCATGCGCGCCGCCGGCCTCAGCCTCGCCCGCATCGCGCGCCCGGTCTGGATCCTCGGCGCCCTCGGCGCCGCCCTGGCCCTCTACGTCAACTTCGAGTCGATGCCCCGCGCTCGCGTCGCCTACCACAAGGAGCTCGGCGACGCCGTGCGCGCCAATCCCCTCAGCTTCATCGTGCCGAAGACCTTTATCCGAGAATTCCCCGGTTACGTCATCTACGTCGGCGAAAAACAGGGCGCCGTGATGCGCGATTTCTGGCTCTGGAAACTCGACGTCGACCGCCGCGTCACGCAATTCGTCCGCGCCGAGTCCGGTCGTTTCGACTACGACGAAACCGCCAACGACCTCATTCTCACTCTCACGCGTGCCCAGGTCGAAACCCGCGACGCCAAGAGCCCCGAGGTCTTCACCGATGCCCAGCTCGTCGGCTCGTTTGAAAAGTCCGAACCCGTCCGCCTTTCCCTCGATCGCCTCTTTGGCCGCAGCAGCGTCCGGCAGAAGATCCAGTGGATGACTTACAGCGAACTCCAACGGGAAGAAACCCGTGTCGCCGCCCTTCCCGTCAAACCCGGCGAAGAGAAACAGCACGCCCGCTCCGTGATGAAGGTGCGGCTCACGGTGCAGGAGAAATTCACCATCGCCGTTTCCGTGCTGGCATTCGCCCTGATCGGCGTTCCGCTCGGCATCAAGGTCTCCCGCCGCGAGACGAGCGCCAACCTCGGCGTCGCCGTGCTGCTCGCCCTTGGCTACTACATCCTGACCGTCATGGTTGGCTGGCTCGACCGCCACCCGGAGTATCACCCTGATGTGCTGCTCTGGCTGCCCAACCTGATCTTCCTCCTTCTCGGGATCTGGCTTTTCCGCCGGATCGAAAAGTAACGCGCACTCACGCAGCCTGCGCCGCGACGAAGCCCGAGCGTCCGTCAATCTCAGCCATCACTTGGTCACGCACCGGGATCGCCGCCCGGTTCGCCAGCAAGGTCTTCGCGTAGTCGTCGAGGCGCACAAACTCGACGCCGCGTGCCCGACAGGCCGAGAGCAGGTCGCGAAACAACTGCCGCCGTCCCATGCCCTCGATCTCCGCGTGCAGCGTAAACACATTCACCACGTCTTCGCGCAACAGGCTCAGGTAGTGCGCCACGATCTTGTCGTCGGGATATTCCGGCCGCCCCATGAGTTCGTCGAAGGTCGGCAGCGTGCTCGGGATTTCCACCGTCCTAAACACTTTGCCGCCGATGCGGGGGAAAAACGGCGCGCCGCCCCGCGTGTCGCTCGCGTAGAGCAGGCCCGCCTCATCGTAGATTTCGCGGCTGTGCGCACTGCTCTGCCATCCCGGCGCTCCCGCCGTCCGCGCCTCGGTGCCGAAGACGCGCAAAAACTCCGCCCGCGCCGCGACGAATTCCTCGCGCACCTCGCCGAGCGACATTCGATGCAGATAGTCCTGCCAGCGGTAGTGATTGAAGCAGTGGATGCCGAGTTCGTAGCCGTCGTCGCGCACCCGTCGCATCACGTCGGTGTTGCGCCGTCCGATGTGCGGCGCCGGCAGCAACGTGCCGTTGAGCAGCGTCCGCACGCCGTAGATCTGCACCACGCTGGTGCGGCTGACCTTCTTGAAAAATCCGGGCCGCAACACCCGCGTGATCGCGCGACCCGTCTGGTCCGGCCCGAGGGAAAACAGGAAACACGCCTCCGCCTCTACTTCGCGGCAGTCCGCCACGAGATTGGGCACGCCTTCCCGCGTGCCACGGTCGGTATCGACATCAACTTTGAGCGCGAGGCGGATGGACATGGCTTTGACTGGTAGCGGAGGCGCTCCGGGCCGTCCGCGGACGTCGCGGAGCTACGCCCCTACCCTCTTCACTCCAACTGATAGTCCTTGTGGGCGAGGTGGTAATCCAGCGTGAGCTTAATCGCCGTCTTCAGATTCACCTTGGGTTTCCAGCCGAGGCGCTTCGTCGCATTCGCGATGGAGGGCACGCGTTTCTGGATGTCTTGGTAATATTTCCCGAAATATTGGCCCGAGGGCACGACCACGGTCTTCGCGGCTTTCACGTGCTCGGCGTAGTCGGGATAATCCTTGAACGCCGTGATGATGTATTTCGCGAGGTCCGCCACGCTCACGTCGTTCTTCGGATTGCCGAGATTGAAAATCTGCCGCGACGCACAGCCGTCCTTGTTCTCGATGATCCGGAGGAGCGCATCGACGCCGTCGTCAATGAACGTGAAAGACCGGCTTTGCTTGCCGCCGTCGACGAGCTGCAACGGCTTCTTGAAGATCACGTTCGAGATGAACTGCGTGAAGAGACGCGAGCTGCCTTCCTTCGGCTCCATCACGTCGTCGAGCTGCGGCCCGATCCAGTTGAAGGGACGGAAGAGCGTGTAGTCCACGCCATCGCGCACGCCGTAGGCGTAGATGACGCGGTCGAGCAGCTGCTTCGAGCAGGCATAGATCCAACGCTGGCGCTCGATCGGGCCGTAGACGAGGCTCGTAGTCTCTTCGTCGAGCTTGGCGTCGGTGCTCATGCCGTAGACCTCGGAGGTGGACGGAAAAATGATGCGCTTCTTGTATTTCGCGCACTGGCGCACGACCGCGAGGTTGGCCTCGAAATCCAGCTCGAAGACGCGCAGCGGGTCTTTCACGTATTGGATCGGATTAGCGATGGCGACAAGAGGGATGACCGCGTCGCACTTCTTCACGTGATACTCGATATACTCTTTGTTGATCGTGATATCGCCCTCAACGAACTTGAAGCGCGGGTTACCCAAGCTGTCCTCCAGCTTATGGGAGCCGATGTCCATCCCGTAGACCTCCCAGTCTTTCTGTTTGAGAATCGCCCGCGTGAGCGAGCTGCCGATGAAGCCGTTGGCGCCGAGAATGAGGACTTTGAGAGGCATGAAATTGAGGTTTGAGCCGGGGAGGTTTGGAGAACGGCTGCGCTTAGGCGAGCCTTTGTCCGACTTGCAACTGCTGCGCAGGTGCGCCGCGCCACTCGGTCTTGGTCAGTTCCAAGGCGCCGTCGCCCGTCGCGACCACAAGCGGCGAGACCGAGAGAATTTCACCCGCCGCCCCCGTCCGGCCGGTTATCGCCCGCACCACCGGCGTGTCCGTCTCCGCCCACCAAACCATGAGGCGCACCCCGCTCAACTCGGTGAATGCGCCGGGATACGGATCCGTCACCGCCCGGATCAAGTTGAAGATCTGCCGCGACGTCTGCGTCCAAATGATCCGGCCATCCTCGGGTTTGCGCCCGCCGAAGTAGTTCGCCTGCGTTTCATCCTGCGGCGTTTCCTTCACGGTGCCGGCTAGCAGCGCGTCGATCTGCCGCGTCAGCACCGCGCGGGCACACGGAAGCACTTTGCGAAACGCCTGCTCCGCCGTGTCACGCGGTCCGATCTCTACGCCTTCCTGATCAACGACCGCGCCCGCGTCGGCGGATTTCACCATGCGGTGCAGGGTCATGCCGATGCGCGGTTCGCCGTGCAGCACGGCCCAATTGATCGGCGCCCGGCCGCGGTATTTCGGGAGCAACGAACCATGCATGTTCCACGCGCCGAGCGGTGGAATACCGAGGATTTTCGTGCCGATCATGTGGCGGTAGTAAACCGACAAGATCAAATCAGGCTTCAGCGCCGCGATTTTCTCGCGCCACTCGGACGTGTTCACCGACTCCGGCGTGAAAACAGGAATTCCCTTCTCCTTCGCCGCGACCGCCGGAGTCTTGAACCAGATTTTCTCGTGCGGATTGTCCTCATGCGTGATGAGGGCGACAACGTTGTCGCCGCGTTCGAGGAGCAGCGAAAGACACGAATAGCCGACTTCGCTGTAGCCGAAAAAGAGGATGCGGGGTTTAGTCGACATGGTCATTTCGTCTCGAGCGTCTCGCGCACATGATAGCGCTGACGGGCGCGCACGACTTGGTAAGTGCGGCCGACGTATTCGCCGATCAGGCCGATGCCAAGCAGGGCCACGCTCATCAGGAAAAACAGCACGCCAAAGAGCGTGAAGAGTCCCTCAGCGGCCGTGTAATCGAAGAATACCCGTCGGATCGCGAGCACGAGCACGAAGAGCGCGCTGCCCGCACAGCAGGCCATCGCGAACATCGTGAAATACTGCAGCGGCGCGATCGAGAAGCCGGTAATGAGGTCGAAGTTCAGCCGGATAAGGCTGTAGAAGGAGTAGTTCGACACGCCGGCGTGTCGCTCCTCGTGTTTCACTCCCACCTCGGCTGGGTTGCCCGAAAAACTGTAAGCGAGCGCCGGGATGAAGGTGTTGATCGCCCCACTGCGCACGATCGCATCGATGATCTGGCGGCTGTAGGCGCGGAGCATGCAGCCTTGGTCCGTCATCTCGATGCTCGTGGTTTTCTCGCGCACGAGATTGATGAGTCGCGACGCATATTTCCGGAAAAACGAGTCCTGCCGATTGAGGCGGTAGCCACCCACGTAGTCGTGCCCGGCATCGATCTTTTCGAGCAGCTTCGGGATTTCCTCGGGCGGATTTTGCAGATCGGCGTCGAGCGTCACGATCACGTCGCCGCGCACGCGCTCGAAGGCCGCCATGATCGCCATGTGCTGGCCGTAGTTATTGTTGAAATCGATCACGCGGGTGACGTCGGGCCGCGCCGCGTATTGGGCCTGCAGGAGCTGGAAGGAGCGGTCGGCGCTGCCGTCGTTGGTGAAGATGACTTCGTAGCGGCGGCCGAGCCGGTCGAGCACCGGATAGAGGCGTGTGAAGAGCGTGGGCAAATTCAGCTCCTCGTTGTAAACGGGGATGACGATCGAGAGCTGGATGGGGGACGGAGCACTCATGGCAGGAGGTGAGCGGAAAGGATCCCGGCCAAGGTGTCCACCACGCGCACAGCGTCGCCCGGCGTCATCGTCGGGAAGAGGGGAAGCGTCAGGATATTGCGGCAGGTCGCCTCGGCCAACGGGAAGTCGCCCTCTTTCCAGCCGAGCCGCCGATAGACCGCAAAGAGATGGATCGGCGGATAGTGCACGCCGGTGCCCACGCCGGCCGCGTGCATCTTGGCCATCACGTCTGCTCGCTTGATCGTCAGCCGGTCGGCCGGCAGCACGACTTGAAACATGTGCCAATTCGTCTGCGTGAAATCCGCCACCGGCAAGCCGCAGCCGAGCGCTTTTACTGCCGGGCGCTCGAACAACTCGAAGTAGGCCCGCACGAGCTCGCGGCGCTTGGCGTTGAACTCATCGATCCGCGGCAATTGCCCAAGGCCAACCCGGGCGGCGACGTCGGTCAGGTTGAATTTTCCGCCCACGACGTCGACTTCCATCCCGTCGAAGCCGCTGCGCACCACGCCCTGGAGGCGATACTGCTCGGCGAGTTTGGCTTCGGCTTCGTTGTTCAACACGAGCGCGCCGCCTTCGATGGTCGTGACGTTCTTGTTCGGGTGGAAACTGAACGAAACAAAATCGCCAATCGCACCAATCCGCTGCCCGTTCCACGTCGTGCCGTAGGATTGCGCGGCATCTTCGACCACTCGCAAGTTGTGCTTTTTCGCGATGGCGTAGAGCCGGTCGCGATCCACGGGCAGCCCAGCGAGATCTACGGGAATGATTGCCCGCGTCGCCGGAGTGATCGCCGCCTCGATGCGATTGAGGTCGATGTTTCGCGTGACGGGATCGATGTCCACGAACACCGGCCGCGCACCGACTTCGAGGATCACATTGCTCGTCGCGACCCACGACAGCGGCGTCGTGATGACCTCGTGACCAGGGCCGACGCCCGCGATGCGCAGCGCGATTTCCATCGTGCAAGTGCCGGAATTGAACACGCGCACGGGCCGGCCGCCGCAATACTCGGAAAGCTTCGCCTCGAGCGCCTTCACGTTGGGACCGGACGTAATCCAGCCAGACCGGAGCACGTCGGCGACGCCCGCGATCGTCTCTTCATCGATCGTCGGACGGGTGAGCGGCAGATAAGGCAGTGCGGAAGGAGCGGCAGGCGCGGACATGTCAGGGTTGATTGCTGAAAAGCGTGTGATCGCGGGTTTCCGCGATCAAATGATAACGGAACGTCGCGTCCCCGAAGAGTTCCTTCAGGTCTTTCTTGCGGGCGACGGCCCACACGCGGCCGCTGCCGGCCCAGAGCTGACGAAACGCCGGCTCTTCTAGGAAGCGCCCGCTCGCGCGCGCCGCGGCATCTTCTTCGAGTTGGAGCTCGCCCTTGAACGCCACCACGTCGACCACGCGCTGGGCGTAGAAGGTGAAATCATGGAAAAACTCATGGTAGTGTAGCACGCGATCACCGGGCTTGGCCTTCGCCGTGACGACTGCCGCGAGTTCCTTGGTGCCGGGCTTCGAGATATTGGGTGCGGCAAACTGCAGACCGCCGAAAAACAGCGCCATCGTCGCCGTGAGGCCGATCAGGCCGGTCCGCACGCCGCGGATCTTGGCGAGCCAGGGCGTGACCACCCCGCCAGTCCAGAGCACCGCCGCCATCGCGAAGGCCGGGAGCTGCAGCGCCGCCGCCTGCTCCGGGCCCATCCGCACGAGCGCCGGCCGCAGGACAGCCACCACGAGCGCCAGACCGAGCAGCCCGCAGAAGAAAGAAAAGAGCGCCAGGCCGAGCCGGAGGCGTTTCGCGCCATCCGCGTCCCGCAACGCCCGCGCCAGCCAAGCGCCGACCATGACCGCCAACGCGGGAAATATCGGCATGATATAGGGCGCGAGCTTCGAGTGGGACTTGCTGAAAAACAGAAAAATGAACCCCGCCCATACGATGAAGAACCAGGCGTCAGCGTTCTCGTTTTTCTTCGCCCAACCGCCGCGGACAGAATCGCGCGCCGCCGACCATAGGAAGCCCGTCCACGGGATCAGACCGGCGATCACGATCCAAATAAAGTAGTGCCACGCTCCTGGACGCGAGGCGGCCGGCGTCATGAAACGCTCCCAGTGTTCATACACAAAGTAGCGGTGCGCCCAAGTCTCGTTGTGCTGCGCAGCGAGCAGGTGCCACGGCGCCGCGATGAGTAGAAACAGCGTCGCACCACTCGGCAGATACATCGGGAGCAGCCGTTTCCATTGGTTAAAAATCAACAGCCAAAAGAACATCACCGCGCCCGTGACCAGGAAGCCAATGAGGCCTTTAGTGAGCGTCGCCACTGCCGCGCTCGCATAGAGTCCGTAGAAAAACCAGCGCCGCCGCGTGCCCGGGGCCTCGCGCACGCCGAGAATGAAGCAAAACAGCGTCGCCGCCATCAGCACCGACACCGCCATATCGAGGAGCATGATGTGCGCGAGCACGAAGGTGAGAATCGAGGTGCCCAACACGAGCGCCGAAAGCACCCCCGCCTCGCGGCCATGCAGCCGCCGCGCCGCCGCATATGTCACCAGCACGCCCAGCAGGGCGAAGAGCGCCGGAGTCGTGCGCATCGACCACTCGCTCGCGCCGAACACCTTCAGGCAGACGGCCGTCGTCCAATACACCAGCGGCGGTTTCTCGAAATAATTCACGCCGTTCAGCCGCGGTGTGATGAAGTCGCCGCTCGCGACCATCTCGCGCGGGATCTCCGCGTAGCGGCCTTCGTCGGGATTGCTCAGGGGATAGCTCCCGAGCCTGAAGAAAAACAGGGCGCCAAACGCGAGGGCGAGGAGCAGGAGGTCCCGCGACCACGGCACAGGGCCGGACGCGGCGGGGGCGGAGTTTTCGGTGGGCGGCATCGCGAGACGGACCCGAAGCCTCACGGTCGGTTCAGGACGAGGCGATTTTTTTCGTGCGCCCGCCGTCTAACGCTCACGCAGCCGGGCACGCTGCCAAACCGCCAACACCGCGACCAACGCGATACCCAGCAGCCACCCGTCGGGCACGCTGCCGAAGGCCAGACCGGCCGCCACACCCAGCGCCCCGCCCAACCAGCGCGTGATGGCCAGGACCCCCGCCGCCGACCACGGGCGCCCGCCGCGCGCAGAGTAAAATACCAATGCCGTCACGTAGATGGAGGTCCCCAGCGCGTAAAAAATCTCCGCCGCCGCATAGGCCTGAGTGTCATTGTGCGATAGCGTGCACGCGGCCAGCAACAGCACCAGGGAAAGGAGCAACATCCCCGCCGCCTGCCCCCGGTCAAAGGCCGCTCCCGCTACCGCCGCGATGAGGAAGTGCAGGCACGCCGTGCTCCACTGTGACCACCAGCCGCCCCACTGAAATTCGCCCTGCGCCGCCGCGGTGCGGAGCACGAACAACGCCGCCTTGTCCATCCACACCAGGACAAGCAACACGACGATCCAGGTCAGCCAGATGCGCGGCTGATAGTCGGGCGAAAACGACGTCGCGGAGAACCGCGGCCGGAGCACCACTGCCGCCACCACCCCGGCCACCGCCGCCAGCGTCGCGACCAACACATGCGCCGCCACCGAGGCCTGAAACACATGCGGCGCGCTAAACGCCGCAAAGGCCAATCCCACCCCAAGTCCGATCCAAAGGCCCAGTTTCTCCGACCCCACCGCCGGCCGCAGCGCCAGCGACAACATCACCGTCAACCAACCCGCCGCCAACGCCGCCAGTGCGGCAAACGCGACCAACCGCCCCCCAAGAATCAACGCCAAACGCCGTCAGCATCGCCCCGGCTGCGAGCGCAAATCCGCCCGCCAGCAACCATTGGGAATTCACCCAACGCACCGCCGCCGCCAGCACACAGCCCAGCGCCCCCGCCACGCCGCTAATTGTGACCAACGTGTATTGAAGCGAAGTATCGGCTCCCAACTCCCGCGCGAGGCCGAGGACCACGGAATCCCGCAATAAAAGAACAAACAGCACCATCGCCGCGACCGCCGTCACTGCGGCGACGATCACATGGACCCGCACCGGACCAGATGACTCCTCACTCACGCGCTGCCGCCCCCCGGTTAATCGGAGGGACCAGCCGCGAACGCGGCAGCGCGGAAAAAACCGTTGGCAGTGATGTGGCGGTTTGGCGCATTCGCCTATCCTCATCCGTCCGGCCGACCACGGCAATGCCGAGATTTTTTTCGTGCGCCCACCGGCGCTTCCCGGCCAACTACGCCCTCCCATGGCGTCCGGCAAAAAATTTACCTTTGTCTGCGGTGCGGACGACTTCCTCGTCGGCCGCCTAGGCAAGGAGCGTTTCGACGCCCTCGCCGCCGAGGTCACCGACGAATACGCCCGCGAAGTCCTCAGCGGTTTCGCCGGCAACGTCGCCGAGGTCGAGGCCGCCGTGAACCGTTTCCGCGAGAGCGTGCAGACCGTCTCCATGTTCGGCGGCAAACGCGTCGTGTGGTTCAAGGACGTCAATTTCCTCGCCGATACCGTCACCGGCCGCGCCGAGAGCACCCTCAAGCTCGTCGAGGATCTCCAGCAACTGCTCGAAGCCATTAATCCCGAAGAAACCGCCGTCCTGATCACCGCCGCACCGGTCGATCGCCGCCGCTCCTTCCCGAAATGGTGCGAGAAAAACGCCGACTTCGCGCTCGCCGGCGGCGATGGCGACAGCCCGGGCGAGGCCCTCGCCGGTGTGGTCCTCGCCGAAGCCGAAGCCTTGGGCACTGCCTTCGCCCCCGGCGCCATCGAGCTCCTTCTGGCCAAAGTCGGCGCAAATACCCGCCTCCTCGTCGAGGAGACGCGCAAACTCGCCACCCACGCCCAGGATGGCGTCGCCATCTCGGAGGCCGATGTCGCCGACCTCACCGCCAACACTGCCGAGGGCGATTTCTTCGAGGCCGCCGAAGCATTTTTCAGCGGCGATCTCAAGTGGACACTTGCCGCGCTGCACCGGCATTTCTTCACCGGCGGCGACGCCCGCCCGATCATCAGCGCCCTCCAGAACCGTAATCGCATCCTGCTCCAAGTCCGCGCCCTCGTGGATGCCGGTGATGTCCGCATCGGACCGCGTGGTCTCGACGGTTTCCCAAAAGCCCAGGCCGCCCACGGCGCCAAATTCGTCGGCGCGACGGAAAAGAGCTCCTACAATCTTTTCACCCAAAACCCCTGGTATCTCGGCAAACTCGCCGGCAGCGCGAAGCTCCCGACCCTCCGCCGCCTGATCGACAATCAGCAGGAGTTCATCGCCGCCTTCGAGGAGATCGTCCAACGCCCCCACGAGCAGGAAGAAGTCCTCCGCGAAATGGCCGTGCGGTGCTTGGCGGCGTGAGGATTCGGCGCCAATCCAACATGAGCACTTGGCTCCGATCGTTGATCGCCCCGCAGCCACCACGCGAACCGCAGCCTTTTTCCGGTCAGGGCGTGTTTCTCACCTCAGAAGTCCATTCGCCACGGACGAGTTCGGGACATTTTCCGCCGATGGAAGTGGTCAAAGCGGTATCCCGGATTCTCAACTATCAAATCGCCATCGTCGAACGACGCGGAGGCAGTATCGAGCAATGCGTCGGCGACTGCGTGTTGGCCTACTGGAAACCCGGCGATTTGGAGAAACTAGCCGTAAACGCGTATGAAACCGCCTGCCAATTGGTCGCGGAAAAGCCGTCTTTCCCCAACCTCACCTTTTACCTGCGTATTCACTTTGTCGCGGGAGAAATAGCCGGAGCTCACTTCGGTTCGCACGCGTCGCGGCAATTTCAAGTCGTGGGACACGCGCGTGATTTGGCGAACAAGTTACCCAAGGTCGGCGGCTCGGCCGACTACGTGGCGACTAACTTGGCCACTTTCGAAACCCTGCCGGTTAAGTTCCGCGGTAAACTCGTCGCGAATGATCGCGACCTCTTCACACAACGCTTCGGTTAGCACGAAGTGCCTACGCACTCCCCCATGACGCGCCCGCCGGGTTTTTCCCGTCGCCATCGCGCGGACCAGCGGCTTACTCCCCCGGTTTTCCCGTGAACGCCCAACCCGAATCCGCCTCCGCCTCTGCCTCCATTCCCAACGTCCTCGCCGAGCGCTACGCCTCGGGCGCGATGAAGGACATCTGGTCGCAGCACGGCCGCGTCGGCCTCGAGCGCGATTTCTGGATCGCGGTGATGAAGGCCCAGCGCGATCTCGGTGTGGCCATCCCGGCGGAGGCGATTAAGGACTACGAGCGCGTTAAGGGTGACATCGACCTCGTCGCCATCGCCGCCCGCGAACGCATCACGCTCCACGACGTGAAGGCCCGCATCGAGGAGTTCTCCGATCTCGCCAAGCGCCAGTTCATCCACCTCGGACTCACCAGCCGCGATCTCACGGAAAACGTCGAGCAACTGCAGATTTTCCGCGCTCTGAAACTGGTCCGCTTCAAGGCCGCCGCCGCCCTCCTCGCCCTCGCCCGCCAAGCCGCCGCCCACCGCGATCTGATGATCACAGGCCGCACGCACAACGTCCCGGCCCAGCCCACCACCCTTGGCAAGCGCCTCGCGATGTTTGGCCAGGAGCTCCAGCTCGCGTTTCAACGGATTGACGAACTGCTCCAGCGCTACCCGGTGCGCGGCCTCAAGGGCGCCGTCGGCACGCAGCTCGACCAACTCACGCTCTTAGGTGGCGACAGCGCGAAGGTCGACCAGCTCGAGGCCCGCGTGATCAAGCACCTCGGCTTCCATGCCTCGCTGAGCGCCGTCGGGCAGGTTTACCCGCGCAGCCTCGATTTCGAGGTGACCACCGCTCTGCACCAACTCGGTGCCGCCGCCGCGAGCTTCGCCACCACGCTGCGCCTCATGGCCGGCGCTGGCCTACTCACCGAAGGTTTCCAGGAGGGCCAAGTCGGTTCTTCTGCGATGCCGCATAAGGTCAACGCCCGCAACTGCGAGCGCATCTGCGGCTTCTCGACGATTCTCTCCGGCTATGTCGCCATGACGGGCGCGCTGGCCGGCCACCAGTGGAACGAGGGCGACGTCTCCTGCTCCGTGGTGCGCCGCGTCGCCCTGCCGGACGCGTTCTACGCGATCGACGGTCTCCTCGAGACCTACCTCACCGTCTTGCGCCAGATGGAGGTCTTCCCGGCCGCCATCGCCACCGAAAACGAGCGCAACCTCCCCTTCCTCGCCACCACCACCATTCTCATGGAAGCCGTGAAGCGCGGCGCCGGTCGCGAGACCGCCCACGAGGCCATCAAGGAGCACGCCCTCGCCGCGGCCAAGGCCCTGCGCACCGGCGGCGACGCCGATCTCCTCGGACGCCTCGCCGGCGACAAACGCATCGGCCTCGGCAAGAAAGCCCTCACCGCGATCCTCGCGGAAAACGCCCGCTTCGTCGGCGCCGCCCCTCACCAGGTCGATGCCTTCGTGGCCGACGTGCAACCGCTCGCCAAGCAGCACAAGGGCGCGGCCGATTATAAGCCCGGCAAGCTGCTCTGACGCGCCGGCCCCGAGCGGAGATTCCGGCCGCACCACCTCCACCCTGGCCTCACGGCCGCGTCACGCGCCCGACGATCACTTCCTTGGTCTTACGCTGGATGCTGTAGAGCACGCCCGGTTCAAACGGGTCCCACGCGAACGCCTGCCCTTCCGAGGGAAACGGCATCGTCGCGATCCACTTCAACACCGAGCCAGCCTTGGGCCACGTCACGACGTAGATCTCGGTATTGTCGTGGCCAGTGAGATAGAGATCACCGCCCGGCCCAAAGGCCCCGCCGGAGGCACTAAAGCCACGGCCGCCGAAGCGCTCGATCAGGTCCGCCGGTAACGCCCACCCCGCGGTGCGCCGCCACTCGTCGTCAAATGCGATCACCTGCGTCCATGCCGCATCGCGATTGGGCTCCGCGCCCTTGTCGCCGTAGTGCACGAAGCACGCAACCCAGCGTCCCGCTGCCGCCGGCGTCGCCGTGGCGGGCGCGCGGTCGAGCCAGGTGAACGAGCCATCCATACGCCCGAAACTGTGCGACGCCACCGGCTGCAACGTCGTGGTATCGAAGATCTCCAGCGAACTCAGCATCGGCACGCCGGGAAAATTGGAGTGCACGCCGTAGAGCCGGCCCTCGCGCACGAAGCCGGCATTGATGTGGATGACTTCCCCGCCCTTGCCGCCTTCCCAGCCCGCCACGCGCGCGCCGGTATCTTTGCGATATTTGCCGATCGTGTGGTTGGTGATCGCGTAGAAAAACTCCCGGTCCACCGCCACACCCTGCCCCGCCTCCGGCGCCTTGTAGCGCCGCAACTCCTCGTAGCGCCAGCCGGGAGTCCTGATCGGTGCGAGTGGCACCGCTGCCGCCGCGGTCGCCGACTTAACCGGCTTTTCAGCCGGCTCGGCCGACCATCCCATCGTTGCCAGCACACAAACCAATAGAGGCCATTTCATGGACCATCGTGTTGACGGAATCGCCCCGCGCCGACCAGCCGCAATGCCGTTTTTCCTGTAACGTTTCGGTTTCGACGGCGTTCGCAAAAAAACCCTTTGCCGCGCCCCGGTCACACCGCCAAGGTGCGCGCGCATGTCCTCCCCCACCCCCGCCCACGACGACGTGGTGCATAGCGAGTCGTTCCTGCGCTCGCTCATGCGCCGACAGCTCGGCCTCTCCATCGCCTGCGCGGCGACCTTCCTTATCGCCCTCCTCGGGATGCCCCTCCTAAACTACTTCGCCCCCGCCCTCATGGCGACGCGCGTTGCGGGCTTCACGCTAAGCTGGCTCATCCTCGGCGTGCTGTTCTTCCCCTTCGTCTGGATCATCTCCTTCGTCTTCATCAAGCGTTCCATCGCGATGGAAGACGCCGAGGTCGTCCGCGCCGAGACCGCCCGAAAGGAGGCGCGTTAAACCATGCCTCACCTCCTCCCTGTGGCTGCCATGCTGCCGCTCCTCCCGCTCGCCGCCCTCGACAAGGTCGACCCGTGGATCCTCACCTTCTCGCTCATCACGGTCGCCGTCACGATCTGGATGGGCTTCCGCTCCGCCAAGACCTCCAAGACCGCCAGCGACTTCTTTGTTGCTGGCCGCTCTGTCTCCGTCGGCTGGAACGCCTCCGCCATCTCCGGCGAATATCTGTCCGCCGCGTCATTCATGGGCGTCGCCGGCATGGTCATGTCGAGCGGCTACGATGCGCTCTGGTATCCGGTCTGTTACGCCTGCGGCTACCTTTTCCTTCTGCTCTTCATCGCCGGCCCGCTGCGTCGCTTCGGCGCCTATACGATCCCGGACTTCGCCGAGGGTCGGTTTGACTCGCCACTCTTCCGCAAAATCGCCGTCTGCTTCGTCCTGTTCATCGGTTTCTTCTACACCATGCCGCAGATGAAGGGCGCAGGCGTCACCCTCGCTTACATTTTCCCCGGCATGCCCTACTGGGCCGGCGTCGTCCTCGTCGGCGCGGTCATCACCTTCAACGTAGCCTTGGGCGGCATGAAGGGCATCACGCTCGTTCAGGCCGTCCAATATTGGATCAAGATGTTCGCGATCAGCGTGCCCATCTTCGTCCTCATGTCCGTCGTGGGTTTCTACAACGGCCAGATCGGCGCCAATGTCGCCGTCGGTGAGACCGCCGCTCCCAGCGCCGAGGTCCAGCGCAAGCCGCTCGTGGAAAAGGCCCCGAAGGACAGCGTGTGGGTCGCGCCCTTCGGCCCGCTCACCACCAAGGCCGTCAACGCCGCCGCCGCCGCGCTTCCCCCCGAGCAGCGCGCCGCCTACCTCGCCGAACACCAGAAGCCCTACTCGCTCCTCTACACTTACTCGCTCATCATCGCCCTCGTCTGCGGCACCGCCGGCCTCCCGCACATTTTGGTGCGCTTCTACACCAACCCCGATGGCGTCGCGGCCAAGCGCACCACGATGTGGGTCATGATTCTCATCGGCGTCTTCTACGTCTTTCCGCCGGTCTTCGGCGCCATCGGCCGCAACCTCATGCCCGAGCTCTACGCGGGCGTCGGCGCCAAGGGCACCGACAAGGTCGTCCTCGAGCTCCCCACACTCCTCGGCGCCAACGCCGGCGTGCTCGGCTCGATCCTCTCCGGCATCACCTGCGCCGGCGCCTTCGCGGCGTTCATGAGCACGTTCAGCGGTCTGTTGGTCTCAATGACCGGCGCACTCGCCCATGACGTCTACGGCCGCATTCTCCGCCCGAAATCAAATCCGCAAGAGCGCATGGTGGCCTTCAAGGTAGCCGCCGTCCTCGTCGGCGCCGTCGCCATCGGTCTCGGCTGCTTCGTCGAGCCGCTCGAGATCAACTTCATGGTCGGCCAGGCCTTCGCCATCGCCGCCGCGAGCTACTTCCCGCTGCTCTTCATGAGCGTATGGTGGCGCGGCATGACGATGAAGGGCGCCGCCATCGGCATGCTCACCGGCGGCCTCTGCGCGCTCGTCGCCGCTGCGCTCACGAACTTCTCCACCCTCGCCCTCGACAAGGGCCCGATGGGCAAGCTCTTCGCCGGCTTCGCCCCGCTCAACGGCTTCTGGGCCCAGCACCCGCTGCTCCGCATCCTCTGCGAACAGCCTGCGATCTGGACCGTGCCGCTAGCGATCACGCTCATGGTGATCATCTCGAAAGCGACCTCGTCCGACATCCCCGCCGACGTCCGCATGAAGATGCTCGTCCTCCACGCCCCTGAAAAACTCGGTCTTAAGCAGGAGTATATCCAGGAGCATCAGGCCGGCGCCGGGCACTGATCGCTCACGCCTCTCGTTTGATTTGAGGGCCGGCTCGATGCCGGCCCTTTTTGTGCCGCAGCGCGACGATCGCGCTCACTTCACGATCTTCAAAATACGGTCGTTGTAGCTGTCCGTGATGTAGAGCGTGCCGTCGGGCGCAACCGTCACGCCATGGGGCCGCGCCAGTTCGCACTGCTCGGGCGCACCGCCCAAACCGGCTGCGCCCTTCTTCCCTGTTCCTGCCACGCGCAGAATCTTTCCCGTCGTAGGCACGTAGCGACGGATGAGATTATTTTCCGCATCGGCGATCAGCACCGAGTCATCGCGGTCGATGCAGAGGTGCTTCGGACCATTCATCGTTGCAAGTGCCGCCTCGCCGCCATCGCCCGTCGCGCCCTTCTTGCCGGAGGTATTCACGACCGTGCGGATGCGTCCATCTGGTGACACCACGCGCAACGCGTGGCCGTTGCGCTCAAGGATGTATACATTGCCATTCCGGTCGGCCGCCACGGCGCGCGGATCCACCAGCGGTGCCGCGGTCGCCACCGCGCCGTCGGTCGGCACGCCTTTCTGGCCATTGCCGGCGATGAGAGTGAGACGATGGGTTCTCAGATCGAGCGCCAGCACGCGCTGGAGATCGGCAATGAGCAAACGCTGGCCCGAGAAATCGAGCGTGATGCAATACGGACCGCTGGCGCGGGCCTTCGCCGCGGGCACGCCGTAGCCCTCGACCGATCCGACCTTGCCGGCCGCCGGGTCAACAACCCGCACCCGGCCGTTCCAAGTGTCGGCGAGCAGAACTTTTCCATCCGGCGAGATCGCGAGATTGTGCGGACCGTTGAATTGCGCCGCCAGCGCCGGACCACCATCGCCGCTGTCGCCGGACGTTTTTTGGCCGGCGACATGCGTGAGCACGCCCTGCGCATCGACGCGCAGGAGCCGGTTACCAGACGCCATTTCCACGATGAACAGGGCTCCGCCCGTTCCGAATTCCACGCCGAACGGCTCATAGAGCCGGGCGCGAGTAGCCTCGATGCCGACGCGCTCTTCGCTTCCACCCGCGACGAGCACGATGCGTTCGGCCCACGTCGGTCCAGCGCAGGCCAGGAGTCCGAGCACACAGGCAAGTAGGCGGGAGGGTCGCATGGCCCAACAAAATCGCCCCGTCGCGCCGCCGTCAGCCGCAAACTGCCCGGGATCCGACTATGTTCAGGCCGTGGCCAGTTTCAGCAGCTGGGCCGCTGTGGACCGCGCGGAGCGCGCCGAGGCGATCTCGCGTGTGCCATGCGCCGCGACGATGGCACCATCAATCAACAAACTGAGCGTATCGGCCAGGCCAGCAGGATTTCTCGCTTCAGCCGCGGCGCAGAGTTCCGTGAGCATCTCCTTCACCGCTTCCTTATGCCGCCAGGCCGTCCGATGAATGGGATGCGACGCTTCGGGATACTCGCTCAACGCCCGGATGAACACACAGCCGTTGAAATCCGCGCTGCCGAACCAGACCTCAAGCCAGTCGAACACGGCGAGCAGCCGCTTGGTCGGCGATTTCCCCGCGGCGCCCACCGCTGCGGCGATGGAGGCGCGCAGTTCACGATCTCGCTTCTCCAGCAGCGCGACGATCAGCTCCTCCTTCGAAGCGAAGTGATTGTAGAGCGTCATTTTCGCCACGCCGGACTCGGCTAGGAGCAGATCAATCCCCACCGCCCGAAAGCCATCACGGTAAAACAGGCGCCATGCCGTGGCCATGAGGTGGTCACGCTTGGGGGAGGAAATTTCTGGCTCGGGCATGACCGCATGGTGGACGGAAAGGAGGCGGCCGCAAGCGAATAGACAGACTTGTCTATTTTGCGCTTGCTAAATAATAGACAGATCTGTCTATTCCGTCCCATCGCTATGGCCCACCAATTCATCAGCACCGCCTTCACCGCCGACGTGCTCCACGCACAGAAGGCCTACTATGGGCGGTCCCAGCATGTCCCGCCCGCCCCTGACCCCGACGAGATGGGCGCCCAGGAGGAGGTCTTCATCCAACGTCGCGACAGCTTCTATCTCGCCTCGGTCAACGCCGACGGTTGGCCCTACATCCAGCACCGGGGCGGCCCGCGCGGTTTCCTGAAGCTCCTCGATGCCCACACGCTCGGCTTCGCCGACCTCTCCGGAAATCGCCAGCTGCTCACGACGGGCAATGTCGCGGCCAATGATCGTGTCGCACTCTTCCTCATGGACTACGCGCGGCGCGAGCGCCTGAAGCTCATCGGCCACGCGGAGGTGATTTCCGCTCGCTCCGATCCCGCGCTCGCCGCCGCCCTCGCGCCCGAAGGCGTGCCCGCCCGGCTGGTCGAGCGGGTGTTCCGTATTCGCGTAACCGGCTTCGACTGGAATTGCCCGAAATACATAACCCCGCGCTTCACCGCCGAAGACGTCGAGCGCGCCGCCGCGCCTCTCCGTCAACGCATCGCCGAACTCGAAGCCGCGCTCGCCGCGGCTCACGCCTGAGCGCCCGCCCTCGATCGCCATGCGTTCGCCCTTCGCCTCCTTTAGCGGTCAAAATGCTCCCCTGCCCCCGCGACTCCCGGCCCGCCACATCGTGATCGCCGGTCTCGGTGCAGCCGTCGCCATCGGATTCGTCGGCGCGCTCGCCCACTTCAGCGGCCAGCCGCTGCTGCTCGGCTCCCTCGGCGCGAGCTGTGTTTTCCTCTTCGGTCTGCCCGAGGCCCCTTTTTCCCAACCGCGCAACGTGGTCGCCGGCCATGTGCTGAGTTCGTTGATCGGCCTGCTCTTCCTCAAACTTTGCGGCCCGCATCTCTGGGCCCTCAGCCTGGCGCTGGGCGCCGCGGTGATCGTGATGTTTGCCAGCCGCACAGTGCATGCGCCCGCCGGTTCCAATCCAGTCATCATATTCCTGACGCAGCCTGACTGGAACTTCCTCCTCACACCCACCCTCGTTGGCGCGCTCGGCGGCGTGCTCGTGGCACTGCTGTTCCACCGCGTTGTCCGCCCGGGGCGCTACCCGCTCTATTGGATCGGTCACGACGCGACGCATTCCTCCTGAGGCATCCCTTGCCGGTCGGATCCTCCGGCTGGATTTCAAAAACAGAACCAAACAAGTCATCATCTCCCTATGAAAACCGCCCTCTTCGTTCTCTCTGATCCTCACGCCAACACCGAAGAAGCCCTCGGCCGAGTCTTCAATGCCCTCGCTGTCGCCTTGGAATTCAAACAAGCCGGCGAGACCGTCCAAGTGATCTTCGCCGGCGCTGGCACGCGTTGGCCCGCCGCGCTCAACAAGCCCGCCCATCCCGCTCACACGCTCTACAAACAGGTGCTCGACACCGTCGTCGGCGTCTCGTGCGGCTGCGCGGATGTCTTCGGCGCGGACGATCAGGGCCTCGCCCGTATCACGACCCATGCGGTTCCTGGCACCACCGGTTTGCCCAGCGTGCTGGGACTACAACGTGACGGCTTTCAAATCCTCACGTTCTGAGCTACCCTCCGCCATGACTTCCTCTCGTCCTGTTTTCTATACCAAGATCGGCTGCCCCTGGTGCGAGGAGGCCCGCGAGGTCCTCGACCGCCGCGGCGTCGCCTATGACGAAAAAATCGTCACAAACGATCACGCTGCGTTTGCCGAGATGAAGCGCATCTCCGGCCAGACCAAGGCACCGGTCTTGGATTGGTCCGGGGAAATCCTGGCGGATTTCGGGGCCGCCGAACTTGAACCATTCCTTAAGGGGAAAATTTGAGCGCCTCAGGCCTAAGGTAATCGCCCTGTCGTGGCCGAGCCTGTGCCTCAAAAGACGTGCTTGATGCCGAAGGTCCAGTTGATGCCGTTGACTTCGTAGAACTGCACGACGGGGGCGTTGGCGCCAACCTTCTCCATGATGAGGTAGGGCTCGTTGAAGATGTTTCGGGCGGAGAAGAAGAAGTTCATCTTGTCCGAGATTCGGTAGCCGCCGCCAATATCGAGGTTTGCACGGTGGCGGTAGTAGCGCGGGTTGCCCGTGATGGTGGTGGGGTAGTTGTCGCGCCAGTTGAGATTCGTGTAGAGATTCAGGCGGCGGTAGTTGTAGCTCAGGCCGGCGTTGATCGAGTGCGGGACCATGTTGGCCTTCGGGATACTCGCGTAGCTGCGGGTGTAGCTGGCGCGGACGTTGAGGCCACGGAAGGGGCCAGGGAGGAACGATAGGCTCTGCGAATATTCGAGCTCCATGCCCCGCACCGTGACATCGTTCACCGAGGCGGTCGTGGTGATGAACTGGTAGTTCGAAAGATCGAGCTCGCCGTTGTAGCCGTATTCCTGGGCGGTCAGGGTGTTGGTGATGAAGAGGCCCTTCACATTGTTTTGGTAGACGTTCGCGGCGAGGATGCCGACGGGCTCGAAGTAGTAGGCGACGCGGCCGGCAAAATTGCGCGAAGTCTCGGGCTTGAGCGACGGATTCGGGAGGCGGACCTGGAGGGCATCGTCGTTGATGTCCCAGACGCCGGAGATGTCGCGGAAGGTGGGGCGGCGGATCGTGGAGCTGAAACCGAACTGCACGTCGAAGCTCGGATTGATTTTATACTTCACGGAAGCACTGGGGAAATTGTTGTCGTAGCTGCCCTTCCGGTGGACTTTCGGCTTCGAAAAATACTGATACTTCAGGCCGTCGATGGTGAGAGCGCGACCGTTGGTTTCGGCGAAGCCGGCTTTGGCGAGCTCGGCGGGCGAGCGCGGGTCGAATTCCAGAGAGTCGCTGCTGGTGTCTTCGCGGCGGAGGCCGGCGCGAAGGACGAGTTTTCCGATGGTAGTCGTGCCCATGAGGAAGCCGGCGTCGATCGTCTCTTCGTAATTACGACGATTGCCGATGAAGGCGTTGTAGAAATTCGTCGCGGTGATCGTCTGGGTGAAATTGTTCGGGTTGTCGCGGTAGAGGCCGCCGAGGCGCACGAGATCGGGCGTGTAGACGGTGCCGCCGTTGATCGAGCGAAGGCTGGCATCGGTGTTGGTGCCACCCATGTCGAAGTCGAAGGGCGAGTTGTAGGCGGCGTAGCCGCCGCGGGCGCCGACACCGTTGAGATTGAAGCGGAGCGACTCGGTATCGAGGCGGAAGTCACGGACTTCGAAGCGGCGCTTGAGGCCGGCTTTCCAAATGACGGGGAGGACTTTCGCCGTGCGCAAGGTGGCGATGAGTTCGCCGCTGTAGACATCGGTCATCGCGTAGCGGCCGTCGTCGATGGTGATGGTGGGGTTGGAGTAGTTGGCGCCGTCGGCCATGTCGGGGCCGGAGGTCTGGACCACTTTCCAATCAACGCTCTTCAGCTCGGAACGGCGGGCAGAAAAGTTGAGACCGGTGAGCGTGGGGCCGCCGGCGTCCCGGATGGAACCGCGGCGTCCGCGGGGATCATACCAGCTGATGGAGTTGGAGCCGGCGAACTTGCCCTCGAGGGTGAAGCTGCCGACGCGGTATTCGAACTTCGGCACGGCGGTCATCGTCTGGCCCAGCTTGATGATGGCGGCGGGATTGGAGACGACGTTGGCGCCGGTGTTGTTGGTGGTGAAGCTGAGCAGCGGATCGGTGCCGACAACGGTGTTGCGGGCGCCGGTGTTGAACGTGAGCGAGCGCTGCGGGTTATTCAGGTCGGCGTAGTTGTAGAGCAGCGTGAGCGAGAGGACGAGGCGTTCGGAGGCCTTGAAATCTGCCGTGAGGTTGACGGTGGAACGGCGGTTGGTGCGCGGGGCGTGGAGGAAATTGAGCGCGGTGACGATGACCGGACGCGGATCGGCGGCAGTTGGCGCGTAGTTGTAGGTCGTGGTCGTGCGGGCGTTGGCGGAGTAGGCCATCGACTCGCTGAGGTTGAGGTTGATGCCGAGGCGCTTGTTGAAGAACACGTCCGAGTAGTCGAAGATACCGCCGGGATGAATCTTGTGGGACTGGCGGTCGTCGGGGCCGTAGGAATTGTCCAAATTGAACCGGGTGGAAAAGGCCGTGAGGTTGGCCTGAGCGGTGATGCGGCGGCCAGCGCGGTCAAAGGCGCGCTTCGTCTTCAGGTTGATGGTGCCGGCGGGGGCGTTGGCATCGACGTCGGCGCTGATGGTCTTCGATACCTCGATGGACTCCATGCTGGCGAGGGAAACTTGCTCGAAAGAGAAGGCGCGGGCGTTGCCGGAGGCGCCTTGGTTGGCGTCGGCGCTACCGAGGGAAACACCGTCGAGCGTGACCTGGGTGTATTCGGAATCGAGGCCGCGGAGGCGGATCGTGCGCACCTCACCTTGCACGAGGTCGAGTTCGACGCCGGGCATGTGCTTGAGGAATTCACCGACGTTGCCCTCGGCGACATCGCCGAAGACATCGGAGGCGACGCTGTTGGTGATGTTCATGGAATTGCGCTGTTCCATGATGGCCTTGGCGTTGCCCTCGCGCTCGCTGGAGACGGTGAACTTGTCGAGCTTCACGGGCTGGCCGGCCTTGGCCTGCTCCTGGAGCGCGCTGGTAAGTTCGAAGTCGCGGGTGGCGGTGGCGCCGGCCTCGACGCGTAACGTAGCCACCGCGGGTCGGTAGCCGGTGAAGTTGACGACGACCGTGACCTCGCCTGCGTTGACGCCTTCGAGACGGTAGTAGCCGCCATCTTCGGAAACAGTCGCCGCGGTGCCACCCTGCACGGTGATGAGAGCGTTGCGGACGTATTCGCCCTTGGCGGGATTAAAGACTCGGCCCGTCACGGTGCCGGTAGCGACCGACTGAGCGGAGGCGACGAGCGCGACGCACCAGGCGCAGGCCAACGCAGCAAACATACGAAAGGCAGGCAGGCTCAGCCGACCTCCGGACACAGGGAGACGATAGTTCATGGGGTGTGGGTAGAAACGAACAGGGGTCCGCACCGTGGGGTAGCGCGGGCAACGTGGTGATGCGGGAGGCGAAACGTGATTTCACGCCCGGGTGTGTCCCACTTTAGTGCGCGGAGCCGTCCGCCAACGGCGGCGCCAGACCGGGCGGAACGCGCGGCTGTGCGCTAAGCTACTCCGGCATCTTGATGATGCCGCGGCGGATCGCTTCAGCGGTGGCTTGGGCGCGATCGTTGACGTCGAGTTTTTCGAGAATGTGGCTGACGTGGCGCTTGACCGTATCTTCCGAGACACCGAGCAGGGCGGCGATCTCCTTGTTGGCGCGGCCGGCGGCGATGCAGGCAAGAATCTCACGTTCTCGAGGTGTGATGGCCGGACCGAGGCGGAGCGCATTGAGCCGGCGGGCCACCTCCGTCGGGAGAGAGCGGGAGCCGCGGGCGACGAGGCGGAGAGCGGCGAGGAGATCGGCCCGGCCAGCGGATTTTTGCAGATAACCCAAGGCCCCAGCGTCGAGCGCAGCCTGAATCTCGTCGTCCCGGGCAAAGGTGGAGAAGATGAGCACACGGGCCTTGGCGTCGTGATCGCGGAGGGCGGCGGTCGCGGCGGCCCCGCCCATGTCGGGCAATTGCAGGTCCATCAGGACGACGGAAGGACGGTGTTTCCGATAGGCAGCTACGGCCTCCTCCCCGCACTCCACTTCTACGACGACGCGGATGTCGTCATCGAGTTCGAGCGAAGCCGCGAGGCCACTGCGGACGACAAAGTGGTCGTCGACAATCATCACGGTGAGCAGTGAAGCGGTTTTGGGATCGGACATGATTAAACCAGCGCCGGAGCATCAGCTGAGACGCGGAGGGGCAAGGTGACTTCCACGGTGGTGCCGGCACCGGGGCGGGTGCGCCAGACGACTTCGGCACTGAGTTTACGCGCCCGCTCGCGAATACCCACGCACCCGAAGTGACCGGGTTTGCCGCGCACGGCGAGAGCGGGCTCGAAGCCAGCGCCGTCGTCGACAATGCGGAGCATGAGGCGGCCCTCCTGCACGGCGGCTTCGAGTCCGATGTGTTTCGCCCCGGCGTGGCGGAGGGCGTTGGTGACGGATTCCCGGGCAATCATGCGGAGATGATGCACGGTGCTGGCTGGCAAGGTGGGCAAGGGAGGCGCGAGCTGGGCGCGCACAGCGACGCCGGGCACAGTGGCATGCGACTCGGCGAGTGAAGTGAGCACAGCGGCGAGATCGCCAGCGAGTTCAGCGGGGTCGCGCAGATCGGAAACGAGGTTCCGGGTATCGGTCTGGATGCGAGAGACGAGATGGCGCGAGGCGGCGACGAGGGAATGCCCCTTGTCGTCGGTGATGCGGGTCGCGAGGGCATCGAGGCGCAGGGTGACGCCGGCGAGCTCCTGCTCGAGCGTATCGTGGAATTCACGGGCGATGCGCTGACGCTCCTCCAAGGCTGCTTCGGCCTCAATCCGGTGGCGAAGAGCGGCCGTCTGGCGGCGAACCTGCCGACGAAGGATGGTGATCCAAAGTCCAGCGAGGAGAGTGACGCCGGCGAGGATGGCGAGGACGGTGCTGAGGCGCCGCGGCGTCCACCACGGCGGCGTGCGCAAGACCTCAAGATCCGCCGTCGAGCGGGCGCGCACACTGATCAGGCCGGGATCACTGCGAAAGCCCGGGCCAAACAAGGCAGTTTCGACCTGGCAAATGCCGGTGAGGCGAACCAGCGACCCCACGACGGGAATCTCGTCGCCCGCGGGCACGCGCGCCTGGATCGTGCGCTGGCGGCCCTGCAGCAGGAGCGTGGTGCCCTCCTCGCCTTTGAAGGCATCGCGGACGGTGCCACTTAGGCGAATCAGATGGCCGTCATGTTTTCCGGGGTAGGAGTTACCGGGCTGGCTAAAGAGTTCGTCGATCGTCGCAACCTCGACGGGAACGGGGATCGGGCCGGGCTGGCGCGAAAGCAGCTCGGCATCGACGACGGAGGCGCTGAATCGCTCCATCGAAGGGAATCCGACGACGGTCACCTGTTCGCCGAGCGCAACGGCGGTGGGTTGCCCGAAGCGCACTGCAAAGGCCATCGCGCCCTGCTCCAGAAAGACCTGATCGGCACCGAAAACGGCGGCGACGTAGCCGACGATGCGGACCCGTTGTTCACCAAGGCCAGTGACGCGAAAGGCCAGTAACTCCTCGGCGGAGACCTGCGGCGCATCGGCTGCGGGTGGCGCGGGGGCGACGATTTCGACCTCGTCCCAACCGAGCACGCTGACGTAAGGCTGCACGAGTTGGCGCCGCGGGGTATTGATCAGGCCGGCGGCGAGCCCGGTGATTCGCACGCGGTGATCCACCAAGGCATGTGTCGGCGGCGAAGCCTCGACGCGCACGTCGATCACCCGCGAGCCCATGGCGAGACGGAGGAGGCTGCGGTTAGGCTCCAAGGGGAGGACGGAGCGCACGATGCCCTCGACGGTCACGCGCTGGTAGTGGAACCGGCCGAAATAGAGGTCATCGAACTGCGCCGGGATGCCGGGCGGCAGCGGACGGCGGCCGAGCACGCGGAAGGTCGAGTTATCGAGTCCGGGCAGGTAAAGGCCGAGGCGAGTCTTGCTGGTGACCTCGATCTCGTCACCCACGGCCGGCAGAGTCACGCGCTGCGGGAGGCGGAAAAACGTCGTGGACGTCTCGTCCTGGAGAAAAATGGCCGAGGGGCTTTCCGCGAAGACCACGACGCCACGGAGTTTGACCGGAATTCCGCTGGCGGCTTCGGCCGGCGTAAGTGAACGCACTTCGATGGCCTTCGTGAGCATGCGCTCCTGGGCGGCCAGCGCGAGGGGGAGCGCGAAGACGAGCAGGAGCGCGAGGCGAAACAAACGCATGGGGTAGCTCCGACGATGGACAGAAAGCCGGAAGGAGAGAAGACGAGACGCAGCGAATTCTCCGCGCCCAATCCTCCAGACCGCCGGGAGTAGAAGCATTACTCAGGCAAACAACGCGGCGATCGGCTTTCCGCCGTCGGTGATCGGGACGGGGCGCGCGGCGCTGACGAGCTCCTTCGCGGGATTGATACCCAGCGCGGCGTAGATCGTGGCGTGGAAATCGGGCACGGAAACGGGATTCTCCACGGTCTTGTTGGAGAGCGCGTCGGTTGCGCCGTAAGCGCCCCGATGCTTCAATCCACCGCCGGCGAGGACGAGGCTGAATGCGGCGGATTGGTGGCCGCGACCGCCGCCGCCGTCGAATTGGCCGGGGCGGCCAAACTCGGTGCCAATGGCGATGAGCGTGCGGTCGAGGAGTTTTTTCTCAGAAAGGTCGGAGATCAGGGCGGAAAGTGCGGTGTCGAGTTCGCGAATGAGAATGTGTTGGTTGAGCTGACCGGCGTTGTGGGTGTCCCAACCGGCGCCGTTGATGAAATTCAGGTTGTGCGAGACCTCGATGAAGCGGACGCCGGCCTGAACGAGACGGCGCGCGAGGAGACAACGCTGGCCGAACTCGCCGCCGTAGCGTTGGCGGAGGGAGCCGGGCTCCTGATCGAGTTTGAAATGGCGCACGAAGCCGGGACCGGCGAGGCGGAGGGCCTCGCGCTGGACCTCGGCGTAGTCGGCAAGCGCGACATCGCCGGTGGCGCGTTCCTGCAGCGGCCCGAGGAGGCGCTGGCGCTCGGCGGCGCGGGCCGGATCGATGCCCTCGGGCGGCATGAAGCCGGCAGGGCCGGTCTCGGTGTTGACGAGATAGATGTAGCCGTGTTTCGCGCCGAGAAACCCGGGGCCACGGCTCACACTCGGGTAGCCGATGAGGAGGTAGGCCGGGACCGCGTCGCTCGCGGCACCACGCTGGTGCGCGATCACCGAACCGAGGGACGGATAGATCGTGCTCCCACTGACGGCACGGCCCGTGTGGACAAAGTTAGTCGCGAGCGCGTGCTCGATGCCGAGCTTGTGATTCACCGTGCGCACGGCCGTCACGTGCTCGGCGAGGCGTGCGGTCTGCGCGAGGTGTTCGGTGAAC
>CANGHW010000024.1 GCA_947453695.1 Opitutia bacterium
CCACCCAGCCCGCGCGACTTCGTAAGCGCGCCGCAAGCCGTCGCCTCCATTGGTCGGCCCTTCGGCGCGCAAACTCGCGACTGCCTCCGTGATCTCATTCGCCCGCCTCACCGGCGTCAGCGGCAACACCACACGGGCCTCCGCCGCATAGGCCACCACCGCCACGCGGTCGTCGGCTCGCAACTCACGCAACAACCGCCGCGCCGCCGTTTGCACCAGCGGCAATCGGTCCGCCGCTGCCATCGAGGCTGAGACATCCACGAGCAACACCACACTCTCGGCCGGCCGCGTCGCCGGCTCGCGGGCCGCGCTCACCACCACGCGCACGAGCCGCCGCGTCGCGTCCCAGGGTGCCGCGGCCACCTCCGCCTCCACCGTGATCCCCGGCACCGCTTCCGCCTGCGCCTCAAACGTGGAAAACTTCGCCAACAACTCCGCCACGGAGCCCGCCTTCGTCGCCTGCCAGCGAGCGAACGCCGACTCGCCGGCCTCCAATTTCAGCGGCTCGCGCTCAGCCGCGCCCGGCTCCAACGCCGTGCGCTCGGCCGTTTTCCGCGCACTCCGCGCCTCCCTCGGCGACGTCGCTTTCGGCTTCCCCTCGGACTCGGCCGGCGCCGCTTCGGCCCGCGCGCCATCCACGGCCTGCGGGGCCGCCGGTTGCGCCCCGCCCGGCACCGCGGGCAAGGCCGCCGCCCGACCCGCGCCAGCCTGCCCCGTCCCTTCGCTTGAATTTTTCCGCGCTACGCCTCCGCGTTGCGCCGCCGGATTCTCGCCCCCGCCTGCCGGCTCGGCCCGCGGCGCGCTCTCCAAGGCCGGCTCGCTCGCTCCTTCCGCCCGCAAGGTGGCATCACCTGACGCAGCACTTGCCCCCGGAGAGGTCCCCGCACCTACGCCGTTGCCGCTCACCGGACCGCGCACGTCAGGCGGCACATCCTCCCGCCGCGCCTTCGCGCGCGGCGCAGACACCGCTCCCACCTGGTTGATCTGTTCACCCGTCGCTCCCGCGCCACCGCCGGCTACGCTCCGACCGGGCCCGAGCGCGCCCGTCCCCCCCGAGGAGCGGGCGAGCTTCCACTCATCGGGCCGTAGATGAAAGTCCTCCGCTCCCGCCGCAACCGACTCTCGTCCTGCTGCTTTCCGCTGCGTCCACCACCATCCGCCACCCGCCGCGAGCATCACCCCGGCCACGGCAGCAACCCGCCAGAGCACCCGGCGTTTTCCTCCGCGCGACGTCGCTCCGCCGCCCCCGCGCCGCCGTTTCCGTTGGCGTCCGTCGTCGAGCGCCGCGCTCAGCTCCCGCGCGATCCGCTGCGCCGTTTCCACACCCGTCCGTGTCTCCGCCTCCTGCTTCATCACCTGCGCAAACGCCGCCCGCTCCTCGGGATCCATTTCGTCCAGCACGTAGGCGCTCACGCGGGGATCGTCCATCGCCGCGAGGGCCTTTCGCCCGACCTGCGCCTCGACGAGATGCGAGAGCGCCGAGTGCAGCAGAAACCCGACGTTGTGCCGCGAGAGCCCGGCGATCCGGGCCACCGCTTCATCCCCAAATCCGTGCGAAAAGCGCAACCACACGACTTCGCGCTGCTTCGGGGTCAAACGCCCCACTTCCTCCGCCAGCGATCCCGCCGGCTCATCCTGATCCACCGCCGCCCGCGCCTCGCGCCCGGCTTGGCGCAGTCGGGCCAGCACGAGCTGCCGGCACGCCGCAAAGCGCCGCTCGAGCAACCGCTCGTCGTCATCCGCTCCATCCGCCGCGCCTGCGTCGGCCGCGAACACCGCCTCGACGATCCCCGCTGCGGCCGGCGCCTCGTCCTCGAGCATCCGCGTCGCATAGCGCAGCAACGCCCCGCGGTGCGCCGGGTCCACGGCGGACACGGCGGAGCGACCGTCGGCCGCGCGGCGCGCGTTGGACGTGGCGATTTCCATGAGGCTTTCCCGTTACATCGGTCCGCCACGGCCTCCGCTTAACCTCCAAATATCCGCGTCCTCGGGGCCTGACTGCCCGGGGTCGCGCTCTAGCGCGTTCAGCGCTGCTCCACCCACTCTGCATTCCGCGCCAGCTCGATGAACTCGCTGCGGTAGCCACCCGGATCTTCCGCGGCTCCCGCCTCGGCCCACTCCGCGACACTCGCCATGGTCGCGGTGCCCTTGTGGGGCGACTCGCGCAAAATCATCCCGAAGCCCGCCACCGCCGCCGCGAACTTGAAGTCCGGGCTCGCCGCCGCGAACCGCGCACCGCTGTCGACCAGCGGGAAATCCACGCGCGCACTCGAGTTACCATCCGGCTTCTTGTAGCGCACTTTTACGAGGAGCATCTCCTTGCTGCGCGGATCGACACGCCCGGGCAGCGTCGCATTGTCCGTCACGCCTCCGAGAAACGTATAGCGCCGCTCCTCGACCTCCGACTCCTTCGGACCCTCCTTGGCCGCCACGCTGACCGGGATCACCTCATAGAGCGCCGTCACCGTGTGGCCCGCACCAATCTCGCCCGCGTCGACCTTGTCGTCCGCGAAATCCTCTTTCTTGAGCAACCGATTTTCGTAGCCGATCAGACGGTAACTCGCGACCTGCGACGGGTTGAACTCCACCTGGAGCTTCACGTCCTTCGCGATCGTCACGAGCGTGCCGCTCACCTGTTGCACGAGCAGCTTTTCCGCCTCGCGCCGCGAATCGATGTAGCCGTAGTTGCCGTTTCCTTTGTCCGCCAACTTCTCGAGGGTGCTGTCCTTCAGATTGCCCATGCCGTAACCCAGCACGGTGAGAAACACCCCCGACTGCGCCTTGTCCTGGATCAGGCGCACGAGATCGCCTTCGCTCGTCACGCCGACATTGAAGTCGCCGTCCGTGCAAAGAATCACGCGGTTGATCCCACCCTCGACGCGGTTCGCCTTCGCGATGTCGTAGGCGAGCTGGATGCCCATCGACCCGTTGGTCGAGCCGCCCGGCGCGAGACTGTCGAGCGCCGCCAGAATCTCGCTCGCGCGCGACACCGGCGTCGAGGGCAGCGCGAGGCCCGACTGGCCCGCATACGTCACGATCGCCACGCGGTCATCGGCGCGGAGTTTGCCGATGAGGAGCCGCATCGACTCCTTCACGAGCGGCAGGCGGTTGGGAGCATTCATCGAGCCCGAGACATCGAGTAGGAAAACCAAATTCGCCGCCGGCCGTTCCGCCGTCGAGACCTCGCGCCCCTTGAGCCCGATCCGCACGAGCCGGTGCGCCGGCGCCCACGGCGCGTCGGCCACTTCGAGCGACGCCGCAAACGGCGCCTCGCTCTTCGCCGCCGGCGGGGCGTAGCGATACGGGAAATAGTTCAACAACTCATCGATGCGCACCGCATCGCGCGGCGGCCGCTGGTGCGCGAGCAGCATCCGCCGGATATTCGCATAGCTCGCCGTGTCCGTATCGACCGAGAAGGTCGAGAACGCATTCTGCGCCACGGGCACGAAACCGTTGTCCGGGTTGAAGCTGTAGCTCTCCGTGTTGCCGGTTTTCACAAACTCCGCCCCAAATGGCGCCCGCGGCCGGTTCGCCGGCGCACTGGCCTCCGCCGGCGGGGTAAACGCCTTCATGTTCGACACCCCGCCCGCGGCGCCTACTCCGCCGGTCGCCCGACCGGCAAAGCGCTCGGCCGACACAGTGAACGGCGAGAGAAACATCAATTCGCCGCTCCGGGTGGCGGGAGTCGGCTCGGTCGCACCTGACCCGGCAAACTCGGTGCCTTGGGTGATCTCCGCGAGCGAGCTTCCCTTCAGGCCTCGGCTCTCATTGACGATGCTGCCGCGATCACTGTTGGCGGCCAATTTGCGGGCCTCGGGCACCGTCACCGTCGTCTTCGGACTGACCTCCACCACAAACTTATCGTCCGCCGGAAAGGTCAGCACCCGGCTCTGGGCGACCTCCGGCCCCGCCGCCGCCAACGTCACAGTCGCCGCCGGCTTGCCCTCCCGCGCGACGGTCGTCGCGCCGCTGGAAGCGAGTTCCGGGTTCGGCAGCAGGCTGAGGGTCGGCGCCATGGCCGGCCCGGACGGGGCCGAAGCCGGCGACTGCGCGAGTTGCACCGCCCCACTCACGATCGTAGCGCCCGTCGCCACGCTCGTCGTCACGGACTTTTCCTCTCCGCCGGCCGACGCCACCGGTGCAGTCGACGTCACCGGCGGAGGCGTAGGCGCCCCCACTTCGCGGCCGGGCAGGAGCGCGTTCATGTCGATATACGTTTTCGCCGTCGCCGTTTCGTGCGGCACGGGCGCGGGGGGCGGTGTGCGCAAGGTTGCGACCAGCGCGAAACACGCCGCGGCGAGTCCGCCCATGACAAAGTAGAGTTGGGGAAACTGCCCGAGCTTCTGCCAGGGACCGCCATCGTGCCGGCGGTAGTCACGTCCGGGAATAATCGCCGCCTTGAGCAATTCCTGTGTGGCCCGCTCGGCACCATCGACCGTCTCATCCGCCAACGCAGCTTCGAGTTGCGCCGCCGTCGCGCGGATCTCGTCGACCGTCATCCGCAGTGCGGGGTTCTGTCGCAGGGCCTGCTCCACGGCCGCACGTTCGTCGCCTTCGAGTTCGCCGAGGGCGTAGGCGGTGATCCGGGGATCATCGGGCAAAAGTTGGGTGTCGTTCATCGTGCGTTCTCCTTAGGGCCGCTGCGCGGCGAATTCCGTGCGCAGGCGCGCCACGGCGGTATGAATCAGAAATCCCACATTCCCCACCGAGAGGGACGTGATGCGGGAAATCTCTTTGTAGCTGAAACCATTTTGAAATTTGAGCCGCACGACCTCCTGTTGGTTCGGCGGCAGGTGCTCGATCATTTTGAGGAGCGCCGCGTGCGTCTCCTCCTGCTCCAGAGCCCGCCCCGGACGCGGCTCGGCGGTCGTCACCCGCTCGGCTTCTCCTTCGGCAAAGCGTTTCATGCGTCCCTCCTTGCGCAACACGTCGAGGGCGCGGTGCCGGCAGACCGTGAATAACCACTCGACGGTGTGCCCGTTGACCGCCTCGGGCGGCTGGCCCATGAGGCGAACAAACGTGTCCTGCACCACATCGCGCGCCCGGTCCGCGTCGCCCCCGAGGAGGCGTGTCGCATAGCGGGTGAGCGGAGCCTGATGCTCCGCGAAAGTGCGTTCCAGAAAACCGAGGTCTTCATGCGTCGTAGCCCGTGCATTCGTGGGTTCGTGTGCCATGCGGGTTCTCCGGTAATACGCGCGATTGCGTGCTTTCTTAGAAAAGAATTTTGCCCCCACTACCAGCCACGGCTTTGCTCCCGGCATGCCTTTCTTCCGCCGCTCCGCTTTCGTGCCGTTCCTCTGTGTCGTGGGCCTGCTCGGCCTCAGCCTCTCCTCCTGCGCCAAGCGCGAGACACCCGTCGAGGAAGGCCTCCGCACCAAGACCCTCCTCATCGGTAATCAGAACGAGCCGGCTTCGCTCGATCCGCACATTATCGACGCACTCACCGACGGCATCATCGCCAATACTCTCTTCGAGGGCCTCGCCACCCTCGACGAAGAGACTTCTCGACCCCTCCCCGGTGTCGCCGAGCGCTGGGAAACCTCTGCCGACGGCCTCACCTATACCTTCCACCTCCGCGCCAATGCCGTCTGGTCCAACGGCGATCCGCTCACCGCGCGTGACTTCGCTTATTCGTTCCAGCGCCTGCTCACCCCGTCTTTCGGAGCGTCCTATTCCTTCATGCTCTGGCCCATCAAAAACGCCGAGCGTTTCAACAAGGGCGAGGTGAAGGATTTCTCCGCCGTCGGCGTAGAGGTCGTCGATGACCGCACGCTCCGCGTCCGCCTCGAAAACCCCACCCCCTACCTCCCGGCGCTCACCACCCACCAGACGTGGTTCCCGGTCCATCGCGCGACCATCGAAAAATTCGGCAAAGCAGACGACCGCGCCAACCGCTGGACCCAGCCTGGCAACCTTATCGGCAACGGTCCTTTCACCCTCGTCGAATGGAAGCCCAACGCCCGTCTCACCGTCGCGAAGAACCCGCGCTACTGGGACTCCACCCAGACCCAGTTGGAGCGAATCGTTTTCTTCCCCATCGAAAAGGCCGACATCGAGGACCTCAATTTCCGCGCCGGCCAGATGCACCTCACTTTCGACGTGCCGAAATCCAAACTCGCCACTTACCGCGCCCAATCCCCCTCACCGCTCCGCATCGAACCACTCCTCAACACCACCTACCTCAACTTCAACACCACCAAGCCCCCATTCACCGATCCGCGCGTCCGTCGCGCCCTCTCCCTCGCCGTCGACCGCACCGCCCTATCCCAAAACGTGCTCAGCGGCGCCTTCCTCGCCGCCCCCACCATGGTCCCGCCGGCCTGTGGCGACTACGTCTCCACGGCGAAAGTCACTCGCGACCTCGACGCCGCGCGCCGTCTCCTCGCCGAAGCCGGCTTCCCCGGCGGCAAGGGCCTCCCCACTATTCCCGTGCAGGTGCTCAACGACGAGAATCAGCCCCGCATAATGGAAGCCCTGCAGGCGATGTGGCTCAAGGAGCTCGGCGTGAAGATCACCATCGAACCGTTTGAGCAAAAAACCCTCTTCCAAAACCAGCAGAACCTGCAGCACACGCTCGCCATGCTCGGCTGGACCGGCGACTACGCCGACGCCTCCACCTTCCTCGACATCTTCCGCACCGGCAACGGCCAGAACTGGACCGGCTGGGGCAACAAGGAATTCGACGCCCTCCTCGACCAAGCCGCCCGCACCGTCGACCCGCGCGCCCGTCAGGCCTTCTTCCAACAAGCCGAGGCCCTCCTCCTCACCCAAGCCCCCATCTCGCCGCTCGTCCATCGCGCGCGCACCTACCTCGTCCATCCCACGGTAAAGAATTGGGCGCCCGCCCCGCTCGGCACCCGCCGGTTCCAACTCATCCGCCTCGAAAAATAATCCGCGTCTCTCGTAGCCGCGAGCGCCAGTGAGTGGATCAGCTTCGCTACCCCTCATCCACTCTGCCCTCCCCCCGCTTGCGCCGGGCCATTCCACTACCCAACTTCCCTCCGCATGCCTCGCCTCCGCCGCCTCTCCCTTTTCGTTTCGTTCGTGTGTTTCGCGGGCTCCTTCCTCGCCGCGACTGCACTCGCCGCCGACGCGTCCTTTGTCCGCCTCTGGCCCGGCTGGCGCGACACTGAGTCCTTTGACCGCATCGGCGAATTCCTCGGCGGTTCCGAGCCCGTCACGGGCTCTCGCACTCTCGTCCGCACCCAGCCCGCCGCCCGCGCCGGCTACTACTTCCTCCTCCGTATCAACTCTCCCGAGCGCCTCGCGATCGGCACCAAATTCGAACTCACTGTCATCCGCCCCGATTCGCCCGAGCCCAAAACCTTTACCTTCGCCGTGACCGGTGCGGCGGGCGATAACGTCTTCGACCTCGGCGTCACCGGCTCCGACTGGCCCGGCGGCAAAAAAGCCAACCCCGTCGCATGGAAACTCACGCTCCTCGCGCCCGATGGCCGCGTGCTCACCGAGCACAAGAGCTTCCTCTGGGAAAAGCCCGCGAAGTGACTCCGTCGCGACCCGTGTTGGCTTCTGCTGTAGCGGCGGTCTGTGACTGCCGGCCCTCGCCGTCGCCCGCCCCCCGCGCGCCATGACCAGGTCGCTCCCCGGCTGGTCCGACTGGCAGCCCATCCCCGGCCTGCCGCCCCTCTCCGCCGCCGTCCTCGCCGAGACCATCGACGGGGGCCAAGCCTTCCGCTGGCACCGCCAACCCGACGACATCTTTCTCGGCCAGTGGTCGGACCACGTCGTCCGGCTTCGCCGCGGTGCCGACGGACGCACCGAGTGGTCCACAGCGGTCGATCGCGTCAAGCAGACCGCGCCAGCCCTCCGCACTTACTTGGGACTCGACCGCGATTTCCCGGAGCTCACCGACTCGCTCCCTTGGCGTAGCGACGCCCACCTCGCCGCCTGCCTCGCCGCCTACCCCGGGCTGCGCATATTGCGCCAACCGTTCGGTGAAACCCTCCTCGGTTTCCTCTGCAGCGCGACGAAACAGATCGTCCAAATCAAACAGATGATGGCGCTCCTCGCCACCCGCCATGGCGACGAGATCGCGCCCCTCGTCCACCGCCTTCCGACCTGGTCCCAACTCGCCGCCATCCCCGAAGCCGAGCTCCGCGCCTGCCTGCTCGGCTTCCGCGCGCGCTACATCGCGCAGACCGCCCGGTTCCTCGCCGCACATCCCGGCTGGTTGGAGGAAACCGAACAGCTCCCCTACACCGCCGCCAAAGAGCGTCTCTGCTCGCTCCCCGGCGTCGGGGAAAAAGTGGCCGACTGCGTTCTCCTCTTCGGCGCGGGAAGACTCGAGGCGTTTCCCGTCGATGTGTGGATCATCCGGACCATGGAGCTCCGCTATGGCCTCACCGGCTGGACGCCTGCCCAGATCGCCCATTTCGGCCGGACGCACTTCGGCCCGCTCGCCGGCCTCGCGCAGCAGTTCCTCTTTTCGTGGGAGCGGGAGAACCGCGCAGCCGGGTCGTTACCCAATAAGTGACAAACTTCCCGGCGCGCTCTGCGCCCCTCACTTCGCGCGCTGGATCAACTCGACCTCGTAACCTTCCGGCGCGTCGAGAAACGCGATCACAGAGCCGCTGCCCGTCTTCGTCGGCCCGTCGCTGAGCTTGAAGCCCTTCGCCTCGACCTTGCGCGTGAACTCCGCGAGGTCCTCCACCTCGAAGGCGAGGTGCACGAGATCCGGCTGCACCACCACCGCGGGAGCACCCGGCGGCATCTGGCAAATCTCGATCTCCTCGTCGCTGTTCGGCGTCGCGAGAAACACGATCTGCGCCCCGCGCGGGGAGATATTGCGGCGCGCGACTTTCAGCTCGAGCGCCTCGACGTAGAATTTCACCGTGCGCTCGACATCGCTCACGCGCATGCGGGTGTGGAGAAGTTTTTTGACCATGCGCGCGACCGTGCCGCCTCTCTCAAAAAACGCAATCACGCCGCCCGCCCCACGCCCGCGGTTCAGATTTCCGGCTTCTGCCGATCCGCACCTCGCCGTGCCTTGCTGTGGGGCGGGGTTTACCCCCGCCATGCCTTGCCCCGCTCGCCATCGCGGGTTGCGCCCTTGCGTCGCGCCACTCCTCCGCACTTCCCTTGTCGCCATGCTTCCCGCCTCCCTCTCCGCCGACCTCACCCGCTGGCGGCGTGATTTTCACCGCCACCCCGAGCTCGGCTTTTGCGAATTCCGCACTGCCGCCACCGTCGCCGCCACGCTCGCGCAACATGGCTGGCAGGTCGCCGCCGGCGCCGAGGTGATGCGCGCCGAAGCCCGCATGGAAGTCCCTCCGCTCGCCGAGATTAACGCCGCGCGCGCCGAGGCATTGCGCGACGGCGCCGATCCCGTCTGGGTCGCCCGCCTCGGCGCCGGCCTCACCGGTGTCGTCGGGACGTTCGACACCGGTCGCCCCGGCCCGACGGTCGCCTTCCGCGTCGACCTCGACGCCCTGCCGGTCCGCGAAAGCACCGACGCCACGCACGTGCCGGCCCGCGAAAATTTCCTCTCCACCCGCCCCGGCCGCATGCACGCCTGCGGACACGACGGTCACACCGCCATCGGCCTCGGTCTCGCCGTCACCCTCCCCGCGCTCGCGAAAAACTGGCGCGGCAAAATCAAACTCATCTTCCAACCTGCCGAAGAGGGCTGTCGCGGCGCCAAGTCCATGGTCGCCGCCGGCGTCCTCGCCGACGTCGATTTCTACTTCGCCACCCACCTCGGCATCTCGCTCACCGAGACCGGCGCCGTCTCTTGCGGCACCGACCACATCCTCGCGACGACCAAGCTCGACGCCACGTTCCGCGGCACCGCCGCCCACGCGGGCGTCGATCCGCACCTCGGTCGCAATGCGCTCCTCGCCGCCGCCACCGCCACCGTGCAGCTCCACGCCATCGCCCGCCACGGCGCCGGTGCCTCGCGCGTCAACGTCGGTCTCCTCGAAGGCGGCTCCGGTCGCAATGTCATCGCCGACCGCGCCGTCCTCAAACTCGAGGTCCGCGGCGAGACAACGCCCATCTGCCAGTGGATGGCCGTCGAAGCCGAGCGCGTCCTCCGCGCCGCCGCCGCCATGCACGCAGTCGAGGTCGCAATCGAAAACATGGGCGAGGCCGGCAGCGCGCCCTGCGACGACGCCGCCCGCGCCATCGTCCGCCGCGCCGCTGAAAAATCCGGCGCCACGCGCATCACCGAGTTCTCCCCGCTCGGCGGCAGTGAAGACGCCACGCTCATGATGGACGCCGTCCAAGCCCGCGGTGGCTCCGCCACCTACCTCCTCGTCGGCACCCCACTCCCCGCCGGCCACCACCACCCGCGTTTCGACATCGACGAAGCCGCCCTGCTCCGCGCCGTCGCCCTCCACACCGCCATCGTCCGGGAAATCCTCGCCACGCCATGACCACGCTTACGCTCGCTGACATCCAGGCCGCCCACGCCCGCATCGCCGACAAGATTCACCGCACGCCCGTCCTCACTAGCGCCACACTCGACGCGCACTGCGGCGGGCAACTGTTCTTCAAGTGCGAGAACTTTCAAAAAATCGGCGCCTTCAAAGCCCGCGGCGCCACCAATGCCGTCTTCGCCCTCACCGACGCCGAGGCCGCCCGCGGCGTCGCGACCCACTCGTCGGGCAACCATGCCGCCGCCCTCGCCCGCGCCGCCCGCCTCCGCGGCATCGCCGCGCACATCGTGATGCCGTCCAACGCGCCACACGCCAAGGTCGAGTCAGTCCGCCGCAACGGCGGCCAAATCGTCTTCTGCGAACCCAACGTAGCCGCCCGCGAAGCAGCCTGCGCCCGCGTCATCGCCGAGACCGGCGCGCGCCTCGTCCACCCCTACAACGACTACGCCGTCATGGCCGGCCAGGGCACCGCCACCCTCGAACTCATGGAACAGGTTCCCAACCTCGACCTCATCCTCTGCCCCGTCGGCGGCGGCGGCCTGCTCAGCGGCACCGCCGTCGCCGCGAAAAGCCTGCGCCCCGGTATCCGCGTGATCGCCGCCGAACCCACCGCGGCCGACGATGCCGCACGCTCCTTCGCCGCCGGCAGCATCCAGCCCGTAGCCCCCACGACCACCATCGCCGACGGCCTGCGCACCTCGCTCGGTGAGAAAAACTTTCCGCTCATCCAGCGCTACGTCGACGGCGTCGCGACTGTCTCCGAAGACGCGATCGTCGCCGCCATGCGCCGCACGTGGGAAGTGCTCAAGATCATCATCGAGCCGAGCTGTGCCGTTCCCTACGCCGTCGTAATGTCCGAAAAAATCCCCGTCGCCGGCCTCCGCGTCGGCCTCATCCTCACCGGCGGCAACGTCGACCTCGACGCGCTGCCTTGGCTCAAAAAGTAACCCGCCCCTCCTCATGCGCCCCCTCCTCCTCACCCTCGCCCTCCTCGCCGCCGCCTTCGCCTCTGCGGCTGATGCCCCTCGGCTCTACCTCGCCGGCGATTCCACCATGGCGAACAAGCCGCTCGATCTCCCCGAGCGCGGCTGGGGCCAATCGCTCGCCACCCTTTTCAAAGACGCCGACACCGTGCAAAACCACGCGATGAACGGCCGCAGCACGCTCAGTTTCATCACCGAGGGTCGCTGGGAAAAAATCACGACCGCGCTCAAGGCCGGTGATTTCGTCATCATTCAGTTCGGGCACAATGACGAGAAAGTCGAAGACCCGAAACGCGGCACCGACCCGAAGACGACCTTCCCCGCTAATCTCCGCCGCTTCGTCGCCGATGTCCGGGCGAAAGGCGCCTCACCCATCCTCGCCACTCCCGTCGCGCGCCGCAAATTTGACGCCGCCGGCAAACTCCAGCCCACGCACGGCGCCTATCCCGACGCCATCCGTCGCGTCGCCACCGAGGAGAAGGTGCCGCTCCTCGAACTTGAGAAAGCCACCTCCGCTTGGCTGCAGGCCGAGGGCGACGAGCCTACGAAGAAATACTTCATGTGGATCGAGGCCGGCAAATACGCGAAGATTCCCGATGGCCGCAAAGACGATACCCACTTCGTCGAAGCCGGCGCCGCGAAAGTCGCCGCCCTCGCGGTCGCCCAAATCCGCGAGCAAAAACTCCCGCTCGCCGCCTGGTTGAAATAACTCCGCTACGGCAAACACCCGCGACCACCCGTGGTTTCGCGCCCACCCAAAGAAAAAGCGCACTCCGAAGAGTGCGCTCAAAGTCGCTAAAGTCATCAGCCCAGAGGGCTGACCGGTCGGCAAAATTACTTCGCGTGGGAACCATCGCAGTAACCCTGCGGATCCTTGGTCTTGCCGCACCCACACATCTTGCGCGCGGGCTGGGCGTGCGAGCCATCACAATGGCCCTGCGGATTCTTGGTTTTGCCGCAGCCGCACATCTTAGGGGCTGGGCTCGGAGGAGTCGTGGAATTTTCCATGAGCTGTGAGTAACGGCCCAGACGGGCTTGGCGAGCAACATTAGCCCCGCGGAGTCCTATTCGCCCCGCCGTAGCTCCGTCCCGGCACCGGGAGCCGCCTCGCACTCCGCCTCCGCTTACGGCAGGTGAAACACTTCCTTCAGTCCCGTTGCGACCGGACTATGGTCCGCATTCGACGGCATGACGTCGCCCATCCGCTTCCACCAGCGCTGGCAAATTTCCGTCTGCGCGATCGCGGCCCAGCGCGCTTCGTCTTCGATTTCAGCGTAGGCGAATAGCTGCCGCGTCTCCTCGTGCAGAAAGATCGAGTAGTTGTGCACGCCGTGAGCTTTGAGCACGGCCTCGAGCTCGGGCCAGATGGGTTGGTGGCGACGGGCATACTCGACCTCGTGGCCGGCGTGCACGCTCATGACGAAGACTTTGCGGATCATGGCAGTTTCGGAAGGTATGATTCACCCTTCTTGGGCTCGGCCGGTTTTGCCGCTGGCTTCGGCGGGGGCGCCGCGTCGCGCGCAAACGCCGCCTGCAGCATCGTGAAGCGCTCACGGTCGGACGCCGTGCGCGCGATCTTCAGGCCGTGCGTCGCGAGGTCGTAGGCTTCGACGCCAAACTTGTGCGCGGCGGCCAGCAGCGTCGCCTGCAGCACCAGCGGCGCGTTGCGCGGAAAGAACTGAACGCCTTCGAGGACATACATGAAATCCGGTTTCGTAGGCGCCTTGGCCGACTTCGACCATACTTCCGCCATCAGGCCGTAGACCTGCGCCATCGGGGGCTTCTGTTTGCGGGCGACCAGCAGCGGCTCCAGCACGGTTTTGACCTGCGCCTCACTCAGCTTCTCGCCTGCGCCACCTGGCGCCGCCTTGGCGGTCTCAAAGCGCAGCTTGGCCAATTCGAGGTAGACGCGCGGACGCTCCGCGCCGGCCTTGGCCGCGGCTTCGAGGAATTTCCGCGCGCGGTCATCGTTGCCTGCATTGCGTTCGTCGAGGCCGAGCGCGGCGAGGAGCTGCGGGTCGCGTTCGCCGCGCACGTAGGGCGCGATGAGCGCCATGTGCGCCTCCGGGCCGTGCGCGCCGAGGCGCAGGACCTCGCCGACGATCCGGCCCGACTCCGCATCGGTCGCATCGCGGAGCGCGACAGACGGCGGCTCGGGCAACTCTTTACCTTTCTTCGCCGTGTATTGCATCGACTTGTAGTCGGTGAATCCGATGTAGCCGCGCAGCTCGAGCAGCATCCCTTTAAAGTCGAGTCCAAGGCATTCTTTGAAGACCGCCTCGTTCGGCGCCTCGGTGCCGATCCGGCTGAGAAACTTTATAAAGCCTTTCTGGTATTTCTGGTTTCGGCCGTAGAGGCACATGTGCACGAATCCGTAGCACTGAGCCGACCAAAATGTGCTGCGTTGCGGCTGCTCGGCGAAGAGCTCGGGAAAAGGCATTAGCGCGCGCTCGTTGAGGATGCGGTTGAAGTCGCCCGTCTTCGGCCCGCCAAAGCCGTCGCCGACTTGGGCGAAACTGATCCACTTCCGGTTAAACTCGATCGAGGCGAAGATCTGCACGAGGCCTTCCTCGAACCAAGCCGGCGACTTCCCGCCTGCCTGACGCCGGATCAAATTGCGGAAATAGGCTTTGTAGAAATCGCGGTAGGGATCGGCGTCCTCGGTCGTGTTGTCCTCGAGCGTCAGCTCAGCGAGCGCAAAGTCTACCACGATGGCGCTGCGCTCCGGATCGTCGAAAAAGAGTCCAGTCGTGCGAAAGCGGTCGTCTTCGCGGTCCGCCGGCAGGAAACGGTCGAAGTCCTTGCCTCGTCCGGTGAGGATCAGGCTGGTTGGCACGGCCACTTCGCCCTGGCGAAAGCCGGGCATGATCTCCGCGATGACCGTCTGCAGGAGGAGAAAGTCCTTCACGAACCGCGTCGTCTCGCGCGCCGAAATGCTCGAGAGGACTTCGAAGCCGGGGATCGCGGCGTAGCGCCACTTTTCCGGCTGCGGAAGCACGCGGCTGTCAGTCACCTCAAATTTCGGCAGCTCCACCGGCGGTTCGCTGGCCGCCGGCACGGTCGGTTGGGCACGGAGGGGCAGGCCGCCGGCGAGCAGCAGCCCGAGCAGCAGAAGACGTGGAGGGAAGGGGTTCATGGGCAGAGGGAGCGCGGACGCTCAGGATTTCTTGGGCGCGGACGCCGGAGCCGCGGTTGGGGCGGAACCGGGCATCGGTGCGAGCGGAGGCAACTGGGCCTTGAACTTCTCGAAGGCGGCCTTCGTCTTCGCGTCGGGTGCGACTTGAATGCCGTAGTCGGCGAGCGGATGGGCGGCGTCGTTCATATTGGCCTGCGCCGCGAGCACCGCCGTCTGGTAGACGAGTTTCAGGCGTCCGGGGAAGCCACGGGCGCCTTCGATTAAGAAGACCACATCATCGCGTTTCGCCGGAGCCGCGCTGCGGATCCACGTGTCGGCCATGAGTTCGTAGGTGTCAGGGAGGGCCGGCGGGAGGGTGCGGGCGCTGAGCAGGAGCGAGACCACGCCATTGACCTGCTCGGCGGAGAACTTGTCGCCCACCCCAGGCTGAGCGAGGGCATCGGCGTAGCGATAGCGCGCGAACTCAATATAGGCGCGCGGATTCGGGACCTTGGCTTTCACCGCGGCCTCAAGAAATTTCCGGGCCCGTTCTTCCTGGCCGCCGGTCTTTTCGTGGAGGCCAATGGCGGCGAGAAGGCGCGGATCGCGTTCGCCGCGGATGTAGGGCGCGGTGAGCTCGGCGTGCGCCTTGGTCTTATTGCCGGCGAGGAGCAGCGCTTCGCCTTTGATGCGGCCGACCTCGGCCTCGGTGGCGTCGCGGAGCTGCAGCTTCGGCGGATCGGGCAGGCCGGCATCTTTCCCTTTCGCGACAAACATCTGCTTCTCGTAGTTCGTAAAATCGATGTAGCCGCGGAGCACGATGAGCATGTCTTTATAGCTCTTACCGAAGCACTGCTTGAAGAGTTCCTCCGAGACCGGCTCCTTGCTGGTGCGCACCACGAATTGAGTGAAGGGCTTTTGGTAGCGCTTGCCTTCGCCATAGAGACAGAGGTGCACGAAGGCGTAGGCTTGCTTGGCCCAGACGTTGTTGCCGAGGGGATTGTTGGCCTCAGGCGAATCGGGAGTCACCGCGAAGAATTGATCCAGCGGCACGAGGCGGCGGCGCTGGAGCGCGGCGTTGAAATCGCGGTCCTCGGCCGGCGCACCGGGCAGCGGGATGCCGTTGGGATCATCGGCGCCGAGCAGGGCATTGACTGCGGCGATCTGACCCGCGGCCGCCGACACGAGATTGGGATCCTCCAGTTCGCCGACGATGATCTCCTTCTTGTCGACCTTCATGCGCATGATGATCTGCGCCATGCCTTCCTCGAGCCACGCCGGCAGCCGAGGCTCGCTCTTGCTCAGGAGGAAGCGGACATACTCGCGATAGAGTTGTTTGTCGTGCTCGACCGAGACCTGCGTGGAGTCGGTGCCAGTGGAGGCATCGTCCGTGGTGTCGAAGTTGGAGAGGTTCAGTGACGACGACTGCAGGTCGATCACGATCGCGGTTTGGTCCTTATTCTTCAGAAAGAGGCTCGCGAGCACCTTGTCCGAGCCACCTTTCTCCTTCGGTTTGAAGGCATCGAACTTATTGCCCCGGCCGCAGAGGATCAGCGACGCCGGCCCGTTGCCGCGGTTCGGTAGCGGCCAGACATAGCCCAACGCGGTCTTGAACATCTCAAAATCACGGATGAGCCGCTGGGTCGTCTTGTCCGACGCATTAGAAAGAATCTCGAATCCCTGAATTTCGCCATAACGCCACGCCTCGGCCGGCGGCAGCTCGCGATTGTCCGTCACAACGAATTTCGGCAGCTCCACCACCGGCCCACTCGGTGCGGTGTCCTGCGCCGCCAACTGCACCGCGAGCCCACCCGCGAGTGCAGCCCCTCCGAGCACCAAACCACGGACAGAGCGCAAACAGGACAGAAACAGGGTCGCACGATTCATACGGAGAGTGACGGGGAGCAACAGGAGAAGGTTTCGAACAGGTAACAGGACCACGCAGCAGCCAAAGCCCGCCTGGCGCTGACGGCTAGAGAAAACGGCGACCGCGGCGTGTCCCGCCACGGCGCGCGGCTTCACTCACGCCGCCCACTTCAGCAAGAGCACGAAGAGCCCGATGATCGCACCGGACACCGCGCAGCAAATGAGGAAACCCACCGTATCGACGCGGTCCCACTTGCAAAACTCCCACGACGAGCGCGGGAACAACTTGGTGTGATCGAAGCGCGCCGGATTGCGGCGCGTCTCCTCCATGGCCGCCTCCTCCAACTCCGGCGTGTCGCCGACCGGGGTCTTCATCTTGCCGTAAAACAAATCGACGCGCGCCTTGTCGGTCGGGCGCGTCGCGTAGCTTACGATCAGCAGCACCAAGAACGGAAACAGTCCGTCAAAATAGAACGTCGCGGCCTCCCGGCCCTGCGGCGCGAGTTTGGCGACATCGAGGCCGAGCTTGTTTAGCGTCCAACACTCGAAATTGAAACGGCCCCTCCCTTCGAGCGCACTGGCCGGATCCGCGGGGTTCGTGCGCACGAGTTGTTTCCAATACACCGGCACCGGTTTTCCCGCTTCGTTCGGCGAGGAAATCGTCAGCGCCGGCGACTGGCGCACCGCCGAGAAATCGCCCGCAATATTCGGAATGGTGAGGATCGCGATCACGGTGAGCGACACCGACCACCACACCGCTGTCGCCGTGAGTCGGCGCCAGAAGAAGCAGGTGAGAATCGCCGCGCCGAAGGGCACATTGACGGTGAGCACCAGCTTCACGATCGACTCCACATCACCCATGAGCTCCGCGGAGATCACGCCGAGGGCCAGCACGATGATGATCGTCCACCGCGCGGCCGTGACCGCCTGCTCTTGCGACGCATCCGGGCGCAGGTGGCGGTAGAAGTTGCGCACAAACAGGGAGGAGATCGCGAGCGCCTTGGCCGCCAGGGTCGACATCGTGCCCGCTAGCACGCCGGCGAGCATCAGGCCGATCAGGCCCGGGCCAAGCAGCTTGTTGGACATGGCGCCCCAGACGATGTCCGGGTCGGCGAGACCGCCCACGCCGAAGAGCGCGATCGCGATCAGGCCGGCAAACGCCCACAGGATGATCATGAAGCGTTTGAGGTAGTTGCCCGTGACGCCCATGCGCGCCGCAAACTCGTTTTTCGCCGAGCCGGCGATGCCCATATTGTGGCTCAGACCACCGTTCTGCACGATGCTGATGAAAAGCACGGCTCCGATGAAAATCGGCGACCCGCCGGGCCCCGCGAAGAGATCAAGCATCTGCCCGGGCACCTTGTGCGCGATCTCGCTCCACCCACCGATCGCCGCGAGGCCCGTCGGAATCAGCAGCACCGAAAACACAATAATGAGCACGCTCTGCAGCGCCTCGTTCACGGCCGCCGCCGCCATCCCGCCCAACACGATGTAGGCGCCCACCACTAGGGTGAATCCGAGATAGAACGGCAGCGACCGCAGCAGCGTGATGTAGCTGTGCAACTCGCCCCGCGCCTGACGGTCGCGCAAGGTCGCGAGCCGCGTCTTCGCCTCTTCATTCAGCGCCGGGGTGCCCGCGGTCACCTGTTTCTCCAACACCTTGAGTTCGCGATAGTCTTCGACGGACGAACGCTCCGCCGCCGTCCACTCGATCTCGGGTTTTACCACAAGCGACGAGGCGATCTTGTAGGCGACATAGTTGCCAAAGCCGAGAAACACACACGCCACCACCACTTGGAACAGCGCGTAGAGCCGGCTGAGTCCGCGGCTGCCGAAACGGTCTTCGAACAAATCCGCCGCCGTCACGAGTCGCACGCGGCGAAACCACGTGTTCATGAACCAAAAATACGGGTTCATGAACACCGTCTGAAACGAGAACCACACACCCGTAACACCGCGCTGAAACACGAGGCTCGCCGTGCTCACCGCGCCCTGCGGCTCGGTCGCGTTGCCGAAATTTAGGAAAAACTGGTAGAGCTTCCCCAGCGAGCGCCCGGCGAGAAAGAACCCTTCCTCGCTCCCCGTGCCCTTCGCCGCCCGTTTGCCGATGTAGATCACGGCCGCGAGGTAGGAAAGGATGACGAGCAAATCAACGAGGTGTAGGCTGCCGAAAATTCTCATAAAGGGGAACAGGGTAAAAGGGGTGGGCGAAAGGTGGGCCGGAACGCGGTGCCGGGCGACTCATCCGCATGACACGTGCTCGTGCATGAAATCGGTTGCCAAGCGGAGCGACCGGCCGAAAGTCTGACAGTCCGCCCGATGTCTGCGCCTGCTCCCACTCTTCGCTCACTCGCCAAAACCCTTGGCCTCTCGCGCACTACTGTCTCCGACGCCCTTCGGGGCTCCCCGCGTGTCGATCCGGCCACGGCCGCCCGCGTGACCAAAGCGGCGCAGGAGGCCGGCTATCGCCGCAATCCCCTCGCCGGAGCACTGATGTCGGAGTTGCGTCGCTCCCGCGGCACAGCTTTCCGTGGCGTGCTCGCCGCCGTCGACTTCGCCGAACCCGACCGTCCCGACTCAGCCGCCCGCTTTCACCGCGAACTCGTGCTCGGCGCCGAGACGCGCGGCACCGAGCTCGGCTTCAAGGTCGAGAAATTCGTCGTCGGCCGGGCCGGAATCTCGGTCTCGCGCCTCGACTCGATCCTCCAATCGCGCGGCATCAACGGCATTTTCTTGCTCCCGGTCTGGGAGGAACCCGACCTCTCCGGTCTCGATTGGTCGCGCTACGCGGGTATCTATACCGACTACATCATTGAGCGACCCGCCCTGCACTCCGTCTGCTCCGACCACTACCGTTCGCTCCTCGCCGCTCTGCAACGCCTCGCGGCACTCGGCTACCGTCGCCCCGGCCTCCTCCTTCAGCGCCATCAGGACGAGCGACTGCAGTATCGATGGGGCGCCGCCTTCCGCACATTTCAAGACACCCATCCCGTGGCAAAACCCGTGCCGCCGCTCATCGTCGATTCATTTTCCTCGACCGAGTTCTGCGCGTGGTTCCGCAAACACAAACCCGACGTCGTCCTCGCCCACCGCACGGAGGCGATGGATTGGATGGAGAGCTGCGGCGCCGAGATTCCCGCGACGCACGGCTTCGTCTCCCTCAACATCTTGACCAAGACACGCCCCTGCGCCGGTCTCGACCTCCAGCCCCGCCAACTTGGCGCCCGCGGCGCGGAGCTTCTAATCGCCCAGCTCCAGCGTAACGAACCCGGTATCCCCGAGTGGCCCTCCACGACGACCATCCCCGCCCGCTGGGTCGATGGCCCAACCCTGCGTGCCGCTCCTTCGGTCACGACCTAGTATTGCCAGATTTAACCTGCGCTCCAAGCGGGGAGCCGCCCCTTGACGCTCGCCGCCAACCGTCATTTCCTGCCTCGCTTGCGTTTCCTCTCCTCCATCGTCGCGCTGCTGGGCCTACTGTTACTCGCGACGGCGTCGACCTCTTCGACCCGTGGCAACTGCAGCAGCTCGCCTTTCGAGGAGCAGGGCAACGCGCGCTCATCCTTCGTCGACGCTAGCGCCGACCTGTCAGTCACCACCGGGGGCAACGGCGCACTCGAAGACTGGGATGATGAATCCAAGCCCACGCTACCCCGCTGCGAGCTGCCTTACTCCACTCCGCGCACGGTCGCTCGGGCCGCCGCCACCCATTTCCCTCCGCGTTGCTTTACGCGTGTTACTGACCGCCGAACGGCTACGCTCGTCGGCACCGTCCTGCTCTTGATCTGAGCGACGACCTTCCCGATGCGCCGCGGTTCATCGGGCTAGATTCATCTCCGGAGGAATACGCGCCATGCGCGGCTCCTCCACCTCGCCGGTCGCTAAGCGACCGTGGTTTCTCGCCTTAATTTTTTCGTCCCGCGCCTTTCTGGCCGGGACCTCAGCCTAAGTTCAAAAACAACTTCATTATCATGCACGCACTCTCTCCCTTCTTTGCTGGCGTCCTCGGCCTTGGCGGCCCGGAACTCGTCATTATCTTTGCCATCTTCATGCTGCTCTTCGGCGGCGCGAAACTCCCCGGCCTCGCCAAGGGCCTCGGCCAATCGATCAAGGAATTCAAGCAAGCCTCGCGCGATGAGCCGGCGCCAGCCGCCCCGACCACCAGCGCTCCGGCCCAGAAGGCAGATCCGGTTTCACCACCGGCCCAATCGCACTAAGCCCCGCCAGTTGAACTGCCGGCCGCTCTACTGGGCCGGCAGTTTTTTCCCGCAACTTTGCGCCCTCGGACCACCCCTGGCGCCGGCCGGCATTTCGACCCGGACCAGCGTCGAGCCGTGGCCTCGGCGATTTCAGACTTGGCCGCATGTAAATGGCGCGCACAAAGTCCGCTATGGAACTGAAGCGCATCTTCCCCGGCAGTATCTATGTGAAAGCAGGGGAACATACCCTGTTGGCCGGCTGCCCGCCAGAGATCATCAAGGTGCTCTTCCAACAGGGACTCCGTTCCCCGGATTGCCTCCTTCTGCCAGACCGCCCGGTAAATCACGGCGAATCTCAAGTGGCGATCGAGTTCCCGCTCTACCATCACCTCTTCATCGGCTGTAAACCGGGCGAACTGCGTCCGCTGAACCTCGCGGGCAGCGCGCGCCGCGTCTCCGCCGCCCGCGAATTACTGGGTCTCACACTCTTCGGGCCTGACGTCGAACAAATGCAGGCGTGGGGCTTGCCCGAATCCGAATCCACCAGTCTCGCCCGCGAGATGCGCTGGTTTCACCTCAAGGACAAGGGCGGCCGCCCCCTCACGCTCGACGATCTGCTGTCGATTCATTCCCTCGACGAGGGCCCCGTCGACCTCGGCTGGGGCACGCTCCGCCGCCTTCGCCCCAATGTCTTCGAACTCACCGTTGACGGCGAGTCGCTTGAGATCGATCTCCAACTCGATCGCGAACAAGCACCACCTTACCCGGTCAGCCCCGACCTCACTCCCACAACCTTGGTCAAGCTCGGCATCGAGGTCGTTGGCGGCTCCACCGGCTTTAGCGCCCTGCAGGCGTCCTCTGGACTCGCGCTTTGTTACAACGGCAATTACTTGCTCGTCGACGCGATCCCTTACCTCAACTCGCACCTCCGCGCCCGCGGCATCGCGCGCAACCAGATCCACGGTCTATTCCTGAGCCACATCCACGATGATCACTGCAACCTGATCTCGCTGCTCCAATACAATACCCGGCTCCACGTTCTGACCACTCCGCTCATCTATCGGATGATGCTGCGCAAACTCGCCCTCACGCTGGACCGCTCAGAGGAGAGCTTGGAGGAGTATTTTTCCCTTCACGAACTCGTGCCCGGAAAAGAGACCAACTATTTTGGCCTCCGCATCACTCCGTTTTACTCCAGTCACTCGATCCCCACGATCGGTGCACGCTTTGAGGTGACCCACTCCGGCACCACCTACTCCATCGTGTTTAGCGGCGACACCCAATCACTCGCCGATCTCAAGCGCATGCAGCTCACCGGCGTGATCAATCAGGAGCGCTACCAGCAGGTCGCCGATATCTATAGCACGCCCACCCAGCTCCTCATCGCCGACGGCGGCGAAGGCCAAATTCACGGCGATCCCGCCGATGCCCTGCTCTCCCCGGCCGAGCGCGTGGTCTTTCTCCACCTCGACAAGCTCTCGGACCGCTTCCAGGCCCACTTCACCACCGCCACCTCCGGCAAACGATTCTGCGTCCTCCGCGGCGAGACCGATTACAATCTCACCCACACGATCGAGTTCCTCCTCGATTACTTTAAGGGCCTCCCGTCGGAGTGGATTTCGCATCTGATGTCGAATCAGCGTTCGCTGACTTACAACGCCGGCGATATCATCATTCGCGAGGGAGCCAAGTCCGATGGCTGCGTCTACATCATCATCACTGGCTATGCGCAGGTTATCCATCACGACGGCGACAAGTGCCATGTCCTCGCCCAAATGGAGGCCGGAGAAATTATCGGCGAAATGTCCGTCATCAGCGGCCAGGGCACCCGCAACGCCTCGGTCGTTGCCGTCAGCCCCGTTAACGTCACCGCCATCGCCGAAACCGCCTTCCGCGATTACATCACGCATCAGGGCCTCGAGAGTCAGATCAAGAAACTGTGGCAGCACCGCGAACCACTTCAGACCCTAGCCTACCTGCGCCCGCTCCAACAACCCGTCATCCGCGAGCTCGCCAAGCTCGTCACACTGGAAAAATTGCCACCCGGCAACGCGCCGCGCCCGCTCGAGAGCCTGTGCGACCCGTTCAGTCTGATTCTCCCGCTCGGCCAGGACATCGTCATCCAACGCGATACCCGCACCGAGACCATTCCTGCCCGCAGTGCGCCCATTCTCTGCACTTCCGGCGCCACGCTCATCACCGAATCGGAAATACAATTCCTCCTCCTGCGTGCCGATCACGCGACGGAATTGCGCGCCCGCATCCCCGCCTTCCGCTTCTTTTGGGAAGAGACGCTCGGCTTGGGCCTGCCCAATCGCATCCGCGTCTAAGTGGTGCCCGGGACAGGACTCGAACCTGCACACCTTACGGCAAAGGCTTCTAAGACCTTCGTGTCTGCCATTCCACCACCCGGGCGCGAGTAGTATCACGGCAGAGCTTGCCGAGGCTCGCGCACTCCACGCAAGCGGGGAAATCGCGCTCGCCGCATCAGGCCGACAAGCGTCCCGCGGCGGCAAATTTCGCAGTAGCAAGCGTCCGCCGTCCAACACACCCTCGGTTTACCCCACCGCCTGTCCTTATGAAGTCGTTTCTCCTCTGTCTTGCCCTGCTCTGCAGTCTTCACCTCGCCCGCGCCGCCGAAGTCGGTGTGCGCATCCGTTTCGGCCTCACTGACCAGGGCAACACCAAGTGGGATGGCTCCGTCGCCGTCTCCCCCGGCCGGGTCGACCTCATAAGCGGATGGCGCTTCCAACAAAGCGATGCCATCGAGGGCAACACGGGATGGAAGGCTGATACCCGCCCGCTCACCGTTCGCCGCTCCAACGCCCAGAAACAAAAACAAAAAGCCGCCGGTGGAAAAAAGAAGGGCAAAGCCGCCGCCACCGAAGGTCCAATCGCCGACAATGGCGTGGTCCTCCGCCTCGTCGATATCACCGAAGACTCGGTCGTCAGCGTCACCACCGCGCAGGGGAAATTCAGCTTCAAACTCGCCGATCTGCCCTACGGCAAAGTTGTCGAGCAGCTCAACGGCGCCGTCGACGTCGAGCGCACTGCCGCCACGCAATCGCTCACGAAGAACCGCACCGACGACGATTTTCCGGCGGTGGCTGTCGCCGCCGACGGCACCACCTACATTGCGCATGTCAGCTTCACCCCCGGCCTCGACCGCGACGAACGCGCCCGCACCTGGACCAAGGCTCCCGCCGACTTTGCCTTTCTCGCCACGCCGCCCGGCGGAGATCAGATTTTCCTCCGCACCGTGAAAAACGGCCAGCCCGGCGAACCCATCGCCATCACCACCGGCAAGGGCGACATCTATAAAGTAGCACTCGCCGTCGACGGCCAAGGCACGGCGTGGGTTATCTGGAGTGAGAACAACGCTTGGCAGAATCCCGCCGCCTCCGCGAATTTCGAAATCTGGGCGCGCTCCTTCAAGGCCGGCACGCTCTCCGCTCCCGTCAACCTCTCCAATCACGTCGGCTCCGATCTCAATCCCGTCGCCACCACCGACTCGCAAGGTCGCGTCTGGCTAGCCTGGCAGGGCGCGCGCGAAGGCGTTTTCCGCATCCTCTCGCGTCGCCAAACCGTCACCGGATGGTCCGAGGTCGAACGCGTTTCCACCCAATCCGGCACCAGTTGGACGCCCGCCATCGCCGCCGCCTCCGATGGACGCGTAGCCATCGCTTGGGACACCTACGACAAGGGCGACTACGACGTGTGGCTTCGCGAATACGGCCCCACCGGCCAGCCCGCAGCCCCCCAGCCCGTCGCCACCACGCCGCAATACGAGGCCCGCCCCTCGATCACCTACGATCTCGTCGGTCGCCTCTGGGTGTGCTGGGAGCAAAGCGGCGCCACGTGGGGCAAAGACTGGGGCGCCCTCGTGCGTGACGAGGGCATCGGTCTCTACCGCGACCGCCAGATCGGTATGCGCATCCTCGACCGCGGCCAGTGGCTCGCGCCCGAGACCGCCGTCGCCCAAGGCCTTCCGGGCGCGAAGATGCGACGTGGACCACGCGCGCTGCCCGTCCGTCAGCCCGAGACCGAACCCGTAGTCCGCGCCGCCGGCGAAGAAGCCGAGGCCGAGGGCGCCGGCACCTATAACAATCTCGGTCGCATTACCTGTGATCGCGACGGCCGCATCTGGCTGCTCGCCCGCTCCCGCGAGGGCAATTTCTTCACTCCGCTCGGCTCCGTGTGGATGAACTATGCGACGTATTTCGATGGCCAGAAGTGGGTCGGACCCATCCTCCTCCCGCACTCGGACAATCTGCTCTACAACCTCCCTGCCGTCGCGCCCCACCCCGCCGGCGGCCTCGTCGTCGCCCACTCCAGCGACCACCGCCAAAGCCGGCACACGCAGAACCCGCGCTCGGGCAGCAATGCCTCCCTCGACTCCGACCGCGATCCCTTCGACAACGACATCTTTTTCAGTCGCCTCGAATTCGCCGCAGCCAAAGTCACGGCCACGTTGAAACCCGCCCGCGCTACGCCTTCGGCTTCGGTCAAAGCCAGCGCTCGCACCGAGGCCGAACGCCGCGACATCGCCGCCGCTCGCTCCTACCGCTTTGCCCATGAGGGTCAGCAGCTCCGTATCATCCGTGGCGAGTTTCACCGCCACACGGAAATCTCCGGCGATGGCGGCAACGACGGTCCGCTAGAGGATATGTGGCGCTACGCCATCGACGTCGCGGGCATGGACTGGCTCGGTTGCGGTGACCACGACAACGGCAATGGCCGCGAATACACGTGGTGGCTCACCCAAAAAACCACTGACGCCTTCCGCCTCCCCGGCGTTTTCGAGCCTCCGTTCACCTATGAACGCAGCGTCGCTTACCCCGAAGGCCACCGGAACGTCGTCTTCGAACAACGCGGCGTCCGCACCCTCCCGCGCCTCCCGAAATCGGACCGCAATGTCAGCGCACCTGCGCCCGACACGCAAATGCTCTACGCCTACCTCAAGGCATTTAACGGCGTCTGCGCCTCGCACACCTCGGCGACCAACATGGGCACCGATTGGCGTGACTGGGACCCCAAGGTAGAGCCCATGGTCGAGATCTACCAAGGTGCCCGCCAAAACTACGAACGCCCCGGCGCCCCGCGCAGCCCGAGCGCCGGCGACGCCATCGGCGGGTGGGAACCGCTCGGCTTCATCAACCTCGCGCTGCAAAAGGGCCACCGCTTCTCGTTCCAATCAAGCAGCGACCACGGCTCCACCCACATCAGCTACGCACTCGTCCTCGCCGAGGACAACTCGCGCGCCGCGCTGCTCAAGGCCATGCGCCAGCGCCACACCTACGCCGCCACCGACAACATCATCGCCGAATACACCAGCACCACCGGGGGTCGCACCTACATGATGGGTGACGAATTCACCTCCGCGACAGCCCCCACCGTTCGCGTCAAATTCATCGGCACCGCTCCATTCAAGAAAGTCACCCTCGTTAAAGACGACGTCGAATTCGTCCTCGGTGAGCCCAACAAGACCGAAGTCGAATTCACCTGGACCGACCCGTCCCCCAAGCCCGGTAAAACGAGTTACTACTACGTGCGCGGCGAGCAATCTCCCGGCCCGGGCGAAACTGTCGGCGAACTCGTCTGGGCTTCGCCGATGTGGATCACTTACGCACCGGCCTCCCGTTGAGCCACGTCCGAACGACCATCCTGTCGCTCCTGGCCTGGGGTGCCCTGCTCCTTACCCCGGCCGTCACGCGCGCACACAATCCCGATACGAGCTACGCGCGCGTCACCATCGGCGAGCACGACGTCCGCTTCCGCTTCACCTACGACCTCTTCACCCTGCAAAAGGTCGTCGCGCTGGACACCGATCACGACGGCCGCACCAGTCGCTCTGAACTGAAGCGCGGCCTGCCGCAAATCGAGGCCTTCCTCCGCCGCCACATCGGCGTCGAACTCGACGACACCTCCGCAGATTTCGGCGCACCTGCGGGCTACGTGTGGCCACCCGACGCCGGCGACGCGATCGCGGAGCCCGACTACCACACCGCCAATGGTCTCGTGCATTTCGATTTCGTCCGCCCCATCGCCGATACGCCGGAGAACATCGTCCTCGCCTTCCGTTTCAACGCCCCGCTTAGCGAGCGCCATACGGTGCTCGGCTCGTTCATCTCCGGCGGCGCCTCGCACGAGGTCACCTTTACCCGCTTCGAGCCCGACTACGACTACGCTACCGGTTACGAACCGCCGCTATGGAAACGCCTCTGGCAATTTTTCCGTCTCGGCGTCGCCCACATCTTCCTCGGCTACGATCACCTTTGCTTTCTCCTCGCGCTGATCCTCGCGAGTCGATTCCGCGAGCTCGTCAAGATTATCACCTCCTTCACCCTCGCCCACAGCCTCACACTGATCCTTGCCGCGCTCGATATCGTGCGCTTGCCCGTGCGTCTCGTCGAAACCGGCATCGCGGCCACTATCATTTACGTGGCCGTGCAGAATCTCCGCGGCGCGCCGACTGAGAAGCGCTGGCTGCTCACGTTCTTCTTCGGCCTGATCCACGGCTTCGGCTTCGCCAACGTCCTCGGCGAAATGAATCTTCCCACGACCGGCCTCGTGCGCTGCCTCCTCTCGTTCAACGTCGGCGTTGAGCTCGGCCAACTCGCCTTCGTCGGCGTCATGTTCCCGCTCGTGCTATGGCTGCGAAAAACCAAGCTCGCCAATCGCACTTCCACCGTGATCTCCGTTCTCCTCGCTGCCTTTGGCGCAGCATGGTTTGCTGACCGCGCCTTCAATCTCGGCGCTATGCCGTTGTAGGCGAGGCACCGTTCACCCGCGCAAGTGTTCGCTATTTAAGATGGGGACTGCCGGAGCCCGTCCAAGCGGCACCCGGGGGCACACTACGCCGAACGCTCAACGCGCATCCATGGTCGGCAAGAACTTGGGCTCTCTCCTCGCCTGCACTTTGGCTTCGAAATCCGCTGCCAGCGCGAGGAGCTTCGCCTCGCTCCAAGCTCGGCCGACAAAGGATAGGCCCACCGGCATGCCAAAGACGTGCGTCGCCGGCACTGTCACACTCGGATAGCCCGCCACGGCCGCCAGGCTCGCGCTGCCGCCGCTGGAGGCGTCGCCATTGATCGGATCAGTGAGATGCGCTGGCCCGCGGGTGAGCATCACCAGCGCATCGAGTTTCTCTCCATCCATCGTCGCATCGATGCCCTCCGCCCGCGTCATCCGGAGCAGCGCCTCACGCGCGTCGAGATACGCTTTGTCGGTAAGTGGCCCACGCGCTTGGGCGGTCGTCAAATCCTCCTGACCGAAATAGCGCAGCTCGCGCGCGCTGTTCAGTTCATTGAACGCGATCACATCCGCCAAAGTCTTGATCGGGGCCGCGGGCGCGAGCGTAGCGAGGTAGGCATTGACGCCATCTTTGAACTCATAGGACAACAGATCTCCCTCCGGGCCGCCAAAGCGCGTGAGCGTCGCCACCTTCACTGCATCGATCACCTCCGCGCCGGCCTCACGCAACGCCGCGATCACGCGATCACAGACCGCCTCCATACGAGGATGAAAGCCAAACGGCCCGCGTAACACGCCGATCCGGGCACCTTTCAGCGCATCACGCCGAAACGGCGCGGCCAAGTCCACCGCCGCCCCAAGCGGACTGTGCGTCGTGGCCTCATCGCGCTCGTCAGGACCAGAGATGGCCGCCAGCACAAGCGCGGCATCGCGCACCGTGCGCGTCATCGGTCCGGCGGTATCCTGCGTGACCGAAATGGGAATGATGCCCGACCGGCTCACGCGGCCCACCGTGGGTTTTACGCCCACGATCCCGCACGCCGACGCCGGCGACATGATCGAGCCGTTGGTCTCCGTGCCGATCGCAAACACACACAAATTAGCCGACACCGCGGCGGCCGAGCCGGAGCTCGATCCCGAGGGGTTGCGGTCGAGGGCATAGGGGTTTCGCGTCTGGCCACCGCGCGCACTCCAACCGCTGATCCCGCGGTTGCCGCGAAAATACGCCCACTCGCTCATGTTGGCTTTGCCCAAGATCACCGCCCCGGCCTCGCGCAGCCGCATCACCACGTGCGAATCGCGCACGGGTTTCGAGCCCACCAATGCCAGCGACCCCGCCGTCGTCTCCATCTTATCCATGGTAGCGAGATTGTCTTTGATGAGCACCGGGATGCCGTGCAGCACGCCACGCACGCGTCCGGCCTTTCGCTCCCCATCGAGTCGATCAGCGATGGCGAGCGCATCCGGGTTAAGCTCGATCACGGAGTTGAGCATTGGCCCCGCCTTGTCGAAGGCCGCTATCCGCGCGAGGTAGGCCGAGGTTAGTTCCCGCGCCGTCAAAGTCCCGGCACCCATCCGCGCCTGCAGCTCATCAATCGTCGCTTCTGCAAAGGCGAACGCGGCGTCAGCCGCCGCGAGACGAACCGTGCCCATGCAAACGACCAAGACCAGAAAACATGAACGTAGGAACATACAGATGGATAAATGGTTTCGAATCGCGAACGGCGAGGAGACCCGCTCACAACACCGACGCTTTATGGCTCTTCCCCCAGTCGTTCCCCCATCTTGGCGTAAAGCTCCATATGCTCGCCGCTCACTTTTACCAGGTCCTCATCGAACCGGATTCGCCCTCGCTCGAAGAGCGTAATCACGCACGAACCACCGAATGCAAACATGCCCTTCTCAGCTCCCTTCGCCACTGCTCGACCGGGCACGAAACTCTGTCGGATTGTGCCGACATTCGTCGCCCCGACCTCGATTACCGCCACCGTGCCGAACTCGGGCGACTCGACGAGCGTGATCTCGCGCTTGTTTTCCACGAGGTAGCGGACATTGCGACTCAGCGCGATCGGACTCACCGAGTAGAGCCAGCCGTTGATGAGGCGGGAGTCACTCGGCACACCGGCCACCGGGAAGTGAAACCGATGATAGTCCACCGGGCAGAGCCGGGAGATCAGCATCGCGCCGCCGGCAAATTTCTTCGCCAGCACCTCGTCGCCCAGCAGCTCCAGCAGCGAGAACTTGAAGCCCTTGACGTAAAACCCGGCCGCAGTGTCGACATTCTGCATGGCCAAGTGCCGCCCGTCGGCCGGAAACACAGCCACCCGCGCTCCCTCCGCAATCGGCCGGGCCGTCGGCTTCAACGCCCGGTAGAAGAACTCGTTGAACGTCTTGTAGTCGAAGGGCGACTTGGCGAACTCGTCGACATCCAGATTGTATTTCGTGATGAAAGGCAGGACCAGGCGGGAGCTATCGCTGCCGCCTAGCAGCATGCGCAACAACTGAAAGACCCTCATCTCGGAATCATTGAGTGCCCCCATGCTCATGCGCCACCCATACCAGCGGGAGAAGAATGCCCGTCGGGCGGCGAGCCAGACGAAGAGCCGGCCGGCCGGATTCTCATACCCAAAGCGCAACCACCCTTCTCCGTAGACTTGCTCCGTCTTCACGGAACGCGTGGCGCGGTCAAAATAGCGGATGGGTGCAGCGGACATCGCGCCGACCATCGGACAAGCGCACGCTTGCGCAAAGCACAAAAATCCCACCGCGTCGGTCCATGAAGAATGCTGCGACAATCTGGCTGCGGACGGAAGGGGCGGTCGCACTCGGAGCGGCCCTGGTGCTTTACGGCCGCGGACTTCACCCCTATTCGTGGGGTTGGTTTGCCGCCCTCTTCCTGGTCCCCGACATTTCCATGCTAGGCTACCTCGCCGGTCCGCGGGTAGGCGCGATCGCCTACAATCTCGCCCACACTTACACGCTTGCGTTGGGACTGCTGGGCCTCGGCTTGCTGCTGGGGCAAGGCGTCTCCATCGCCGGAGGAATTATCTGGTGTGCACACATCGGCTTTGACCGCGCCATGGGCTACGGCCTCAAGCTGCCCGAGGGATTCGGCCATACCCACCTCGGGCCCATCGGCCGACGACGTTGATCGGGACGCGACGCGCCTACTTACTTCATCGCGAGCTCTTCGTCTTTAACTGTGAATTTCACTTCACTTCCTTCGGCGATCTGGCCACCGATCAGCGCACGCGCTAGTTTCGTCTCAATATTGCGCTGCAGGAAACGCTTGAGCGGGCGCGCACCGAAGACGGGATCGTAGCCCTTTTCCGCCGCCCATTCTTTCGCCTTTTTGTCGAGCACCACTGTCACGCGGCGGTCCACGAGGCGCTTATTTAAATCAGCCAGCAGCAAGTCCACGATCGTCGTGATTTCTTCCAATGTGAGTGGCTTGAAGAGAATCGTTTCGTCGATGCGGTTGAGAAACTCCGGCCGAAACGCTTTGCGCAGCTCCATCATCACGCTTTCGCGCACGCTCTCGGGAATCGTATCGCCCGTCACACCCTCGAGCAGAAAGCGCGAGCCGAGATTCGAGGTCATGATGATGATCGTGTTCTTGAAATCTACCGTGCGCCCCTGCGCATCTGTGATGCGCCCGTCGTCGAGCACCTGCAGCAATACGTTAAACACATCCGGATGCGCCTTCTCGATCTCATCGAAGAGGATCACCGCATACGGCTTCCGCCGCACGGCTTCCGTGAGCTGCCCGCCTTCATCGTAGCCAACGTAACCCGGAGGAGCGCCGATCAACCGTGCGACGCTGTGCTTCTCCATGTATTCCGACATGTCGATGCGCACCATTGCGGCCTCAGTGTCGAAGAGCGTCTCGGCCAGCGTCTTCGCCAGCTCGGTCTTGCCGACGCCGGTTGGCCCGAGGAACAAAAAGCTGCCCACCGGACGCCGTGGATCTTTGATCCCGCTGCGTGCGCGCAAAATCGCCTCTGTGACCAGAGTCACCGCTTCGTGCTGACCGACCACCCGTTGGTGCAGCACATCTTCGAGCCGGAGTAGTTTGTCCTTCTCGCCTTCGACGAGACGGGTGACAGGCACGCCGCTCCATTTGGAAACGATCTCCGCAATCTCCTCCTCGGAGACCTCCTCCTTGAAAAGCGTGGTCGTAGCACGGCCTGCCTTCTCCAGGTTCTTCAACTCCTCCTCCATCTGCGGTATCTTGCCATGGCGGAGTTCCGCGACCTTGTTGAGATCGTAGGCCCGCTCAGCTTTTTCCATTTCCAAGCGCGCCGCGTCGATCGTCTCGCGCAGTTTGCGGGTCTTTTCCACCGCCGCCTTTTCTTTCTCCCAATGGAGTTTAATACCCTTCGACTTCTCGCGGGCCTCAGCCAACTCCTTGCGCAGCGACCCCAGTCGACGTGCACTCGCTTCGTCTTTCTCCTTCGCTAGCGCAGTTTCCTCGATTTCGAGCCGCAGCACCTTCCGCGTAAGCTCATCAAGCTCCTGCGGCATCGAATCCATCTCCGTGCGAATCATCGCACAGGCTTCATCCATGAGATCAATAGCCTTGTCGGGCAAGAAACGGTCCGTGATGTAGCGGCTCGATAGCGTGACGGCGCTCACCAGCGCGTTGTCCTGAATATGCACGCCATGATGCAGTTCGAAGCGCTCCTTGATACCGCGCAAAATCGACAGGGCATCTTCGACACTCGGCTGGTCCACTACGACGGGTTGAAAGCGTCGCTCTAGCGCCGCATCCTTCTCGATGTGCTTCCGATACTCATCGAGCGTGGTCGCGCCGATGCAGTGCAACTCGCCGCGAGCGAGCATGGGCTTGAGCAAATTCCCCGCGTCCATGGCGCCCTCGGTTTTGCCGGCGCCCACGATCACATGGAGTTCATCGATGAATAAGATGATTCGTCCTTCGCTCGCCTTGACCTCGGCCAGCACGGCTTTGAGGCGCTCCTCAAACTCACCGCGATACTTCGCACCCGCAACGAGCGCGCCCATATCGAGGGAGAAAATCGTTTTATCCTTCAGTCCCTCGGGCACATCTCCGCGCAGGATTCGCTGCGCGAGACCTTCGACAATCGCCGTCTTACCGACGCCAGGTTCGCCGATCAGCACCGGATTGTTTTTTGTCTTCCGCGACAAAATGCGTATAGTTCGGCGAATCTCATCATCGCGACCGATCACCGGATCCATTTTTCCTTTCCGCGCCTGCGCTACCAGGTCGAAGCCGTATTTCTCCAGTGCGGCATAGGTCGCCTCCGGGTTGTCGGTCGTCACGCGTTGCGAGCCGCGCACTTCCTTGAGCACCTTCAAGACCTTGGCTCGGTCGAGTCCGAAGCTCTTGAAGAGCCTTTTCAAACCGTCCGGCTTCGCGACATCGAGCAAGCCGAGTAGCAAGTGCTCGACGGAGACAAAATCATCGTTGAGCGACTTCGTCTCTTCTTCACCACGAGTAAGCACCTCATTCACCGCCTGGGTCACATAGATCTTCGAGGTGTCGACGCTGCCAGTGACCTTTGGGATACGTTCCAACTCGCGCTCCACAGCGAGGAGCACGGCGCTGGGTGTGATCGACAGTTTCTCCAACAGTCCGGGCACCACCCCGTTCTCCTGCGCGACCAGCGCGGAGAGCAAGTGCCACGTGTCGACCTCGGTGTGATTGAGGCGGCGCGCGAGGTTCTGCGCGTCAGTCATCGCCTGGCGCGACATTTGGGTGAGTTTGGCAAAGTCCATGGTGCCCCTATCATCGCACGCACCACGCCAAATCGTAAATGGGTTGTTTCCCTAGGCGGATCAGCCTCGCGGTGAAACTCGGGAGACAAACTGCACCGACTCACCGACGCAGTTTGTGCCAGATTGTGTCGAACGTCAGACGGGCCTTAAGGGACCTCGTAAGCTTCAACCAACACGCTGCCGACCGCATCCCCGAGCCCCTTCGCCTGCAGGGTATAGGCGCCCGGAGGCAAGGTCGCGATCAACGCGGCATCCGGCGAATCGGCCGTGCTGAGCCCAAACGCCCCCACCCGTTCGAAGGCCAACGAGAGTCGCACGGTATCGGCCGAGGTCCAGTCGTCGTTGCTCGCGAGAATCGTGGCGCCGCGATACAGGGTGAGCACCGGGCGCAGCAAAGCGTCGGTAACGCCGAACGTTCGCAAGCTCGGCCCTACCGCCCGCGCCAGCACGGTGCGCGAGTTGGTGCCACCAATTACAAACCCGACGATCAATGACTCATCCGGGCTCGCGATCCGACCGCGCGTCGAAACATTTACAAAGGCTTTGTCGGTGCCACCCACCGGACCGGAAACACCCGTCGGCACGATCCCATTCGCCGAGGCTGTGAATTGAAACACCAACTTGGCCCCCTCGCCCACGCGCTTACCGACGTAGCGACACTGCATCGTCGGACCACCGGTGTCGGTGACCTCAAACAAGCCATATTGCGCCGTCCCCAGAATGGGGCCAGCCGAGTAAGGGCCACCTTTGGCTTCGGGCGGACGCGTCAAGGGCGCGGCATGCAGCACCACCAACGGCGCGCCGCCACCCACCGCATAGTCAGAATTGGATCCATCGTCATAGGCGAGTGCGTGCATATCACCCGATAGCACCACGAGATTCTTCACGCGATTATCACGGAAGAAGTTGGCCAGTTCCGTGCGCTCAGTCGCGTATCCTGCCCAGGAGTCATCACCGAGTTGTGCCGTGCCGATCCAGGGCGCCGTGCTGACCCACAGGATCAGCGGAAAACCCGCATCACGTGCTGCAATCACCTCCTGTTTAAACCACGCCTTCTGCGCCGCCCCGAGGCGGCTCTTCGTCGCTGACTCGGCTACGGTTGCAGCCACGGAGGCGCTGCGCAGGTCGGTCATGATCACCCGCACGCGGCCAACCGTGAATGACTGGGCCACGGTGCCTCCGCTCACATTGATCGGATAATGGGGCACATACTCGCGATAGATCGTGCGTGCCGCCGCGACACCCGGCGCTGCGCCGTTGCTGTTGTCGCCGGCAAAGTCATGATCGTCCCACATGTAGGCCAGTGCCACACCGCGGTAGAGCGCACCCTGCTTGGGATGACTAAGCACACCATCATAGTTGCGCCGATAGTCCTCTGCGACCGTGCTGCTCGTGTCACTATAGTGCAGATCTCCCATGTGGATCAGTAACTGCGGTTGTTCCGCCAGGATCGCGTCGTAAGCCCGCTGATCCGCATCGCGGAAATCACCGCACGACGCAAACGCGAGGCGGAACGACGAGGCACCTTGCGGGAACGTGCGAAACTTGCCCCGCGCGACCGACTCGGTCCGCACGACTCCCGCCACTTCGATCCCATAATCGTAGTCGGTCGCCGGCTGGAGTCCCTCGATATCGAGCGTGACCACGTTGCCCGCCGCCGCTGTCGTAGTAATCGCGGGGGAGAACACCGCCGGAGATAGGCGGTCATTCGTGCCCACGACGAGTCGGACCCGCAGCCCCGCCGCATTGAGGCGCACCGTCACGGTTGCGCTCGTGGGGGTAACGTTGCCGCACCAGACTCCGCTCACAAAGGGTGAACTGGTCTGCGCACCAAGCGGTAAAAGGCAGGCCGCCACTGCGACCAGCCAAATCCGCCAACCGCACGATATCGGCCGCATACCCACGCGCCGCAGAGTGCGTTTCACTGTTCGTGAGGCAAGCCTCAAGCCGGCCTCGAACCCGGCATTGCACGGCGGATCATTCGCTGCTCTGCTCTGTCTGCATCATGCGCTACCCCACCCGAGTCCAGCGGGCCGCAAGCTGTCTTGCGCTAGCCCTGTTCTGCTGCGGCGCCCCGGCGTCCCTGTTTGCCGACCCCGTCATCACGGAATTTCTGGCCGCCAATTCCAAGATCCTAGCCGACAGTGATGGAAAGTTCTCCGACTGGATCGAGTTGCACAACCCGGCGAGCACCGCCGCCAATCTCAACGGCTGGTATCTCACCGACGACGCATCGAATAAGAAGAAGTGGCAGTTTCCCGCCGTCACGATGCCCGCCGGCGGATATCTCGTCGTGCGTGCATCCAACGAAGATCGACGCGACCCCACCAAACCGCTGCATACCAATTTCGTGCTCAACCAGAGCGGCGATTATCTGGCGCTCGTAAAACCGGATGGCGTCACGGTTGCCACGGAGTTTGCGCCGAGTTACCCGCCTCAGTTTGAAAATGTCTCCTACGGCATCACCCAGCCGACGGCGGCGGGCGAAACCGCGATTCGTGGATTTTTTCGCGTGCCCACTCCCGGTGCGCCCAACGGCGGCTCGTCCACCTTGCTCCTCCAAGAGCGAGTCACTTTTTCCCGAGCCTCCGGTCCCTTCACGGGCTCGATTACCGTGACACTCACAGGCGCAGCCGCCGGCCAGCAGATTCGTTACACCATTACCGCGCCAGGCGCGGCCGCCGCCGCCGAGCCTGGCCCGACGTCCCCCCTCTACTCGGGACCGCTCACCGTTTCGGCTTCGTCTATTATTCGAGCCACGGTTTTTGCCGCCGATAATATCGCCTACGGCTACTCCTCGACCGCCCACTACGTTCGCCTCGCCAATACCGGCACGACCCGCCTCGACACCTTCACGAGCCAACTTCCCGTGCTGGTGGTCGATACCCACGGCTCCGGCCCGCTGGTGAAGGATGGTATCGACCATTCTTCGTGGATTTACGCCTGGCCCAAGCCCGCCAGTGGCAACACCACCCTCACTACGGCCCCGACCAGCCTAACGTCTGGCTCCAGCAGTGTCCGTGGCGCCTCGTCGGCCGATTTCCCCAAGAAAAGCTACAGCCTGAAATTCAACGATACGCTGGGCCACGACAACCCGGTCGCACTCTACGGTCTTCCGGCCTTCGACAACTGGACCCTCATCGGCCCATGGAAATACGACCGCACCGCGATCTACAACGCATTCATCTACGCGCTCAGCAACCGTCTCGGCCGCTGGGCGCCACGCACCCAGTTCGTCGAAGTATTCTTCAACGCCGACGGCGGCGACCTCGACTACAACGACTACGCGGGGATCTACGTGCTCACGGATTCGTTGCGCATCGATGACAAGCGCATCAACCTCGCCACCCTCGACGCCAACGACCTCGGCACAAAGAAAATTACTGGCGGCTATCTCCTCAAACTCGATCTGCCTGACCCCGACGAATATAGCTTTCAGCTCAAACGCGGCTTCCCCGGGCTACCCTTCGCCCTCACCGTCGCTCAACCGAAATTGGCCGACCTCGTCCCCGAACAGCGCGACTACATCAAGAACTACCTCCAGAGTTTTGACGACGCGATCTTCGCCAACTTCGCCAACCGCTGGTCCAACCGCACACACCTCGATCTCATCGATCGCCCGTCATGGGTGGACCACCATATCCTCAATGTTCTTGCGATGAACGTCGATGGTCTGGCCCGCAGCGCCTACATGACCAAGGATCGCGAGGGTCGCCTCGCCGCCGGCCCGACGTGGGACTTTGATCGCTCGATGGGCGGAGGCGACGTGCGCGCCCAAGATCCCACCCGCTGGAGCGGACCGGACGGTGCCACGGATCTCTGGGCCTACGGGTGGTGGGGCGCTTTCGCGCAGGACCCGGAATTTGTCCAAGCGTGGATCGACCGATGGCAATCGCTCCGCCGCACCGAGCTCTCCGTCTCCAGCCTCAACGCCCTCGTCGACTCTCTCGGCTCCCAAATCGGCTCTGCGGCCGCCGCACGTGACGCCCTCCGCTGGCCTGACAGCGCACCGCGCTTCGGCAACGGCTGGCAGGGAGAGATCGATAACCTGAAATCGTGGCTCGCGCGCCGGGTCGCGTGGATCGACACCCAATTTGTCGCCGCGCCGACGGTTGTTGCCGCGGGCGGCACCCTCACGATCACACCCGCGGCCGGCACCCAGCTCGCCTATACGACCGACGGCACCGATCCACGCACTTTTGGTGGAAGCCCTTCGCTCGGCACCCGTCTGTCGACGAGTCCCGTCACGGTATCGGATACGTCAAACGTCCAGGCTCGCAGCTATCGCGCCAACACTTCCACTGCCGTGGCACCGGCGAGCGGCTGGAGCTCCGCCATCGGCGGCGCCCGTTCGTCGACCCTCACGCCCCGTCCCCGCCTCGCGAATCTTTCCAGCCGCGGATTCATTGGAACCGGCGAGAACCTGCTCATCACGGGCGTGGTCGTAAATGACACGGCAGGGAAACAGTATCTGGCCCGCGCGGTCGGGCCGGCCCTCACCGCCTTCGGCGTTCCCGGTGCGCTCGCCCAACCCGTGCTGACCATTCTCGACTCCAATGGTCGCGAACTCGCCCGCAACACCGCGTGGGAGAGTGGTCCCGATGCCGACGATATCGCAGACCTCACGAAACAAGTGGGAGCCTTCCCCTTTGCCAAGGGCAGCAAAGATGCCGCCCTCCTCGCCCGTCTGCCAGCCGGCCAGTTCACCTTGCAGGTCGCTAGCGCCAACACCGGCACCGGTGTCGGGCTAGCCGAACTCTATGAAATCGACGCAGGCGTAGGCCGCACCCTCAACCTCTCCACCCGCGGCCTCGTCCGCTCCGGCGACGAGCTTTTGATCGGTGGCGTCGTCGTGCGCGGCCCCGGCCCGAAACGCCTCCTCGTCCGCGCCATCGGGCCGACATTGACGGCATTCGGCGTCAACGGCGCTCTGGCCGATCCGGTGCTCACTCTCTTCAACGGGGCGACCCAAGTCGCAACCAATGACGACTGGGGCACTCGCACCGGCGCGGCCGCTACCGCCACCGTGGCAGAGATCGCCACTGCCACCAGCGCCGTCGGAGCCTTCGGCCTCACCAGCACCAGCCGCGATGCCGTGCTCCTTCTCACGCTTCCCGAAGGCGCCTACACGGCCCAGATCGCCGGTAAAGCCGGCGCTAGCGGCGTAATCCTACTTGAGATCTACGAGGTGCCCTGACGGGCAGTGGATTGTTTGAGCGCCACCACATTTGATCGGCTACTACGTTCATCCCGCCCCTTTAGCGCACCACGACATCGACATGCTCGCCGGGTCGCAGCACCAAACCACTCGGCAGCGCTAGCTCCACCTTCACCGCCGTTTCAGGAGTAGGCGTCGCCGGGAGGTGCATCGCCGCCAGCACGGTCGGCGAAACCGGCTCCAACGATACGCCGACTTGCGTAACCGTCGTGGCGAACACCTTGGGCGGTAAACTGCGCGTGCGAATCTCCGCCACCATGCCCGTCTTTGGCTCAAACGGCAGTGGCTGGCGCAGGTAGCCCGTCAAGCGCGCGGGCGCCGTCGCTGTCACCTTTAACACGGTGTCGCCGGCCATCACCGTCTCACCAGGGCGGCGCACCACGGCGGTCACTACCCCGTCGATAGGCGAGATAATCGGCACCGGCGAAAGCTGCTCCTCGGCTAGGTGCAACTTGGATTCCTGAACCTTGATCGCGGCCGCTAACGCAGAATCAGCCGACAGACCGGCCGCCTGCGGGTCACTGGCGTTGAGCTGGCGCAGCACTGGCTCAAGTCGCGCGATCAACTTGTCCTTTTCCACCAGCTGCGCCGCGAGGCTGTCCCGCGAGATCTTCAATTGCGTATAGTTTTCCTCGGAAATCATCCCGCCCTGGCGCAGTGGCTCAGCCCGCACCAAGTCCGCCTCGATCTGCTGCAGGCGACCAAGGAGAGCCGCGCGGTCGACACGATGACCCATCCAGTCGAGTTGCATGCGCTCAAATTCCAAAGCCACGCGCTGGCGATCCGTCGCCCCTTGCATGGTGGCTGACAGCATACCGACCTCGGCCCGGATGACGGACAGAGTAGCCTCCAGCAAACGAGGATTGGCTCCGGCCAAGTGTCCGACCACTTCACCGCTCTTCACGGACTGATGGAGGCCGACCTTCAGACTGGCGACGACGCCAGCCTGCGTCGCCCGCAACTCCGCCGCCGCGACTTCCGCTTCGGCGACCATCGTCGCCGGCGCGACCGAATCCGTCCACATCCACGCGACCAGCACAATGCCCGCGACAAACATCGCCCGCGGCAGATAGAGCAACCGCACTTCGCGCCAGCGCTGGGCCGGCGGCGTGGGGATCGGCGGAAGAATGCGATTGTCCATGGATTAGATCTCCGATTCGTCCGCCGCCTGCACGCTCGACACGCGGTCGACGCCTGGTAGCTCGGCCAGTTCACTTAGCAGCTCGGCCGCCCGCGACGGATCACGCAGCAACACGCGGTAGGAAAGATTCGCGGCCTCCGCGCCCTTGCCGAAATGCTGGTTGGCCACATGCACGCGCAAGCTGTGGCGGTTCAACAATTGCCCCACCGCCGAGAGCTCCGAAGCTGGCCGCGTCCACCGCAAATTCAGGATCAAGTCGAAACGATGGCGCGTGCCCGACGCCGTCATCCAGAGAAACACGAAGAGTCCGGCGACCGCAATCGCCCCCACAATGGCCGAGGAAAATTTCTGCGTGCCGCACGCCGTCCCCAAAATAATCACCGCGAGCACATAACAGGTATCGAGCGTGTCGCGCAGGACGTTGCGAAACCGCACCACCGCAAACACCGCAATCAGCCCGAACGCCGTTATCAGGTTGTTCGACATCACAATCAGCACGAGCGAGACGAGCACCGGCAGCACGATGAGCGACACCACAAACGACCGCGAATAGGAAACTCCCGAGTGGGTGTAGACGTAGACCCACGCCATCATCTGACCGAAGAGATACGCCAGCGTCAGAGCGACGATCAACGACTGGAAACTAGTGGGGGCGGCGGCGTGGTCGCCTTGGAGTAGGGCATTCATTGACGATTAGGTCCGAGAGCATCGCGCACCGCAGCGGAGGCGTCGAGCCACGGGGCACTGGTGGCAGTCGAGGTGACCGCATTGCCCCACTCGAAACCGACGCGCCGCCGGGCCACTCGCTGCTCCCCGAGCAACGCCACGCCCTGCACGTATTTGGCCGCGCCGGAGCTCTTCAGCTCAAACCCGCGCACCATTTCAATCAGCCACGTCGGCATGCGGTCTGTAAACTTCAGTTCCAACACGACCACGCTACCAAACACCTCGACCCCCTCGTCGATTGCAGTGCCAAGTTCTCCTCCGAATTCCGGGCAAATCTGAATATTTCTATCCATCGTCACCCGCACCGAAGCCTCCGCATTCACATAGGCCTCCCGCAGGTAAAAATTATGCGCCCGCGGAGCCGCCTGCAGTCTCTCCACCAATTGCCAAAACTCCAACAGGTCCGCCCAGTGCCGCTCGTTCCATTTGAACAAATGCGCCGGCGTCGGGCTCTCGCCCGACAGTAACGAATGCACCGCATCCCGCTGCACCCGCGCACGCTGCTTCACCACGCCTTCATTGATCCGGCGTTTGATCTCGAAAAACACCGGCGACCACGGGCTGTCGTCGTAATAGCGAATGCGCAGCTTGAACCGGTTGCGCTCGCCGTTCGTGGCCGCGTGGTAGGTGGCGAGCCGGTTCGAATCCAGATAGAGCGAGTGCACCGAATAGGAATTGTCCGGTTTTCCGGCGGCAAATTCATCCGGCTCCAGATAACTGCTTAGGTAACTGCGGACGGCCAACGCTTCCTCCTCACGGATCAAATATTTGATCTCCCGCCGCTGGCGTTGGGCCCGGTCGATTGACATCGCAAGGGATGCTTCTCGGCGGGAAGGAACTCAGGCAATCGTAAAATCACCCGCCGGAATTGAATTCGACCCGGTTCAGACTCTCCGCGATAACCCATCCATGCCCCGCCGCCTTCGTCGTCTCACCACGTTCGTCTGCATCGCTGCCGCATGGATTCTAGGGCTCCCCCTTGCTGCCCAGACCGTCACCCTCGCTGGCGCCACGCTAACCAACAAAGGCCTCGTCGGCGTCGGTCGCATCCCAGCCGCACAGCGCGACAAGTTCGGCGAAACGTTCGGCTCCCTCTCCGGCCTCGCCCTCGATCCTCGCTCCTGGCGGCGCAACGCCGATGGCTCCTACACCGGCACGATTTACTCCCAGCCCGATCGGGGTATCACGCGCAGCGGTGCCGCCACCAACTATGCGCCGCGCACCCACCGTCTCTCGCTCTCGTTTGCGCCTGCCCCCAATGGGGCCACGACTCAATCGCAACTCGCGTTCACGCTTGAGGACACGACTCGCCTCACCGAATCGACCGGCACGCTGCTAACCTCGCTCGACCCCGTCGCCAACTCCACCGGCGGCAGCCGCGCCGGCTTCGCGTTCAACCTCCCGCAAGCCTCCAACGGTCGCATCTCAATCGACGCCGAAGGCCTCGTCCTGCTGCCGGACGGCACCTTTTTCATCAGCGATGAATATGGACCCTACGTCTATCGATTCTCAGCCACCGGCACGCTGCTGGGTGCGATCCGCCCCCCGGAAGCCTTCATCCCCAAACGCAACAACCGTGATTCGTTCTCCTCCGACAATGCCGCGGCCGGCCAGCCCGCCCCTTCTCCCAGCGAACCCAGCACCGGTCGGGAAAACAATCAGGGGTTCGAGGGCCTGACTGCCTCGCCAGATGGCCGCACACTCTATGTCCTCATGCAATCCGCCACACGGCAGGACGGCGGCGCCGGTGGCAGCACACTCCGTCGCTACACCCGCCTGCTCGCCTACGACCTTACGTCTCAGACTACTCCGACCCTCAAGGGCGAATGGATTCTCCCCCTGCCGCTCTACACTCAAGGCGGCCTGACCCAAGTCGCCTCCGTCGGCGACCTCGTCGTGCTCAACAGCCGGCAATTCCTCGTCCTCGCACGCGATGGGAATGGCCGCGGCGCCAGCACCACCGCCTCTCTCTATCGTGCAATCGTCGTCTACGACGTCACCGCCGCGACCAACCTCGCGGGCACTGCTTTCGACTCGGCCACGACGCCGGTCGCCCCCAACGGCGTGCTCGCCACCGCGGTCACCCCTGCCACCTCGGCCGTTCTGATCGACCTCAACGATTCCTCCCAGCTCGTAAAATTTGGGCTCAACAACAGCTCCGCCGACAACGCCAATACGCTTTCCGACAAATGGGAAAGCCTCGCCCTCGCGCCCGCACTCGATCCCTCCGCGCCCGACGATTTTTTTCTCTTCGTTGGTAACGACAATGATTTCTCCACGACCGACGGGTTCATGGACGGCAGTTCCTTCCGCGCCGCCCAGACGACCGACACCATGGTGCTCGCCTACCGCATCACCTTGGGCGCACGTCTCATCAATATCTCCAGCCGGGCGCTGACCGGCGCCGACGGCGATGCCCATTTCGCCGGCTTCGTCGTGCAGGGCATCCGCGCCAAAACTTTCGTCATACGCGGGATTGGTCCAGGCCTGGCCGCCTTTGGAGTCGCTGGCACCCTGCCCGATCCGGTTCTCAAGATCTACGACTCTGCCAATCGCCTCGTCCTCACCAACGACAACTGGAATGACGGCGCGCTCGTCGCGGATCTCCGTAGCGCCTCCGCAACCGTCGGTGCGTTCGCCTTGCCCGAAGGCAGCAAGGATGCCGCCGTGCTCATCGCTCTCGATCCCGGCGCCTACAGCGTGCAGATCGCCGATTCGTCCGGCCGCAGCGGAGTCAGCCTCGCCGAAGTCTACGAAGTGCCATGAGCCCGCGCTCGTCCGAGCCCCCGTTGTGCACCCTACCGCGCGACCGCGGTAGATCTCTCGCTGCGCGCCCGGCTGAGTAGGTCGCAGTCTGCCCCGCAAATCACTCGGCCTTCTTCTTGCCCTTTTTGGCGCCCGCCGGCTCGCGCACCGGATCGAGCAGCGTCCAGCGTTTCGTCTCCTCGAAATGCTCGTTCCACAGCGCGTCGAGCTCCTGCACTTTCTCGGGATACTTTTCGGCGAGGTTGTTCGACTCACCGCGATCGCGGGCGAGGTCGTAGAGTTCCCACTCGCCTTTCGCCAGAGCGACGAGCTTCCAGTTGCCCGCGCTGATCGCCCGATTCTCCTCGTGCAGCCACCAGAGGTAGTCGCGCTGGATCGCGCCGTCGCGCTTAAACCCGGACACGAGGCTGCGACCGGGCAACGGCGGCACTGGTAGGCCCTTCGCCTCCGTCGTTTTTTTTGCGCCGGTGAGTTCGATCACGGTCGGCAACACATCGATCAAGTGGACTGGATCGCGGCGCAGCTCACCGCGCGCCGTGATGCCCGCTGGCCAGTGGGCGATGAGCGGGGTCGCTATGCCACCCTCGTGCACCCAGGTTTTGTGGCGTCGGAACGGCGTATTCGCCGCGCTCGACCAGCCCGGGCCAATGCAGAGAAACGTCTTCGCTGAACCGAGCACCGCCGTCGGATCATGCCCGTCGCCGCGCACCATCATCTCCGCGCTGGCTCCGTTATCCGAAGCGAAAAGGATCAGCGTGTTCTCGTAAGCTCCCATTTCCTTCAGCTGGGCGACCACCCGGCCGATCTCGCGATCCATACAGTCGACCATCGCGGCATGAATCGCCATCTTTGCCGCCTGGAATTCCTGCTGCCCGCCGGTGAGTTCGTCCCACGGGATCGGCCGATTGACCTCGTCGGGCCCGAGCTTCGCGACGTCTTCGAGAAATGCATAGGGCGGCCCGACGTCGCGCTCCATCGCCGGCAAGGCATGCGAAACGATCCCAAGCTTCGTCAGCCGCGCATGACGTGCGGCGGCGATGGCGTTCCAGCCGGCCTTATACGTCGCCCGGTAGCGCGCGATGTCCGCTTCGGGTGCATGGAGCGGAAAATGTGGCGCGGTGAAACAAAGATACTGAAAAAACGGCTGCGCGCTGAACGACTGGGCGTGTTCGCGCAGATACTTGATCGCGTGGTCCGCCGTCGCGACCGTCACGTAGTAGTCGTCGGTCTGCACGTTGGGCACACCGTCGTCGGTGTTGCCGGGCGCCTTGAAGAAATTGTTCTGCCCGGTGCCGATCTCGAAACTGTGGTCAAACGCGTTGCCGAGGGGGCGCCCGTCGATGTGCCACTTGCCCGCGTGATAGTTGCGGTAACCGGCCGCGCGCAAAAACTCCGTCATCAGCGGCGCCCACGCCGGCCGCACGCCGGCACCGCCACTGCGGACTCCGGGCACCGTATCACGGCGCACTTGTTGTGCGTAATAACCGGTCATCACCGCCGCACGCGAGGGCCAGCAGCGGGCCGTGCTATACGCCCGCGTGAAACGCAGTCCGCCCTGCGCTAGGGCGTCGAGGTTGGGCGTTGCAATCTCTCCGCCGTAACACCCGAGGTCGGAAAAACCGAGATCGTCGGCGAGGATCACCAGGATATTGGGCCGGCGAGGTTCGCCCGCCGCGAGAGCAGCACATGTGACGAGCAATCCAACCCAGAGGCGCAGCAAAGAGGTCATGGAGAAATTTGATTCAACATGTATCTGCAATTCACCCGCGGGTCACGGTGCGATTTCGAAGACCTCGACCAGCACGATACCCGGCAATGCGGGCTCGTCGGGCAACAACTCAAAAGGCTGGACCACGACCGTGTAGTTGCCCGGCGGCAGGTCTGCGAGGAGGCAGGGTTCACGTCGGTTCGCCGGCGCGAAGCCGGTGCGTGCGATTTGCTGTTCGTTGTAGTATCGCACGAGTGGCGTGAAGTCGTTGCCGGGACTGGCACCTCCCTCGGCCCCGGCGCTCCAGTCGTCGCTGCGTAGCACGAGCGCACCGGCGGCGTTGCGCACTTCGAGCAGGGGATCATCCATCGCGTTCGGCACGTTAAACGGCCCGCGGGCGAGTGTCGGGCCGAGCGCACGTATCAGCATGCGTTTTGTCGAGCCAAGTGCGCCCCGCACGACGAAACCGGCAATGAGTGGATGGCCGTCGCGGTCGGCAAAGGCCCGCGTGGATAGGTTCACAATGCGCGCACCCGTCGACGCTGTTTCGTAAGCCTCGACGAGGACGGCACCGGTTGCATTTCCGCTGCTCACTACGGCCGTGTAGGCTCCGGGCGCGAGGGTCACGAGCAACGCGGCATCGGCACTACCGGGCATCAAGGCGAACGCACCCGCCTGCGTCGCCGCCGCGGCCAGCGCGGCCGCGGTGGCCGGGCCGGCGGAGGCCCACCCCAAGCTTTCTCCCAGCCGCGTCGCCCCCGAGTAGAGTTGCAGGTTGGGCGCAGCGAGGAAATCGCTCACGCCCAACGTCCCGAGCGTCGGTCCGACCGCGCGCAGCAACATCGTCTTCGGCTGCGAGCCTGCCACCGTAAAGCCCGCGATGGCGGCTCGTTCCCCTGGGCCCACACTGGCCCGTGTTGCGATATTGATCAGCGTGCCGGCGGCGGGTGGCGCGAGGGTCTGCAGGCGGTAATTCGCCACTTCGAGCGCTGCTTGCTCAATGGTGCGCGCGGCATCCGATTCCCCGGCGCGCCCGGCATCGATCCCGATTGGGACATTGGCGGGCGCGGCAGCCACGACCGCTGGATTCGAGAAAAACGGAAGCTGCGTGCCCGGCGGGTAGGCCATGATGTCGCGATAGAGCCGACCGTCCGCCCCCGTGAAACGGTAGCCGTAGCTGTAGGGATACGCCCCCGGACTCAGGGCATTTTCGCGATCGTGCGCACAGCCAAACGTATGTCCGAACTCATGGGAGACGACACTCGTGCCAGCGACGCTCGCATACTGCACCACCGAAAATGCGAAGAGCGCGTTCGTGGGGTCACCGGGCGTATCGAGCACAAACGCCAGGCCACTACTGGCAAAATCCGCCCGGTTCAGCACGAGGCAGACAAAGTCGGCACCACTCGCGTCACGCAGCGCATGGATCTCGTCCATTTTGCCATCCGTCGTCCGCTGCAGCGCAGTGAGCGCCTCATCCTGGACGCGACTACCCGAGCTAATCGTCTCGTCGTAAGTGGTCTCAACGACCTTCACGAGCCGCACCCGCGCGGTCACCAAACTGGCCGCGAGGTCCGCGTTTACCCGCACCACCGCCAGGTCGAACGCACTTTGTAGCGCGGCACTTCGCTCGGCTCCACTCAGCGTCGCCAGCACCGCCGGCGTCACCACCATCATCACGTGGGCCTCGGCCCGCTGGGGATTGTCTGCCGCCGCCAGCGGAACCGCATTCTCAGATCCGGTCGACGAGTCAGTGGAATCGTTTCTTCCCCCCGCCATCCGGACGCGTCTCGCTGCGGCGGCCGCAATCACGTCGCCGTCGATATACTTTTTCTTCTCTCCCCCGCACGGTGGCACCCGCGCGGGATCGACCATGTAGAACTGTGACACATCGCGATTCGCGACCCGAATGACGTGGGTCACCCCGCTCGAATCCAGCACCTCCGCATGCAGAAATCCCGCGCTAACCGCGAAGAGCGCCCGACTCCCGGGCTGGCCCTCAATCCGGCCGACACTCGTAAACCGACCGGCCCCGATCATCTCACTCGCCTCGATGACCACCACGAGCGCGCCGCCCTCAGGCAACGGCAGCGAAACGCGCCCCTCGCCCGGCTTGCGCCAGAACGGCGAGCGTTTGCCCTCAATCAGCGCTTTGTTGGTGCGAACATAGCTAACCCGCGCACTCGGTGCCGGCAGCGCAGTATTGAGCGCATGCGCTTCAGCCGGATTAACCCAGGCGAATAGCGCATTGTCCGCGACTTCGCGCTCGGGCGGTTCGACCTGAACTATATATCCAATCGACTCGAAGGCGATGGTGCTCTCCGAAGCGGTGTGGCGCGGTGCGCGTGGCGTATCGCCTTCGATCAGTTGGATCGGCGCGGCCGTTTTCATCCAGAATGTCCACGCCAGCGTCACCACTGCGCAGGTCCCCGCCAACACACTTAAAGTCCTGCGGAGGCTGGGGCGGCGGGCCATTAAGTCAGCGTGCGAACCCGCTCCCACTCGGCAAGGTCAGTTCCTGATTTGCCGCCAACCACGGCCTCCGCGGTCCCGATTCCGGACGACTTTACAGTCTCCCCACTATTTCAGCCCCGCGATCATAGCCCTGATCTGCGCCGCGTGGTCGGCGGTATCGACCTTCTCCGCGACGGCGAGGACGGTCCCGTCTTTATCCAAGATGAAGGCCGCGCGGGCCGGACCAAAGTAGGTCTTACCATACATCGATTTCTCCACCACGGAGTCCGCGGCTTTGGCGAACAAATCGTCCGGATCGCTCGCAAGCGTGTAGGATATTTTTTTCTTGGTCGCGTATTTCAGATGCGAACCGCACGTGTCGCGGCTGATCGCCACGAGGTTGAAACCAGCCTTGGTCAGCTCGCCGGCATGGGCGGCCAGACTGTCGTTCTGCTTGTCGCAGCTCCCCGTGTTATTCTTCATGTAGACCGACACAATTGAGCGGCGGGTAAGGAGTTCGGAAAACGTCACCTCTTTCTGGGCGCCGTCCTGCACGACCTTCAGCTTGAAGTTGGTTTTGAGCTTTTTTCCGGGAGAGATCATGGCCGGCGAATGAGGGCCAGCCCCCGCGAACGTCAAATGGCTGGGGCGGTTTTCGCCCAAAAAGTCCTTCGGTTGAGGCTTTGACGCGTCGATAAAAACTCTCCACGGTCTCCCACGAATGAAATCGGTCAAGGTCCCCGCATTGGAGCTTTTCCTCCACGAAATGATCCCCCTCGCCAAGGCGATGGGCGTCGGCGTGGAAGTCAGCGACGATCGTGCTTTGACCCTCACCGCCCCGAAAGAGCAGAACAAAAATTCGCTCAACACGGCCTTCGGCGGCAGCCTCGTTTCCCTCGCTACCCTCGCCGGCTACGGCGTCGTGTGGGAGTTGATGAAAAATGAGAAAGGCGCCGACAAAACCGAGTGGCGCATCGTCGTGAAGGAAAGCCGCGCCGCCTACCGCAAGCCCGTGATCGGTGACTTGCGCGCAATCTGCGAACGTCCCGCGCAAGCCGCTATCGCCGAATTTAAGGATGCCCTCGACCGCTACGGTAAGGCGAAGCTCAAGCTCCGCGCCCGCGTGATCGAGGAAGGTGAGACCGCCGTGGATGTGACGGCGGCGTTTGTGGTGACGCGCTAAACTTTCTCCGCCTGCGAACCAGCCGCCGGCTGGTCGTTGCACTCCGTCAGAAAAAGTGCCCCAGGCACTCGGGATCAGATGTGCTTGGAGTCTGCCTCGTCTTTCTTCACGTAGCCACTGTCCTGCCGCTGGTGGTTTACGGCATTCTTCTTGAGGTAGGCCTGATAGACATCGTCGGCCGTCATCCCGAGCGTTTGCGCCAGCGACACGAGGAAGTGAAACAAGTCCACGACTTCGACCTTCGCGTTTTGCTCATCAAATTTCTGGTATTTCGCCCACCACTTCCACGGCACGCTATCGATCAACTCGGCCGTTTCCTGCTGCATGGCACGCGTGTAGTTCAGGATCCACTTGGCCTTTTCCTCGTCCGTGGGGGGCGGGAGGCTTACGCCGATCCGTTGATTCAACGCGTCCTGCATCCGGAAAATTTCTTCGAGTTTATCCATGGCGCCGACGCTGGAAACCGCCCCGTGCGCTGGCAAGCCCCGCGTCATCCCGCTTCACCGTAACGATCTCCCGTCAGCGCCCTCGGTTTCACTGCGGCATCACCCGACTTTACCCCATTCCGGCTCGGGAATTTGCTGTTGCTCCGGGAGGCGCCCCCGGCGACCCTCCATCCTTCCCGCACGCCGTCGAGCGCGTTTCCCGCGCTCCGTTGCGTGCCCAACAAAACCAACGCCTCCCCGCCCACGCGGGTTGAGCGCCTCAGCGAAAAACCACAGCACATGTCAGAAACAGATCCGTCCGGCACGCCGGCTCCGGCCCCTGCTCCCGCTCCCGCGGCGAGCACTGCCGCTCCCGCCGCTCCCGCGACCCAGCCGTTCGGCACGTTCGGCTCCACCCGAGGCTCCGGCCTCGCGCGTGGCAAACGCGCCACCGTCAACGCCGCCCCCGCCTCCGCTCCGAGCGGCTACAAGCCCACCGCCCTCGAGGTCATTACCCCGAAGAGCGAATACGTGAACCCGTTCACCGGCGAAACCTCCGTGGCTTCGCCTGTCGTCAACGAGCCTGCCCCGCAGGCCGCCCCCGCGCCCAGTCCTGTCGCTGCGCCCGCTCCGGTTGCTGTCAGCACACCCGCTCCTACTCCGGCGCCCGCTCCGGCCGCAGCTCCCGCACCTGCCGGCGAGTTGTTTCCTTTCAACGCCCCCGCTTCGCCCGCGCCCCGCGCGCCGGCCGAACCAGCCGCGAAGGCCGAGCTGAACATCCTGCCCCCGCAGGAAGCCAAGCGTCCCGCAGTCAGTTGGGAAGCTCCTTCCGCCAACGCCCCGGCCGACGCCCAACCCGCGCGCCGTGACGATCGCGCGACGTTCCGCACCGAGCGTCATCGTCGCGAAGACGGAGCCGCCAAGCCGGGCGAAACTCGTGATCAACGCGAGCCGCGCGAAGCCCGTGAGCCCCGCAAGTTCGAACCCCGCGAGCCCCGCCCGCAGGACCGCAAGTTCGAGCCTCGCACCAACCAACCCTATCAGGACCGCTCCCAGTCCGGCTCCGGCCGTGGTGAGCGCTCCGAACGCTCCGAGGCTCCCACCCCGGAAAAGAAATCAGGTGGCTTCTTCGGCTGGCTGAAAGGCCTCTTCGGCGGCAAGAAATCCGCCGAAACGCCCACCCCTTCCACAAGTGCCGGCGACGGCGATCGCGCCCGCGAGGGCGGTGATCGTGGCGAATCCGGCGGTCACCGTCGTGGTCGTGGCGGCCGTGGTCGCGGCGGTTTCCGTGGCGACGGTCGCGGCCCCCGCGACGGCCAGCAGCAGGGCGGCGGCGAAGGCGGCCACTCTCACTCCCACGGCGGCGAGAACCGCGGTGAACACCGCGGCGACGGCCAATACGGCGATGGCGGCGGACGCCGTCGTCGTCGTGGCGGACGCGGCCGTTTCCGCGGCGAAGGCGGCGACCGCGGTGATCGCGGCGGACCTCGTCCCGAAGGCCAGCAGGGCGGCGGCGCGATCTGAGTAAGTTCTCGCGTTAAATCTTGCCCGACCCGCGCCCCCACGCGCATCTCAAAGGCGTCCGCCCCCGCGGACGCCTTTTTCATTTCCGCCCTTTGGTGGCCCGGGCTTTCAACTTTCAACCTTCACCTTTCAACTCCCTCGCACAGTGGCCGATCTCATCGTCAACGGCGGCAAGCCCCTCAGCGGCGTCATCACGCCCTCCGGCAACAAGAACTCCGTGCTGCCCATCTTCTGCGCCACGCTGCTCACCGACGAGCCCGTCACGCTGAAGAACGTCCCCGACATCACCGACCTCGATAAGCTCGTCACCTTCTTCCGCAGCCAGGGTTCAAAGATCGATTGGAACCGCGACACCGGCG
>CANGHW010000025.1 GCA_947453695.1 Opitutia bacterium
AGCGACATCGCGTCGTCCGGCTCGTTCTCGATATCCGTGAGCACGAAGACGCGGGGCTGTTCGGCGGCAAACGTCAGGGTGACGACCGCAAAGAAGAGCAGGAAAAGGCGGGTGTTCAAGAGCGGGGTAGTTTGCAGCGAAGCATGCGGTCGGCGAAATCGCGGAGAAACTCGGCGCGCCAGCGGCTCACCGTTTTCGCGCCCTGCTCGTTACCTTCCCGCCAACGCGGATCGGGGTCGTCCGTCCACCAATGGGGAAAGTTTGGCGACGGGGTCTTTGCCCGCGCCGGATCGGGCAGGACCGCGGTAAATGCCCCGGTCTGTCCATCGAGTCCCGGGTGATTGCTGGTGATTTGGTAGTTGAAGGTGCGCGCGTCCTTGGGGCTAAACAGAAAATGCCACGCCCCGTCACTGGCCTGAAAGCCAGTGAACTCCTGCTTCTCAACCACGAGCGTAGCCTTCGCGCCCGCCGGGGCCGCGCCGCTCGGGCGATAAACCACGTCTACGATCGAGTAGATTTCGACCTGGTCGCTCGCTGCGGGCGCGCGTTCAAAAGTGCGGCGCGGACGATCCCACGCGCGGACAAAGTGACCGCCCCACGAATCCTTCGTCGGATCCTCGGGGTTCGCCCCCATCGCGTAGGCCAGCGACGGCGTGTCGCCCATCTTGATCTTCGGCGCGATCGTCACGAAGTAGTCACCAAGCGCACCGCGACCCTTCACGTGCGCGGAAACAAAGGCGGCGTTGTTGAGCTCGCCCGCTTGGTCGCCGCCCGTGAACCAGCCGCGGTAGGTCGAGTTGGCCTCGATGATCCAGAGGTCGCGATGGTCCCGGGCGAGGTAGTCGTAGGCCGTGGTGGACCACTTCTTGTTGGGGCCACCGATAAAATAGACCCGGAGCTTCGCCTTGATCGACGGGTCGTCGTGCACCGCCTGCGCGAGGTCATCGATGCCGCCCCACACCAGCACCCACAGGGGCCGGTCGTCGGCCCGTTTCGCACAGGAGATAATCCAATCGGAGCCCTCCGTGCGGGCGCCAAAGCCGCGCAGGTCCGCGGAGTCGAGTCCGCCTTGTTTGCTGATGCTGCGCAGGTGCTCCGGCGTCGGGTAGCGCGGCGAGTATGTGCGGAGATTCGGATAGTCGCGCGCGTAGAGATCGACGAGATCGAGGAGGTGGCGCTTGCGGTCGCGGGCGGTGCCCCATGGGGATGCGATCATGCCTTCGAGGTCGATGGCATCGGAGTAGACGAGCAGGTGCACCAACGACTGGAAGTCGTCGAAGTCGGTCCCACCAATATCGGTCGACACGATCACGCGCGGGCGCACGGGCTCGGCGCCTCGGACTGCTGCAACCGAGCTGAGAAGGCAGATCAGGAGGAGAAACGGTTTCATCACAATTCGCAGCGAGAGGGAGAAAAGGGGGTTAGATGATCAAAGTGGGCGAGGTCACGACGCCCTCGCTACCCTGACGTCCGCAAGAAGACAGGTTGAGCGGCAAGAGGCCAAGGTTAACCACCGCCCGATCGGACAGACCGGGAAATCAGCCGTGGCCACGCCGGTCCAGGTCGGCGCTGCCGCAACCGCCTCGGGAAGGATGCCCCCCCGCGCAATGGGTCTCGACTGCTCAGACTCCGTCGCGCCGCGGGATGGCCCCGAGCGCACGAGGCCCTTGCCTCCACGGCGATCAAACACCGCGGGGCACCCGCCGTTAGCGGGCGTCCAACCGGGCAATCTCCACCTGCTCGACCACTTCCACTCCGTAACCTTCCAGGCCGACGATCTTCCGCGGGTGCTGCGTAAGGAGGCGGACCTTGGTCAATCCGAGGATGCGGAGAATCTGTGCGCCGATTCCGTAGTCACGCAGATCCATGCCCCCCGCGGGTGCGGCATCCGGCTTCGCCGCCGTTGCCCCCTTCAGCAGAGTCATCTCGCGATTCGTGGGCTCCATGTAGAGCACGGCCCCGGTGCCTTCCGCCGCGATGGCCCGCAGGCAGGCGTCCATCACTCCACCCATCTCGCCCGCGCTCCGGGCGCGAAACACATCAGTCAGGGGATTGGCCGACTGCACCCGCACAAGCACCGGCTTCGGTGCCGCAAAATCCCCGAGGGTCAGCGCGAGGTGCATGCGCTTGTCGATCCGGCTCTGGAACACATGCGCCCGAAAAGCCCCATAGTCAGTCACCAGCTCCTGCTCGCCGATTTTCTGGATCAGCGTTTCACGGCGCAGCCGGTAGGCGATCAGTTGCTCGACCGTGATGATCTTGAGTCCAAATCGTCGACTGAACTCGAACAGCTGGGGCAGACGTTGCATCGTGCCGTCGTCATTCACCAGTTCGCACAGGATGCCCGCCGGAGTCTGTCCCGCAAGCAGCGCCAAATCCACCGCGGCCTCCGTATGCCCTGCCCGTTCCAACACCCCGCCGGGCTTGGCACGCAGCGGGAACACGTGGCCCGGTTGCACCAATTGCTCGGCCTGGGCCTCCGGATCGGCGAGAATCTTGATGGTCACGGAGCGATCATAGGCGCTCACGCCGGTCGAAATGCCGCTGCTCGCATCCACGCTCACGGCGAAATCGGTCCGCTGCACTTCCCGGTTGCGCGCCACCATCGGTCCCAGTCCCAGCCGGTCCAGTGCACCGCCCAACATGGGCACACACACGATCCCGCTACCGAACCGGATCATCATATTGACGGCCTCCGGCGTGACCTTGGACGCAGCCATAATGAGGTCCCCCTCATTTTCTCGATCCGCATCGTCAGCGACAATCACGAGTTGTCCCGCGGCAATCGCCGCAATGGCATCTTCGACGGAATCAAAAGTATCGTGGCTCATTGGAGCGTGCGAAACAGTGCCAATCCCCGGTTGCGCGCAATCAAAAGCGACCGACACCGGCTCCCGACCGCGAAAACCTCCTAGGGCAAGCACCCTAACACCGCCACCGCCCACTTTACGGTTATGGGTCCCCTTCCCGGGTTCGGCCAGCCACCGCTCGGACGTGGGGAGCACTGTCTCGGAAACCGGGAGCGGTGTCTCGGAAGTGGGGAGCATCCTCTCGGAACTTGGGAGCGTCGTCTCGGAAGTGGGGAGCGTTGTCTCGGAAGTTCGGAGCATCGTCTCGGAAGCGGGGAGCGGTGTCTCGGAAGTCGGGAGCGTCGTCTCGGAACCGGGGAGCGTCGTTCCGGAAGTCGCCAGCAGCATCCCGACGTCCAAGCACGTGGGTTCGCTTCTTCCTCACCCCTTTCTCACTCTCCCCAGCGTCCTTCGCGCACCCGACGGAAGCGTAATTGCCCTCCCCCACGTCTCTCCCCTACTCTCCCGAAGCCTCGGATTCCTCGGTTTTCCCCTAATCACCATGAACCTAGCCCAAGTAATGTCCGCCCTCGCCGCCAAGGGCAGCGAGTCCACCAAGAAAATTTGGGTCAAACACGGCGCCAAAGAGCCGTTCTTCGGCGTCAAGATCGCCGACCTCAAAGTCCTCCAGAAGAAACTCAAGGGCGACCAAGCCCTCGCGCTCCAGCTCTACGCCACGGGCAACGGCGATGCCCAATACCTCGCCGGCATGCTCGTGGACGGCCGCCAGCTTACAGCCGCACAGCTTCAAACTTGGGCTGAAACCGCCAACTGGACCATGATTTCGGGCACCATCGTCCCGTGTGCTGCCTCCGAGCACCCCGACGCCTTCGCCCTCGCCTCCAAATGGATCGATGCCCAGTCCGAGGCCGTCGCCATCTCCGGGTGGCGCACCCTCGCCGCCCTGGCCACGATTGTCCCCGACACCGACCTGCCGATCAAAAAATTTGCCGCCCTCCTCGACCGCGTCGCGAAGAAACTCGCCGCCTCGCCCGACGATGTGCGCCTCGCGATGAACGCTTTCGTGATCGCCGCCGGCACCTATGTCGGCCCGCTCGGCGACCACGCCATCGCCAGCGCCCGCCGCATCGGCAAGGTAGAGGCCGACCTGGGTGACACCGCCTGTAAGATCCCCGACGCCGAACCTTACATCCTCAAGTGCCGCCGTGGCGCCCCGATCGCCCCCAAGCGCAAGACCATCCGCTGCTAACGCCCTCCTCCGCCCCTTGCCCGTGACCCCGACTGCCGCCCAAATAAATCTTCACGAGCCGATGGCGGGTTCGGCGGCCTCCTTTGTCGCACGGGGTAGGCGTGAAATCTTCCACCACACTTCCTCTCCCTCGGTTCGCCCCGGACTCACCGCCCGGCCCGGCCGAGTTTTCCTCGTCCCGGCCCTCCCGCGCGATGCCTGACGAGCCTTCAGCTTCGCCCGGCTCCAGCGCGCCCGGCGCCACGCCGCGCTCCACCGCTCCGGCGGACGCTCCGGCCCCGGCAGCCAAGGACTTTTCGTCGCTCTACCGCGCCACGATTTCCCCGCTGCGGCGCTATCTCGCCCGCCTACTGGGCAATACCACCGAGGCCCAGGACGTCGCCCACGACGCCTACCTCCGCGTCTACCCGTCCGTCGAAAACCAGACCGCCGACAAGCCCGAGGCCCTCCTCTACGTCACGGCCCGCCGGCTCGCCATCAACCGCCTGAAGCGCCGCAGCATTTCGCCCGAAGGCACCGCCGGCTCGGCCGATCCGGCTCACGAGACCACTGCCGCCGCCTCGCCGACGATTCCGCAGCAGGTCATGGCCCGCCAAGAGCTCGCCCTCCTCGAACAGGCCATCGCCGAGCTCCCCGAGGGCTGCCGCGCCGTCCTCCTCCTCCGCAAAGTCGAACTCCTCTCCCACCGCGAAATCGCCGATCGCCTCGGCATCGCCATCAGCACCGTCGAAAAACAACACGCCCGCGCGCTCCGTCTCCTCCGCGCCGCACTCCCGTCCGAAACCACCGGCCACACTCCCGCTTCTGCTTCTGCCCACGACAACACTCTCGCGCAGGAGGCCCGCTCATGAAACCCATTTCCCGTTCCGATTCCGCCGCCGAGGAGCAAGCCTCGCTCTGGGCCGCCCGCCTCGAAGGCGGCACCCTCGATGCCGCCGACCGCACCGCGCTCGATGCGTGGCTCGCCGCTTCGCCGAGCCACCGCGCCCTCCTCTCGGACTACTGCCAGTTCTCCGCCGACCTCGAACAAGTTCTCCCGGAACTCGTTTCCTCCGGCGCCGTGCAACTGCCGGACCGCGCGGCCAAGCCCGCCCGCCGCTGGTCGTTGGGTTGGCTCGCCGGCGCCGGCTCCCTCGCGGCCGCAGCCGTTGTGGCCGTGGTCCTCTACTCGGGCGCGCCCTCCGGTGATGCCATTGAGCGTGCCGCCACCTCCACCGGACAGCGCCAATCGCTGGTCCTCTCCGATGGCACCCGCGTCGAACTCGATGCCCGCACTTCGCTCCAAGCTGAGATCGGTCGCTCCGAACGCCGCGTGCGCCTCGCCGAGGGCCAGGCTTACTTCCAAGTGAGCAAGGATCCCTCTCGTCCCTTCATCGTCGAGACCCCCGCCGGCGCCGTCCGCGTCACGGGCACCACCTTCGATGTCCACACCGAGACGCCCACCGATCTCACGGTGAGCGTGGTCGAGGGCTCCGTGCAGGTGCGTCCGGCGACGTCCAACGACGTTTTCGCTCTCACCGCCGGTGATGTCCTCTCGGCTACCTCCAAGGGCACGCTCCGCCGCAAACTCTCCTCGGCCAATCTCGAAGACGCCCTCGCGTGGCGCCAGGGTATGGCCGTCTTCGACGGTCAGTCGCTCCGCACCGCCCTTGCCCGCTTCGCCCGTTATCACGGACGCGGCGTCAACGTCTCCGACGCCGCGGCGGCGAAACTCGTCGGCGGCCGCTACAGCCTCGACGACTTCGACGGCTTCCTCGCCGGCCTCGAAGCTCCCCTCGGCATCCGCTGGACGCGCGACGCCGCCGGGTCGGTGTCCGTCAAGCTTCGCACCGAGCCCTGATCTCCTCCTCGTGGGTTGCGACGCCGCGTCGCAACCTTCCTCCTCCTTTTCCCTTTCGTGTCTCTTCGCCTCCCATCGTGGTTCGCCCTGCTCGGGCTGTTCCTCTGCTCGCTTCCGCTGGCGTCCCGCGCCGAATCGGTGGAGTTCAAACTCCCCGCGCAACCGGCCGACACCGCCCTCCTCGCGTTCTCGAAACAGTCGAAGACCGAGGTCCTCTTTTCCTTCGCCGATCTGCGCAGAGCCACGTCCACGGCCGTCACCGGGCGCCACGAGCCCGAGGCCGCGATCCAACTGCTTCTGCAGGGCACCGGCTTCGCCGCCCAACGCAATGGCGCCGGCAAATGGGTCATCACACCCGCCGCCCGCCCCACTGGCGCACTCCGCGGTCGCCTCCTCAACGGCGATGGCACGCCCGCCACCGGCGTGCGGGTCACGCTCCCTCGCGTCCGCCTGAGTGAAACCACCGATGCACGCGGCGAGTTCGCGTTCACCGCGGTGCCACCCGGCGTCTACGAAGTCGTCGCCGCCGGCGAAGGCTATGACTCCCTCGAGTTTGGCCGCGCCCGCATCGACGCCGCCAAGACCGTGACCCTCCCGGCGCGCACCATCCAGTTCACCGGCGATCCGTCGCGCCTTGCCCCCTACGTCGTCGAGACGCGCATCGACCGCGCCCGCTTCTCCGATCGCGACGAACTCCACACGCCCCCGCGCGAAGCCACCGGAAATCTCGACCTCGTCCGCACGCAGAACGACGCGATCAACTTTACGATCTACGACCGCGACCAGATTTCCCGCAGCGGCGTCGTCAGTCTCAACGAGTTTCTCCAACGCGAACTCCTCGACGCCAACTCCGCCGCCCGCTCCGCCGAGCAGGATGCCACCGCCGACCTTTTCAAGACTGGCTCCACCAATCTCTCCCTCCGCGGCTACACCACCGACGAGACCGTCGTCCTCGTCAACGGCCGCCGCCTCCCCGAGGTCCTGCTCTCCGGCGGCGAAGGCTCCCGCCCGCCCGACGTGAACTTCATCCCGCTCAGCTTGGTCCAGCAAATCGAAGTTCTCCCCGCCTCCGCCTCGTCGCTCTACACCGGCAACCCCGTCGGCGGCGTGATCAACATCGTCCTCCGCCCCGGCGTGGATGCCAACGCCACCGAGCTCACCGCCACCTACACGAACGCGCTCCGCTCCTTCGACGCGCCTCAATCCACCCTCTCGCTCCTCCACGCCGAAAGCCTCCTCGGCGGCTCCCTCCGCGTGCGGCTCAACGCCAGCACGACCTCCACCACTCCGCCCACGGAGTCCGAGCTCCGCTTCCAATCCCGCCACCCGCTCACGGGCCTCCAGCCGTGGAGCTCCGTGTTTCGGACCACGCCTACGATCCGCAGTCTCGATATCCAACCGCTCTTCGGCCCCGGCACTCCCGCCTTCACCTCGGTCGCCCCCGGCGCCGATGGCTCCGGCGGCCTCGCCGCGTTCAACGGTCGCCAGGGCGTGCGCAACCTCGCGCTCTTCGATCCGCCCGGCGACCTCTCCGTCTCGAACAACAGCGTCGGCTTCCCCTACGGCCGCGAGCAGCGCCGCGAGGCCTACTTCGGCTCGGTCACCTACGACGCCTTCCCTAACCTCGAGCTCGGCTTCGATCTCACCTACGCCCGCACCGTCGCCCACCGCGGCCTCGATGTTTTTCCCGCCGACCTCTTCATGGCCGGCGTTTCGCCGTTTAATCCCTTCAAGCACGACATTCTCGTCTCGCTCAACGAGGTCGCCCCGCAGCTCGGGGAGAACTACAGCGAATCCCGCGTGGAATTCGCGTCCGCGGTCCTCGGCGCGATCCTTAAACTCCCGGCCAACTGGCGCCTCTCCCTCGACGGCCAATACGGCCACAGCGTCACGAAGTTCCGCGGCCTCGCCGGCACGGATCGCATCCGCTGGCAGCAACTCGTGGACGACGGCCGCTACAATCCCCTCCGCGACACTCAGGTCGTCGCTCCGCCCAAAGCCTTCTACGACGAGGTCCTCGTCTTCCGCGGCGACCGTGGAAAATTCGTCACGCTCGGTGACTACCACGTCCTCGATCTCGCCGCGCGCGCGACCAACGACTCCCTGCCATTGCCCACCGGTCGCGGTGTTTTCAATTTCGGCGGCGACTTCCGACAAAACCGCCTCGTCTCCTTCACCGAGCGCAAAACGTATTTTGACGGCACGCTCGCCGAGGCGCCCTATGAATGGGAAGGCCGCACCATCCGCCGCTACAGTGTCTTCGGCGAACTCCAGGCTCCGGTCCTCCCCACCCGCTGGCTGCCGCGCGCCGTGCGCAAGATCGAGACCGACCTCGCCGTGCGCTACATCGCCTCGAGCTACTCCAAGGAAGCCAACATCGCCCCGACGTTCGCCGGCAAGATCGACGTCATCGGCGGCTTTTCCGTCCGCGGTAGCTTCACCACGTCCAATCGTTTTCCGTCTCCCACGCTGAGCCGCCTCAATCTGCCACCGCCCACCATCGACCTCGGGCCCAACTACAAACTCATCAAAGACCCGTTGCGCGGCGGCGCCAAATACGAGGTCGCATCCGCCGAGATCCCGAACTTCACCCTGGCCTCGGAAGCGGCCGTCACGCAGACCGTCGGCGTCCTCTACAAGCGCGCCACGAAAGGCCACCGTTTCCGCGCTTCGGTCGATTTCGTCGACACCCGCAAAACCAACGAGCTGGTTTTCCTCAGTGAGGAAACGCTCATCGATCTCGAGCATGTCTTCCCCGACCGCGTGCTCCGCGAGCCCCTCGCCCCCGGTGACCCCAACAAGGCCGGCCGCCTCATCGGTCTCTACACCGGCACGATCAACGGCGCCAACCGTCGCTCGCTCAACTGGAACACCTCCGTGGACTACGCGTGGTCCGGCGTCTTCGGCGGCACGGTCGATGTCTATGGCCGTCTCCTCTACTTCCAGCGCTACAAGAGCCAGATCGCCCCCGGCTATGGTCAATTCGACCAACTGCGCCGCCCCGATGGCACCGCCCCCGGCCTCCTCAAATACCGCTCCAACTTCGGCGCCAGTTGGACGCGGCCCGATCTCGGCTTCGGCATCGATGGCCACTATTTTCACTCCCGTGTGATTCCGTTTTCCCAGTGGCTAGACCAGGGCCACGACCGCATCCGCCCCGTTTGGCAATTCGATCCTTACGTCCAATTCGACCTCGCCCGCTTCCTCCCCTGGCGCGACCAACGCTACGGCCTCCGCGCCCAACTGCGCGTGAACAATATCCTCGGCGCCCCCTTCCCGAAATACGTCTACGAAACCTCCGGCTCCGGCGTGCAGCCCTATGGTGACTGGCGCGGCCGCACCTACTCGCTCTCGCTCACCGCGAGCTTCTAAGCTGGACGGCGGTAGGCTGTTTTGCGCACTTGCGGATGCTTCGAGTTACAACGTCGTGACGGTCGGGTAACATTTCCGCCATCTCGCCTCGGGTTGATTGACGGTCCCGTGCGTCGCTTTCCTCGTCTGCACCCGATGAAAGCACTTCACTCCTTCGCTCTTCTCCTCGTCCTCCTGCTGGCGGGACTCTCCCCTCTATCCGCGCAATCCACGGCCACGGTTGCCGGCCGGATCACTGACGCCACCTCCCGCCTCGCCCTCGGCGGCGCCCGCGTGTCGGTGACCGGCACCACGCTCGAAACCTTCGCTGCTCAGAGCGGTGACTACGTCTTGCTCAATGTCCCCGCCGGCACGCGCACCTTGGTAGTCAGCTACGTCGGCTACGCCGACACTACCGCCACGATCAACGTCGCCGCTACGGGCGTCACCACACTCGACGTGACGGTTGGCGACAAGACCGTGCAGATGGAAAAGTTCGTCATCGCTGGCTCCTCCGTCGGCGCTGCCCGCGCGATCAATCAACAGCGCGCGGCCGACACGCTCACGAACATCGTCGCCGCCGATGACATCGGTCGCTTCCCGGATCAAAACGCCGCCGAGTCCATCCAACGCATCCCCGGCGTCGCGCTCTACCGCGACCAGGGCGAGGGCCGGTTCATCGTCGTGCGCGGCATTAAGCCCGACCTCAACACCGTCCAGCTCAACGGCGTCAGCGTCGCCACCCCCGACCGCGGCAACCGCACGCTGCCGCTCGACGTGATTCCGTCCGATGCCCTCGGTGCCATCGAAGTCGCCAAAGTCGCCACCCCCGACAAGGAGATGGACGGTCTCGGTGGTCGCGTGGACCTCAAGACCCGCAGCGCCTTCGACCTCAAGGAGCGCCAGCTCCAGTTCTCCGCTCAAGGTCAATACAATGACCTGCGCGATCGGCTCAGCAGCAAATTCAACGGCACCTACTCCGACACGTTCAACGACGGCCGTCTCGGCGTGATCTTCTCCCCCACGTGGCAGGATCGCCGCATGGGCTCGGATAACTTCGAAGTCGCCGGCGTGTGGACGCTCCGCCCGGTGCCCGGCGCCGCCGGCCAGACGGCCTTTTTCAACAACGACATCAACTACCGCGCCTACGACCTCACCCGCACGCGCTACGGCGCCAATGGTGCCATCGAATTCAAACCCGACCGCGAGACGTCGTTCTTCGTGCGCGGCCTCTACTCCAACTTCACCGACGCCGAGATCCGCCAGATCACCACAATCCCCTTCTCCGAGGGCACGCTGACAGCTCTTACGCCCACGAGCGCCACCGTGACCGAGGTTCGGCGCGAGGCCAAACAACTGCGCGTCCGCGCCAAAGAGCAGGAAGTCTATACGGTGAGCGTCGGCGGCGAAGCAACCCGCGGTGCGTGGCAGCTCGATGGTCGCGCCGCCTACAGCGAGGGCACCGAGAACCGCCCCGAGAATGTCACGATCTTCCGCAAGTCCGCCCGCGGCACCACGTGGACCTACTCGTTTGACCGGGGCATCTATGACCCCGTCGTCACCCAGACCGCTGGCACCTCGATCAGTGACCCGGCCTCGTTCAACGAATTCAACCGCCTCCGCAGCGCCCCGGCCACGGGCTACGAGAAGGAGTTCAATATCGGAGGAAATGCCCGCAACCGCTTCACCCTCTCCGGCAACCTCCCCGCCTACGTGAAATTCGGCGCGCAATTCCGCGCCAAGGAAAAGCAACAAGAGGTGGAGCAGATCAACTACGCCGCTCCGGCTGCTTACACGTTTCAATCCCTCGCCGAGCCCCAAACCGCCTTGGACTACGGCTACCTTACCGGTCCGCGCCTGAGCGCCGCGAAATTCACCACGACGTTTATCGACAACAAGAGCGCTTACGTCGCCACGCGCGATGTCATCACCAGCCTGCAGTCCGACTGGACCTCGAATGAGGACGTCACCGCGCTCTACGCAATGGGCGGCGTCACCCTCGATCGCCTGCACGTCCTCTCGGGGGCCCGCTTCGAATACACCAAGTTCAACACCGAGGGCTACACGACGAAATCGACCGGCCCCGTGATCACCGCGACGCCGTCCACCCGCCGCGCCAACTTCCGTCACTTCCTCCCCGGTCTCTATCTCACCTACAATCTCTCCCCGAAGACCGTGCTGCGCGCCGCGTGGAGCAATACCTTCGCCCGTCCTTCGTTTGCCGAAAGCGCCCAGCGCCGCACGGTGAGCGACGACACCCGTCTCGTCACCGAGAGCAACCCCGGCCTGAAGCCGCTCACCTCAATGAACTGGGATGCCTCCGTGGAACACTACTTCGCCTCGCTCGGCTCCGTGTCCGCCTCGGTGTTTCACAAGGAAATCCGCAACTTCACCTACCAGCGCACGATCCCCGGCGCCGACGCCGCGACCGGCTACGACCTCAGCACCTTCGTCAATGGTGACCGCGGTCAGATCACCGGCCTCGAGCTCGCCTACCAACAACAGTTCCGCTTCCTCCCCGCGCCCTTCGACGGCCTCGGCTTTTTCTCCAACTACACGGTCGCCGACTCCTCGGCTAAATTCCCGTCCCGCCCCGGCGAAAAACTTCCCTTCATCGGTCAGTCCCGCCGGATCGGTAATCTCGCCCTCACCTACGAAAAACACGGTTTCTTTGTCCGGGCTGCGCTGAACTTCCGCTCGCCCCGTCTCCGTGAAGACGAGCCGCTCGGCGGCAACCCCACCGAGGATATCTACGTCGACTACTTCACCCAGCTCGACCTCACCGCGAGCTACCGGCTTAACCGCCAGTGGGAAATCTTCGGCGAAGTGCTGAACGTCACCAACCAGGCCTTCCGCGTGCACTACTCCGAGAGCGCCGGCCGTTTCCGCCAGTTCGAGGAATACGGCCTCAGCGCCAACCTCGGCGTGCGCTGGAAGCTCTGATTCCTCCTCACGTTTTTCACTGCACCCGCGCCGGCGCCCGCCGACGCGGGTTTTCTTTTTTCACCACTCCCAATGGCGGGTCGGTGCCCCACGGTTGTCATCGTGAGCAGCAACTACCGTGAGCACCACCGCTTCCCCCCTTCTGATCGTCCCACCCGTCGCGCGTCCCGCGCTGACCGACGAAGACGCCCTCCGCGAGACGCTCAAGCGCTGCCCGCCGTCCACCATTGAGGCCGCCCTCGCCTTTCGCCGCACGTCCGATCCCGTGCATGTGCCGGCCATCGTCCTCGGCATCATCGCCCGTTTCGTCGAACGCGAACGCCGCGACCAGCTCCTCGCCGCACCTTCCACCGACGCGTGCGCCGGCTTGCGGCTCGTCCAAGACCTTGGCCTCGATTCCCTCACGCTCATGGAGATCGTGCTCCTCGCCGAAGACGTGCTTCCCGTTACGATCAATAACGACGAGCTTCGCCATCTCCGCACCCTCGGCGATGTGCAGGTCTTCATCGAGTGCAAGCTTCGTGGCCAACCCCTTCCGGCCGCCCTCACCGCCCCTCCGCCACAAACCGTGGCTCCCACCGCCTAAACGTCGGTCCGTCTCTCCATGTCCACGCTCCGCCTCGCATTCCTCGCTCTCCTCGTCGCCCTCAGCATATTGGGCACTCGCGCCCAAGACTCGTGGCTGCTCCGCTCGTCCGGCGTCGAAAACGGCCTCTGGGGCGTCGCCTACGGCAACAACACTTGGGTCGCGGTCGGAGATCCCGGCGTGATTATTACATCACCCGACGGCCTCACTTGGACGCGCCGCACCACGCCATTTTCGGCACGCTGGCACGTCAGTGTGACTTACGCCAATGGACTCTTCGTCGTGACGGGCGGCACTCCACCGACCTCCGAAAGTCTCGGCTTCCTCCTCACGTCGCCCGACGGCATCACGTGGACTTCGCGCATCAACGGCAGCACCCGTATCAATCAGGTCACCTATGGCAACGGCACATGGCTCGCCGTCGATGACCTCGGCGGTCGCTGGACTTCTCTTGATGCCATCACGTGGAGCTTTGGTTTCACCACCCGCACCGGCTATCTCCGCGGCCTCGCCTACGGCGCCCCGGCCTTCGTGACCACCGGTCTCTCCGGCGTCCAGTCGTCCTACGATGGCATTGCTTGGGTCAACCGCATCCCCGGCGCCGGCCAGATCGAGGGCCTAGGCTACGGCCGCGGCCGCTTCGTCGCCGTCGGCACCCTCGGCCTCGCCGGCGTCACCTACGCTTCGCGCGATGGCACCACCTGGACTCAGCAGCCCACCTCGATCGACCTCTCGGCCCGCAGCATCCTTTTCTTCAACAACCAATTTATCGTCACCGGCACGGCCGCCGCCGAGGGCGGTGGCTTGGCTACATCGTTTGACGGCACCGTTTGGTCGCTGCGCCCGACGGGAGTTCCAACGGGCACCATTCTCCTCGCCTCCGCCGCCAGCCCCACCTCGGCCGTGGTCGTCGGCACCGGCGGCACGATCCTGCAGTCTCCGGCCTCTTTGAATCCGCCCGTGATCGCAGCACATCCCACGCAAGTCATCGAGGCCGTCGGCGGCAACGTCGCCTTCACCGTCTCCGCCCGCGGGTCGCTCCCGCTCTCCTATCAATGGCGCAAGGACGGCACCGCCATCGTCGGCGCGACAACTGATACTTACTTCCTGGCTGACGTCCAAGGCGGCCAATCAGGTAACTACTCCTGCGTTCTCACCAATCCCGCCGGTATCGCCATCAGTGCCGATGCCGCCCTGATCGTCACCAATCCCTTCCCCTTGGTCGACCCGGTCGACTCTACCTTCACCCTCGGCCCCTCGCTCAACGTCACCCCTCGCGTCGCCGCCGCCCAATCCGACGGCAAGATCATCCTCGGTGGCGCCTTTCTGCTCCTCAACCAAGGCCAGCCCCAGTTCGGCCTCGCCCGGCTCAACCCTGACGGCTCCCTCGATACCACGTTCAAACCGGGCTCGATCAATCCCAGCGGGTCCATTGGCGCCCTCTCCATCCAGCCGGACGGAAAAATTCTCATCGGCGGCACCTTCACCTCTATCAACGGCGTCGCCCGCACCAACCTCGCCCGCCTTAATGACGACGGATCGGTCGACTCATCGTTCAACGTCCGCATCCCGCCGTTCGATCCCACCCAGGTCGCCGCCACCCGCAACGGCGCGGTGCTCGCCACCAGCGCTGGCATCCTCCTGCGCTATCTCGCCGACGGCAGCAGCGACGCCACCTTCACCGCCGGCATCGCCCAGCAACGCTTCGACCAGCAGCCGGACGGCAAGATCGTCATCGTCACCTTCAGCACGTCCACCACCCCGCGTGCACTGGTCCGCCTAAACCCCGATGGCATCCCCGACTTGTCGTTTCCTCCTATCAACCTCGACTCCGGCGGCTTCACCACCCCCGCCCTGCGCGTGCTTAATGACGGCCGCATCATGGTCGCCATCACCAACGTCGGCACCACCGTCCAACGTTTCACGTCCACCGGCGCCTTCGACGTCGCCGTCCCGCTCACCCTCGTCCCCAACAACGGCGGTTCCACAGTCACCCCTTTTGTTACTTTCCTCCCCGACGGCCGCACGTGGCTCGCGGGCCAATTCAGCTCGGTCAACGGCACCGCCCGCACTCAGCTTGCACGACTCGCCGCCAATCTCAGCGTCGATCCGACCTTCAACCCCGGCCCCGGCACACAGGCCTCCGGCGGGCCGATCGCCCCTTCCTTTATCTTGCCCCTCGATGATGGCCGCGCGGTCACTCTGGGCGTAACGAGCGTAGCGGGCGGCACACTTGTCCCCCGCGTCACCCGACTCAACGCGCAATCCGTCGGCGGCGCCAATGCTCCCACCATCGTCGATCTTTCTCCCCGCTATCGCGAACTCCGCGCCGGCGAACCACTCATCGTGCCCGTCACCGCCACCGGCTCAGCCCTCCTCAGCTACTCCTTCCTCACGCCCAATGGTATCGGTGGCGCCGGCTTCACCGGCGGGCTAGTCCCCATTTCCGCCGGACTGGCCTCTGTCACCGGCGCCTACACCATCACCGTCGCCAACACCTCCGGCGCCGCCGCTTCAGCCCAAACCTTCTTCGTTCGCATCATCCCCTCCGCTCCTTTTGTCACCCAAAACCCCGTCGCCCTCCAGACCAACGTAGGACGTCCCATCACTCTCAGCGCCACGTTCGGCGGCTCTGCCGGCACGACCTACCAGTGGTTCAAAAACGGCACCGCCCTCTCCGGCTCCTCCGCCCTCTCCAATATCCTCTCCATCGCCCGCGCTGCCGTCACCGACTCCGGCGACTACACCCTTGTCGCCCGCAATTCACTCGGCTTCGCGTCCAGCGAGACCGTCCACGTGGGCGTCGATGAGACCGCCCGCTTTATCAACCTCGCCACTCGCGGCAACGCCGGCCGCACCGACACCCCGCTCATCGTCGGCTTCGTCGCCGCCGGCCCCGGCAATAAACGCGTCATGCTCCGCGCCGTCGGCCCCACCCTCGGCTCCTTCGGTGTCGCCGGCACCCTCGCCGACCCCACGCTCAGCGTCTACAACGCCGCCGGCTCGCTCATCTACTCCAACGACGACTGGGGCCAGGCCAACGACGTCCCCGGCATCGGCACCGCCGATACCCGCCTCGGTGCCTTCCAACTCAACGGCGGCTCCGCTGACGCCGCTGGCATTCTCACCCTCGCCCCCGGCGCCTACACCGCCGTGATCCGCGGCAAGGTCGTCAACGGCACCGAGACCACCGGCATCGCCCTCGCCGAGATCTACGAGGACGACGTCGGCTCCAGCCGCCTCACTAACCTCTCCTCGCGCGGGTTCGTCAGTCCCGGCGCCAGCGTCATGATTCCCGCCTTCGTCACCGGCACGACCACGATGCCGGTCTCCAAGAAATTCCTCATCCGCGGCGTCGGCCCCGCGCTCACCGCCTTCGGCGTCACCGGCGCGCTCGCCAATCCCACGCTCAGCATCATCGACAGCACCGGCAAAACCGTCGCGACCAACGACGATTGGGAAACCAACGCCAACCTCGCCGACCTCCGCGCGGCCACCTCACTCCTCGCCTTTCCCCTCGCCGGCGGCAGCCGCGACTCCGCCCTCCTCGTCACCCTCCCTCCCGGTGCTTACACCTGCGTCGTCAGCGGCGTGAACAACACCTCCGGCACCGCCCTCGTCGAGGTATACGAAGTCCCTTGAAGTTACGCCGACTTCCGTCCGCCTTGTCTCACCCCGCTCTTTCTCACTTACCCCATCACCCCATGCGTCTCCTCCGACTGGTCGCCCCGCTCCTGAGCCTCGCCCTCGCCTCCCTCGCGTCTGCGCAAAGCAGTTTTACCCTCCGCAATCTCAACAACGCCGCCCCCGGCAATCTCCTCTGGAGCCTCGCCACCGGCGGCGGCACCATCGTCACAGTCGGTCAACCCGGCCGCATTCTCACGTCAACGGACGGCCTCTCGTGGGTGCCCCGCGTCTCCGGCACGACCGAGTGGCTCGTCGCCGTCGCCTATGGCGCAGGACAATTTGTGATCGTCGGCGAGAGCGGACGCGTGCTTCGCTCGCCCGACGGCATCACGTGGACGCCCGCAACCGGCGTCGGCACCACCACCCGCCTCAACGGCGTGCTCTACGCCGGCGGACGTTGGATCGCCGTCGGCGAGAGCGGCATCATTCTCACCTCCGCTGACGCCAATACTTGGGCGCCCGTCGCCAGTCCTGTCTCGAATCGCTGGCTCCACGGCATCGCCTATGGCGCCGGCACCTATTGCGTCGTCGGCCAGAGTGGCACGATCCTCACCTCGCCCGATGCGCGCACGTGGACGGTTCGCAACTCCACTACGACGCGCAACCTCGAGGTGGTCACCTTCATGAACAACTACTTCACCGCCGTCGGTGAAGCCGGCGAGTGCCTCTTTGCGTATGCACCCGGCGGTGCTCCGTCCTGGATCAATCTCCCGCCCTACAAGCCACAGACCACCGCCAACCTCCGCGCCGTCGCCAGCGTCAACGGCAGCATCGTCGCCGTCACCGACGATGGCGTCGCCTATTCCACCCCCAATGTCTGCAACCTCTGGAACCGCATCCCAATTCCCGGCAATCCGTTCCTCAACGCCGTCGGCTTCTCGCAGGATACCTTCGTCCTGATCGGCATCGGCGAGCGCATCCTCCAATCGGAAGCCATCTACCACGGCCGCCTCGGCAATCTCTCCACGCGCGGCTCCGTCGGCGCCGGCGCCAACACCCTCATCGCCGGCGTCGTCGTGCGCGGCACCCAGCCGAAGCGCATGCTTATCCGCGCCGCCGGTCCCTCGCTGACCCAATTCGGTGTCACCGGCGCCCTCGACCGCCCCGAACTCACGCTATTCGACGCGACCGGTGCGCTCGTCGCCACCAACACCGGCTGGTCAACCGCTGCCAATGCCGCCCAAGTCCCCGCGGCCGCCCTCGCCTCCGGCGCCTTCGCCTTCTCCTCGGGTAGCGCCGACTCCGCACTCCTCGTCAGCCTCGCCCCCGGCAACTACACCGCGCAGGTCAACGGCGCCGGCGGCACCAGTGGCGTCACGTTGATCGAGACCTACGACCTGGAGAACCCCGCCACGATGCAATCGCGCCTCGTCAACATTTCCAGTCGCGGCCTCGTCGGCGCCGGCCAGAACATCATCATCCCCGGTGTCGCCATCAACGGCTCCTCCGCGCGCCTCCTCCTCGTGCGCGCCGTCGGCCCCAGCCTCGGCCAGTTCGGCGTCGCCGGCACAATCGCCAATCCGCAAATCACCGTCACCCGCGCCCAGGGCTCAAGCAACGTGTTGGTCGCAACCAACGACGACTGGAACACCCAGAACTCCAGCACCGTCTTCACCGCCGCCGACGTCCGCGAATACACCTCGCGCGCCGCCGCCTTCGCCCTGCTGGAAAACAGCCGCGACGCCGCGCTCATCCTCTCCACCTCGACCAACGTCAACTACACGATCCAAGTCTCCGGCGTCGGCGGCGACACCGGCGTGGCCCTCGTGGAAGTCTACGACGTGACCGATCTCTGAGCATCCTTCAACTCACGTGCGCACCTGGGAGCACCGAGTTCCAGCTCGGCCAATCCTCGCTCACCGCCCCCCGTTTCACCCCATCTCCCTCACTCCTCGGCTCCACCTACGCTCAGCGATTTTCCATTATCCTTCGCGCCGAGCTTTAAAATGAACGGTGCCGCCACCTTGGACCACTGCTCGGCCTTCGAATAACTCGCCGCTCCATCGGCCCAGCACGAGCGCAACATGTCGGTATCGATCACCCCCGGGTTCAGCGGCACCGCCGCCATACCTTTGGGCAATTCCTCGGCGAGTGCCTTGGTGAGGCCTTCGATGGCCCACTTCGACATGCAGTAGCTCGCGACCTCGGGTGCGACACTGCGACCCCAGCCGGAACTGAAATTCACAATCACGCCTTTCTTCTTCGCGACCATGGCCGGCACGAAGTGGCGGATTACGTTCTGCACGCCCCGGATATTGGCATCGACGAGCTTTGTAAACTCGCGGTCGTCCTGCTCCCAAAGCGGCGCGAGCCGGTTCATGACCGCCGCATTGTTGATCAGCAGATCGGGCGGACTATCGTTCTCCAGAATCTTCGCCGCCCAGATCGAGACTTTGCTATCGAGCCCTACATCCAGCACCGAAAAATCGTGCGGTGCGCCATGCGTCATGCGCAGGTCGAAAATGGCATCACCGGAGCGCCCGCAGCCGAGCACGGTGTGACCGCCCTTGATAAATTCCTCCGCCAACGCGCGCCCAAGACCACGCGTCACTCCCGTCAGAACAATTTTCATGGCCCACATGTAGGAGCCTGACCGCCCGCGATGCAATCGCGGGCGCTGTAGCGACGCTCTACGACCGCCGGCCCATGACCCACTACCGGCTCTGCAAACTAAACTTGTTCAGGCCCGACTTGCGGCAGGCATCCATCACAAAGGCCAACTTCTTCAACTGGGTCGTCTCGTCGGCCTTGATGAGCACCGGGATGTCGCGATCAACCTTCTTCACCTCTTCGAGCAACGTGATCAGCTGCGCGTCGGTGATGGACTTGCCGTTGAAGGTCACGGTGCCGTCCTTGTCGATGCCGATGGTGACGGTGCCCTTGAACTCGTTCTTACCCGCGGTCTCGACCTTAGGCAGCGTGATGTTGAGGGTCGTGGTCGAACGGGCCTGCATCGTGACGTAAGCGAAGAGCACGAGCATCACGAGGACGTCGATCAAGGGCACGAGCGGCAGCTCGGGCCGCGTGCGCTTTTTTCGGCCGGCGAGCAGGCTCATGACTTCGCCACGGGGGCCGCCGGAGCCGTGTTCGCCGTCGACGCCTGGCGCGCCAGCACGCGCTCCAACAGCAGGTCGAGGTGTGCCGTGCGTTTCTCAATCATGCGCTGCAGAAATCCACTGCCCACCAGTGCCGGCAGCGCAATGCAGAGACCCAACACCGTGGCCGAGAGGGCATAACCGACGCTCTCGGTGAACTGGACCGGATCCGGCATGCGCGTCTGCGGATCGACGACCGAGAAAGCTCCGAGGAGACCGGTCACCGTGCCAATGAGGCCGATCAGCGGGGCCGCGGCATAAATCGTGTCGAGGTAGCTGATGCCCCGCTCCATCTTGATCACCTCGAGGCGGGCATAGGCCTTGGTCGCTTCTTGGTCGCCGGCATGATTGGCGGCAAACTCCAATATCCGCCCCAGCGAGGATCGCCGATCGCCCGCGGACGCACGCCCCTCAATCACCGCCTCCGAAAGGTGCTCCGGAATGACCGCCGACTGGCGCAGCGCATACCAGCGCTCGATGATGATAAACGTCGCGATGACGGAGCAGAGCCCAAGAGGGTAAATCAGAAGGCCGGCTTCGCGAACGATGCGCGCAAAGTCAATGGATGCGAAAAACATGGAAGATGAATGAAGGAGACGCGGACAGAGTTCAATTGTTCACAAAAAAACCGCCAGAGCCGAATTTTGTCCGCCCTCGCAGCCGGAATATCGCTTCGGCAGCTCTATCTCAAGCCGCCGAAGGGCGCTGCTCGCGGAGGAGCGCGTTGACCTCAACACGCTCCATCCCGAGGCCACTCCGGGTGGCTCACGCCGCCAGATACGGCAACTTGGCCGCAGTGGCCTTCACGGCCGGCACGCCGTCGATGAGCTCGCCGATGGCATCCCAGCGACCATTGACCAAAGCATCGCGCGCGGAGTCGCGTTGGGTGATCTTGATCTTGTCGCCACCGAAACGCACCTCAAGAGCTGCGACATCGACCACGACTTCGATCGCCGGGTTCTTTTCGATCGCCGCCGCAACCTTCGCGATATCCTCGCGGGCCGCATTGACACAGGGAATGCCGAGCGTCGTCGAGTTGCCAAAGAAGATCTCTGCGAAATTCTCCGCGATGACTGCGCGGAAACCCGCCTTGTGAATCGCCTGGGGCGCATGCTCGCGCGAGGAGCCACAGCCGAAATTGGCCCCGGTGAGGAGGATCTTCGCGCCCTTGTGCTCGGGCTTGTCGATCGGGTGACCGGTCGGGACGCCCTCGGGCGTGTGGCGCACGTCGAAGAAGAGAAACTCGCCGAGTCCGTCGAACACCACGCACTTCATGAAGCGCGCGGGGATGATGCGGTCGGTGTCGATATCGTTACCGGGGACGTAAACGCCGCGACCGGAAACCTGGGTGATTTTTTCAAGAGCCATTTTAGAGAGAGGTTAGTTGAACCACGAGATACCCGAACCACACAAAATTCAGAGTGATCGGTTTCGTGTATTTCGTGTGTTTCGTGGTTAATCGATTGGGTGGTTCGAGACTCAGTTGTTGACCGCGAAGACCTCGCGGGCATCCGCGACCGAACCCGTGACCGCGGCAGCCGCGACCATCACCGGACTCATCAACACGGTGCGACCCGTGATTGAGCCTTGGCGGCCCTTAAAGTTGCGATTGGACGATGAAGCACAGAGCTCATCGCCGATGAGTTTGTCGGGATTCATCGCAAGGCACATCGAGCAGCCGGCGGCGCGCCACTCGAAGCCAGCCTCGGCGAGGATCTTGTCGAGCCCGAGCTTCTCGCATTGGAGCGCCACGATCTGCGAGCCGGGCACCGCGATGGCGCGCACGCCCGGGGCGACCTTGCGGCCTTTGATGTATTTCGCGACCTCCTGAAAATCCGAGAGGCGGCCGTTCGTGCATGAGCCAAGGAAGGCGACGTTGATCTTCGTCCCCTTGATCGGCTGGCCCGCGGGCAGCTTCATATAAGCGAGCGCCTCGATGATGCCGGCCTTCTCGTCGTCCGAGGTCGCCTTCGTCGGATCGGGCACGTTCTCGGTGATCGAAATGCCCTGACCGGGATTGATGCCCCACGTGACCGTCGGTGCGATATCCGCCGCGTCGATTTTGACGACATCGTCGTAACGGCAGCCCGCATCGCTCGCGAAGCTCTTCCAGTTGGCGACCGCCGCGTCCCATGCCGCGCCCGTGGGCGAGTAGGGCCGGCCCTTGAGGTAGGCAAACGTGGTCTCATCGGGATTGACGTAGCCGACGCGCGCGCCGCCCTCGATGGACATATTGCACACGGTCATGCGCTCTTCCATCGTGAAGCCGTCGAACACCGAGCCGGCATATTCGTAGGCGAAGCCCGTGCCGCCGTTCACGCCGAGGACGCGGATGATGTGAAGAATCACGTCCTTCGCATAAACACCCGCACGGAGCTTTCCGTTTACCTCGATGCGACGGACCTTCAGCGCGCCAAGCGCCATCGTCTGCGTCGCGAGCACGTCGCGCACCTGACTCGTGCCGATGCCAAACGCAATTGCACCAAACGCGCCGTGCGTAGAGGTATGCGAGTCTCCGCAGGCGATCGTCGTGCCAGGCTGCGTGATGCCCTGCTCCGGTCCGACGATGTGCACGATACCCTGCTTGCCCGTCGCGCGGTCGAAGAACGTGACGCCGAACTGCGCACAATTCTTCCGCAACTCATCCATCATGGCCTGCGCGAGCGGATCCTTGTAGGGCTCCACCAACTCGTTCGTCGGGACGATGTGGTCCACCGTCGCAAACGTGCGATGTGGCATGAGGACCTTGAGGCCGAGATCACGTAGCATTCCGAAGGCCTGCGGCGAGGTGACTTCGTGGATCAGGTGCGTGCCGATGAGGAGCTGTGTCTGGCCGTTGGCCAGCTTGCGGACGGAGTGAGCGTCCCAGACTTTTTCGAAGAGTGATTTGGGCATGTGAGGAAAGGTTTCGGGCTGTGTTCGTATAAATTGTAGGGCCGGGTTTATCCCCGCCAATTACCAACAAATCTACCAGAATCTTGCCATAACAGGGAAATACTCATTTCGCTTTCTGTGATGCCGGCTGAGTATCAGTTCCCTTTTGAACTCCGTCACCTCGTTTACTTCCGCGAGGTCGCCCGTCAGCTCCATTTCCGAAAGGCCGCTGAGACCCTCGGCGTCGCCCAGCCCGCGCTCAGCCGAGCCGTGGCTCAGCTCGAAACTGCCCTCAACGCCGACCTCCTCAATCGCACCCGTCGCGGCGTCGAGGTCACCCCGGCCGGCCGGCTCCTCCTGGACCGCATCGAGCCCCAACTTCGCGCTCTCGCCATGCTGCCCGCGGAACTGCAAGCGCTCGCCGAGGGCCAAGTCGGCCATGTGCGCGTTGCCTTCACCGGTCTTGCGATGGCCACCGTGCTCCCGCCGATCATCCGCGAGTTTCACCGCCGCCACCCGAAGATCCGCCTCGAGCTCACCGAGTCGCCCACCTCCGCCCAACTCGCCGCGCTCCTCGCCGGCGACATCGCGTGCGGCTTCTTCCATCCCGACGCAGCCACGCCCGGAGTGCGCACCCACGTCCTTCTCCGCGAGCGCAACGGGATCCTTCTCCCCGCCGCGCACCCGTTGGCGAAAACCGCTACACTCCGCCTGCGCGATCTCGCTGCAACGCCCTTCGTGCTTTTCCCGCGCACGCACAACCCTGGCTTCTACGACCGCATCCTCGCCGCGTTTGCGAGTGCCGGCATCACCCCACGCATCGCCGAGGAAGTCTGGCCGCGCGCCAACGGCATCGGCCTCGTGCGCGCCGGCCTCGGCGCGACGTTCATGACGCCCTCAGAGGCGCGCCATCTACCGCCTGAAATCTCCTTTCACCCGCTCACCGGCCCCGCCCCCGAGAGCCGCCTCGTGCTCGGCTGGCGCCAGTCCATCCCACCCGATCCCGCGCTCACCGCATTCCTGACCATCGCCGGAGCGATCACGTGACCTACGCAAACGTGCGTATACCTCAGTCGGGCCGTTGACTCACCCGCCCCCGCCTCGGCAGTTTCGGAGCATGCCCACGCGCGTCCTGCCCCGCTGGCTGGCCTTGGCTGTAGCCGTCTTTACTGCGTGCGTCCTTGCGCCCCCCGGACGCACCGCCGAGGCCGACGAGCGCGGCCTGCCCCTCGTCCGCGCCTATGGCCGACTCGAGCACAAAGCCCACGCGCTCTTCCACGCCCCACTCGTCACCCCCGATGGGCTCTACTACGCCGGCAATCAGCTCGCGCTAATGGAGTTCGATGGCCGCACCTGGCGTATTCTGAAAATACCCCCGACCTACACGCGCGCCCTCGCCCTCGGTCCCGATGGAAATTTCTACGTCGGCGACGAAGACCAGCTCGGCGTCTTCCCGCCCCCGGGCAACACCGATCCCGTTTACCGCTCGCTGCTCGACCGCGTCCCAGCCGATGCGAAGCCCTTCGGATCTGTCCGTGATGTCGTCACGTGGCACGGCGACGTATACTTCGCCACCGACAAAAACATCCTTCGCTACGATCTCGCCGACCAGTCCTTCCGCGTCTGGCCGCTCACCGGTAAGTTCCGCAACCGTCTCTCCGCTATCGGCGACCGCCTCATTCTTCACCGCCGCGGCGAAGGGCTCGACGAACTGGTAAATGATGCCTGGCAACCGCTCTCCCGCGACCCCGCCTTCGCCGCTGCGGGCACCAACGGCTTCGTCATCGCCGGCACTCCCGCCACCCGCGAACTCCTCGTCGGCCTCGCTACGCGTGGTCTCTTTCGCCTCCTCCCCGACGGCACGCTCGCGCCGTGGCGCACCGGCGCCGATTCCATCCTCGCACGCACCCAGCTCCTCACCGCCCTCCGCCTCAACGACGGCGCCATCGCTATCGGCACCGAGAGCGAAGGCCTCGTCATCCTCTCCGCCGAGGGAAAGTTCGAGCGCCAGATTTCCCGCGAGAGCGGCCTACCGCACGCCACGGTTTTCGCCCTCGCCGAAGACCGTGACGGCGGCCTTTGGGCCAGCACCAACAGCGGCCCCGCGCGCGTCAATTGGCGCTCGGCCGCCACATGGTTCGATCACCGCAACTCCGGCCTCACCGATGCCGCTGCCGCCGACTTCACGCGTCACGACGGTGTGTTCCACTACCTCAGCGCCGACGGCCTCTACCGCCTCCTTCCCTCAGATGATCCGCGCCGCCCCGCCCGCTTCGAACGCGATCCGCGCGTAGGAGTCCAAGTCCGGCTCACCTCGCTCCTCTCCCATCCCGGTGGGCTACTGCTGGCCAGCGCCGCCGGACTCCAACGCCTCAGCCACGCAGGTCTCGAACTCCTCGCCGCCGTCCCCGACGGTCTGAAATCTCTCGCCGCCTCCAAGTCCCAACCCAATCGCATCTACTTCGCCACCGACCGTGGCGTCGGAACGGGCACCTTTGCCCCCGACGGCACATGGCGCACCGAGGGCGATATCCCCGGCATCACCGGCGAGTGCGAAGACACCATCGAGGCACCGGACGGCACGCTCTGGGTCAGCACTGTCAGCCGCGGCGTCTATCGCGTCACCCGCCCCACCGGAGCCACGGATTGGCGCCAAGCTACGGCGCAACTCCTCTCCACCAGCGCCGGCCTACCTGAGGGCCACTCGTTGATTTTCCTCTGGGAAACCGGCTTCGGCCTCCACTTCGACACCGCGAAAGGCCTCTACCGCTCCGAACCCACGACCACACGTTTCGTTGCCGACACCGCGCTCACCGCGTGGGAGCCGCGCTCGATGGTCCTCAATCCCGTCGCCGGCGGCGCGCCCGGTGAGCTGTGGACCAACGGCCTCCTGACCGACTACAAAACCAAGGAAGTTCCCTACCCGCTCCTTCGCATACGCCGCACTGCCACTGGCGCCATCGAGCCCACGCCGATGCCCGACGAAATTCACGAACTCTTCGCCGGCTCGGGCGCGCGCCGCATCTTCTGGGAACCCGGCCCCGACGGCGCCGGCATCGTCTGGGGCAAAGGCGAACTCGGCCTCGTGCGCCTCGAGATCGGGCGCCTAATCAATCGTCGCCGCGCCTCCGCTCCGCTCATCCGCGATGTCTCCGCCGAGGGCCGCACCGTCTCTCTGCCCACCGCGGGTCCCGTCGACCTCGCCCTTCGTTTCTCACCGGCTCCGATCACGATCACCTTTGCGTCGGGCCGCTTTGGCGCGCCCGAGTTCGAACGCTTCCAAACGCGCCTCGTCGGCTTCAACGATGAGTGGAGCCCGCCCACCCGCCGCAACGACGCGAGCTTCACCAACCTTGAGCGCGGCCCCTTCGTCTTCGAGGTCCGTGGCATCGACCCGCAAGGCCGTCCCGGTCCCAGTGCGAGTCTCACCCTCCGTGTCGCTCCGCCGTGGCCCCGCAGCAACCTCGCTTACGCGCTTTACGCCCTCGCTGCGATCGGTGCCATCGCAAGCTTCATCCGCTGGCGCCTACACCATGCCGAGCGCGAGCGCGCCCGGCTCGAAAAACTTGTCGCCGATCGCACCGCCGAGCTCGCCGTAGCCAAGGAGCAGGCCGAGTCCGCCAACCGCGCCAAGAGCGCCTTCCTAGCCAACATGAGCCACGAGTTGCGCACGCCGCTCAACGGCGTCATCGGCTACGCGCAGGTGCTCATGAATGACCGCGAGCTCACCACGAAAAACCGCGAGCGCCTCCGCGTGGTCCAGACCAGCGGCGAACACCTCCTGCGGATGATCAACGAGGTTCTCGACTTCTCCAAAATCGAAGCCGGCAAGCTCGAGCTCCGCCCTGCGCCGTTTCATCTCCCTCAACTCCTCCGCGACATCGCCGCCGCCCTCAGCCAGCGCGCCGAGCAGAAGGAACTCACCTTCCACTTCGAGCCCGCCGCCGATCTTCCTGAACTTGTTATTGGCGATTCCCTCAAGCTCAGGCAGGTCCTCGACAACCTCCTGGGCAACGCCATCAAGTTCACCACCGCCGGCAGCATCACGCTCCGCGTCACCCGCACACCCGACTCAGTCGATGGCTTCGATTTCTCCGTCCTCGATACGGGCGTAGGCATCGCCGCCGCGGATTTGCCGACGCTCTTCCAGCCGTTCCACCAAGCCACCGACGGCCGTCCGCCCGAACCCGGCACCGGCCTCGGCCTCGCGATTAGCCACCGCTTCGTCGCCCTCCTCGGCGGCGATCTCCGCGCCACGAGCGAGCGCGGCCATGGCAGCCGGTTCACCTTTTCCCTTCGCCTGCCGATACTCGCCGTAACGGCCGACGCGCCGAACGACTCCCCAGCCCATATTGCGGGCTATGTGGGGCCACGTCGCCGCCTCCTCGTTGTCGACGATGTTGCCGTCAACCGTCACGTCCTCCACGAGCTTCTCACTCCTATCGGCTTCCTCGTCACCGAAGCCGCCAGTGGCGAACAAGCCCTCGAGCTTTGCGCCGCCGAAACGCCTGACCTCGTGTTTCTCGATCTCCGCATGCCCGGTATGGACGGCCTCGAGCTCGCGAAACGACTCCGCGCCCTCCCCTCCGGCCCGCGCCTCAAACTCATCGCAATGTCGGCCTCCGTGCTCGCCTTCAACCGCGACGACGCCTTCGCCGCCGGTTGCGATGACTTCCTCCCCAAACCTTTCCGCGAAGCCGACCTGCTCGCCCGACTAAGCCTCGCCCTCCGCCTCGACTGGCAGACCATCGCCGAGTCCGCTCCTCCCCTCACCGGCTCGCGTTCACCGTTCAGCGGAACCGCGACTCAACTCGCACCAGCCCACTTGGCCGAACTCCTCGCCATCGCCCGCCGTGGCGAAATCGTCGCCTTCCGCCGCCGCCTCGCCGAACTGCGCCCTACCGCCGGCCGCGCCGACGCACTGCTCGAAGGCCTCGACACCCTCGCGAAAAGTTATCGCATGGAACGCATCCGCGAACTCCTCGAACGCGCCCAGCCCGTCCCGCCGTCATGACCCGCCCCACCTCCGGCCGCATCCTCGTCGTCGACGACACGCCCGCCAACCTCTCGCTCCTCCTCGACGCGCTCACCGAGGCCGGCCACGAAATCCTCGTCGCCGAGGGTGGCCGCAGCGCGCTCTCACTCCTCGAACACACGACGCCCGACCTTGTGTTGATGGACTTCGTCATGCCCGGCATGGATGGCATCGCCACCTGCCAACGCCTGAAAGCCCGCCCCGAGTGCCGCGAGGTGCCCGTGCTCTTCATGACCGCGCTCGACGAGCCCGAGCAAAAACTCCGCGCCTTCGAGGCCGGCGCGCTCGATTACATCACCAAGCCCGTCTATCCGCCCGAGGTGCTCGCCCGCGTCGCCGCGCACCTCCAAATCCGCACGCTGCAGAAATCCCTCGCCGACGAGCTCGCTCTCCGCGTCGAAGCGGAAAACCAACTCAGCCAGTCTCTCGATCGCGCCGTTGTGCTCGCCGATGCCACCGGCCGCATCGTCTTCAGCACCCGCCTCGCCGAGGACTTGCTGCACAAGCATTTCCCCGCGCGCGCCGCGCACACGCTGCCTCCTGGCCTTGATACCGACGGCGCCCTCCTCGCCCGCCGCTTCGCCGAGCACGGCCGCAATGACCTCCAAATGTTCATTCTCGAAGAACGCGGCGCACCACCGGGCCCCGCCGTCCTCATGAAACTCGGCCTCACTGCGAGGGAGGCCGAAGTCCTCTACTGGATCGCTCAAGGTAAAAGTAATCCCGACACCGCCACTATCCTCGGCGCGAGCGTGCGCACCGTCCACAAGCACGTGGAGCACATCTTCCAAAAACTCGGTGTTGAGACCCGCAACGCCGCCGCCCTTACCGCGCTGGAATTGCTGCGTCCCCGGTAGATACCGAACGTCGCGCAGATTTCACTCCGCGCTACCCGTCCGGCGAACGCCAGGCTCCAACCTACTTCGTAGCCTTCAGTCGCGTCAGCAACCGCGCGCTCTCTTGGTCGAGCTGGCTATTCGGTTCCACTTTCAGGGTGCGCCGCGCCCGCTCCACCGCACGGACCGCCTCGGCGGGTTGTTCCAGCTGCACCAAATGTTCGGCAAAAATCACCACTACCTCGTCGAAAAATGCGATGCCAGCGCCGCGGCCAAGGGTGTCGAGCGTCGTATTGTAGACCCGAATTTGCTCCGGCAACGTCTGACTGGAAAACGAGCGCACCACCGTGTCGCGCGCTTGCTGCGCGCTCAGATCGGACCGCTTGCCCCGGTTTTTCTTAGCCACCCGCCCGACCTCTGCGTCCGCTTCGCTAACTTGGCCTCGGGCCCGCAAACTTTCGGCCACACGCGTCACGTAGAGAGCCTCAAGGTCGGGATAGCTCTGAAACGCCAGCGCCGCTTCGCGCACGATCGCCTCGACCGTTTTGGCGTCGCGCCCGGCCTTCTGCGCGGCCGCGATCAGGGTCTCCCACGCCGGCTGATTGCGGCGCTCGAAACTCACGGCTTTGCGCGACGCGATTCCCGCGGTCACCGCATCTCCCGCCGACAAAAAATCCGCGGCGAAATCAGAATGCACCCGCGATTGGCGAAACGACGGCAGCTCGCGAAAACGCTCCGAGAGAAATTGGAGTTCGTGGTCGGAAATCTCCCGCCACGTCTGCGGATCGCGCGCATAGCCGGTCACAAACCGCTGCTCCGCGTAGCGCCCGGCATCGAGCTGCCATTTTTGATTGCCGTCGAGAAACCCAAACCAGGCGTGCCGCCCGTCGTTGCCCGCCCCGTAGAAAAACAGCGTGGGCACTCCGCGAGCCTTACCCACGTTAGTGGCAAAGTAAGCCTGATCGCAGCAGATCCCGCCGTCTTTCAAAATGTCCGTCATCCGGTAGGTCTTTCCCGGCCAAATCGCGACGTTATTGGCCACGCGGTCGGTGCGGTAGCACACCATGGTATAGGCCTTGGCGAGCTGCCCGAGCGGGTAGTCGGCGATCTTCTCCGCCCATTCCAACTCGGCAAACGGCGCGGCGGTATCCACTACAAACTTGAGATCGTCGGCACCCAACCGGGAAAACTTGTGAAAGGTTCGACCCAACTGTTCCTGCTTCAGCCACCAACCATACGCCTCGAGCGGAGCAGGAAATCTGCGAGGAAGCGCCGCCGGCGAAACCTGTCCATGCGGCCAGTTGGGCGGCGGAGGCACATCGAATACAACCGCGATGGCGAGGGCGAGACTGGCGTTCGCCTTAAAGCGCGCCGGATCCGCGCGATACAGCGTATCGAGGATCGCAAAGACCGCCGGCAGGTAGTCGACCGGGGATATGAGCGCGAAAAATTCATGGGAAAACGCCGCATTGCTCGTAAGCCATCCCTGGAGATCGCGCGACAAGCTCGCTCCCAGCGTCTGCGGCCGCGCATTGATCAGACGATTGAGGTCAGCGTGGCCGACCTTCGCCGCATTCACCGCCTCGACCCAGCGGGGCACGAAGCTCGACTCCTGCTCGGCAAATAACGCCGACCATCGGTAAACATGAAACCAGCCTTCGGCTGCGGCGAGTTTATCGCGTGAATAGGCAAGAAGCGCAGTGCGGCGCAGGCTCTCGACCTGGGTCGCCCAGCCATCGCGATTCGCGGCGGCATGGATCGCCGCCAACCGCGTTGCCGTTGGCGGTTGCAGCACCTCAGCCTCAAGCGATGACGGCGCTTGAGCGGCCGCTCGGCTGACGCAGCCGAACAGCAGAACGAAAATGCCGAGCACATGCCGCATATCGGAAAGTTGCACCAGATGAAGTGGAGGGGAAATGAAAAACCCCGGCCCGATTGCATCGGGGCCGGGGTTTTAATTGGGCGGCGGGTGGCCGCCGTTAATTAGGGCGTCACGCCGCTGGTCGCGGTGGGTGGTGCCTTTTGTTTGAAAACCAGCTTCTCGCCATCGCGATCGACGAGGCAGGGCTCGCCGTCCTTCACCTCACCCTTGAGCAGGGCTTCGGCGAGCGGATCTTCCAAGTAATGCTCGACCGCCCGACGCAACGGACGCGCTCCGTATTTCTCGTCATAGCCTTTCTCGATCAGGAGATCTTTAGCCCCTTGCGTGAACTCAAGGGCGATCTTCCGCTCCTTGAGGCGCTTGGCGAACGAGGCGGTCTCGAGTTCGACGATCTTGATGAGGTCATTCTTGTCGAGCGGACGGAAGAAGATGATGTCCGAGATACGATTGAGAAACTCGGGCTTGAAGACGCGTTTCGCCTCTTCGAGCACCTTCTCGCGCATTTTCTCCGCATCGCCAAAGCTGGAAGCGGCGGCGGCAAATCCCATCGAGGTCTGGCGCTGCAAGAGCTGCGCTCCGACGTTCGAGGTCATGATTATGATCGTATTGCGGAAATCGACGACCCGACCGAGCGAATCGGTGAGGCGGCCGTCTTCCATGATCTGAAGGAGGAGCTGCAGCGCATCCGGGTGTGCCTTCTCGATTTCGTCGAAGAGGATCACGGCATACGGCTTGCGGCGCACAGCCTCGGTGAGCTGGCCACCCTCTTCATACCCGACGTAACCGGGAGGCGAGCCGACGAGGCGCGACACCGCGAACTTCTCCATATATTCGCTCATGTCGATTTGGATGAGCGCGTCCTGGTTACCGAACATCTGTGCCGCGAGTTGCTTCGCGAGCATCGTCTTACCGACGCCAGTTGGGCCGACAAACAGGAACGAACCGATCGGACGGCGCGGATCCTTCAGATCCGCGCGCGAGCGACGGAGTGCGCGGGCAACGGAGACCGAGGCGCCATCCTGGCCAATGACGGCCTTCTGGAGCTCGGATTCCATTGCGAGGAGCTTCTCGTTTTCCTTTTTCTCCATCCGGGAGAGCGGAATACCGGTCCACTCGGCGACAACCTGCATCATGAGATCTTCGCCGATATCCACGCGCTTCTCGTCACGCGCTTTCTTCCACTGCTCGGTAATCTGCTCCTGCTTGGCCCGGAGCTGCTTCTCCTGATCGCGGAATTTGGCGGCCTCTTCAAAGTGCTGTTCGGCAATGGCTTTTTCCTTCTGTGCGCAAACGGCCTCAATTTCGGTCGTGAGATTTTCGACGTCCGGCGGACGGACGAGCGCGGCGATGCGCGCCCGGGAGCCAGCCTCGTCCATCACGTCGATCGCCTTGTCGGGCAGGAAACGGCCCGTGATGTAGCGATCAGAAAGCTTGGTCGCGGCCTCGATGGCTTTGTCGCTGAAGGTCGCCTTGTGGTGATCCTCATACTTTGAGCGAATACCCTTGAGGATTAGAATCGTGTCTTCGACGGAGGGAGCCTCGACCTTCACCGACTGGAAGCGGCGATCAAGGGCAGAGTCCTTCTCGATATATTTGCGATATTCGTTGAGCGTGGTCGCACCGACGCACTGTAGTTCGCCTCGGGACAGCGCGGGCTTGAAGATATTGGAAGCGTCCATCGCGCCTTCAGCGGCACCGGCGCCGACGATCGTGTGAAGCTCGTCGATGAAGAGAATGATGTTCTTCGCACGTTTGATCTCATCCATCACTGCCTTGATGCGCTCCTCGAATTGGCCGCGATACTTGGTGCCAGCGACCATAAGCGCGAGATCCAGGGTGATGACTTTTTTGTCGGCGAGGATTTCCGGCACCAGACCCGCAGCAATTTCCTGCGCGAGCCCTTCGACGATGGCCGTCTTTCCAACGCCCGCTTCTCCGATAAGCACGGGGTTATTTTTCGAGCGGCGGCAGAGGATTTGGATGACGCGGCGGATCTCGTTCTTGCGACCGATCACCGGGTCCATCTCGCCCTTGCGCGCGAGCTCGGTGAGATCGCGACCAAAAGCCTTTAGAGCGGGCGTCTTTACCTCCTTCTTGTCCTCCGGCTGCGAACCAGAGCGAGGTTGAGCGCCAGCTTGAGCTTCCTCTCCGGGCGTTTCACCGGGTGTCTGGCCGCCAGAGAACTGCGGATCGAGTTCACGGAGGATCTCGTTGCGCGTGCGCTCGATGTCGATGTCGAGCGACTTCAACACGCGGGCCGCAACCCCTTCGCCCTCGCGCAAGAGGCCGAGGAGGATGTGCTCGGTGCCGACGTAAGAGTGGTTGAGCGTTTTCGCTTCCTTGCCGGCGAGTGCGAGGACCTTCTTCACGCGCGGCGTGTAAGGAATGCTGCTCTGCGTCTTCGTCTCCTGACCGGTGCCAACCTGCTTCTCGACGGCGTTGCGCACCGTCTCAAGATCGAGGCCCATTTTTTGGAGCACGCTGACCGCGACGCCCTGGCCGAGCTTGATGAGCCCGAGAAGGATGTGTTCGGTTCCGACGTAGTTATGGTGGAAGCGGTCGGCTTCCTTGCGAGCGAGCGCGAGCACCTGTTGGGCGCGCGGCGTGAAGTTGTTCATCGGTTCCTGGGACATAAGCGTGGTCTGAGGGCGATTAGTTTTTTCCTGTGCTGTTGCTGAAAGTGAAATCCGGGCGGACGAAATTGGCAAACTCTGCGCGGAGGCGTTCGGCGCGAAGGAGATCGCGCTGGCCGGGTTCAAACTCCCCCTTCTGCGCGTGCTGGAGATGTCCGGGCTGCGCCTCGATGAGCAGGCGGTCGATCACACAGCGACTGGCGTCGGGGAAGATTGAGAGATCGATCCCGAGGCGGAGCAGCGAAAGGAGGTTCATCGCTTCGCCCGAGCTGAGGACGTGCGAATTCTGCAAGATGCCGTAGGCTCGCCCAATCTTGTCGAAGAGCTTGCCAGCGTCGGCTTCAAGGAGTTTTTCGCGGGCATTGAGTTCGTGTTCAATGATCGACTGCAGCACACTGTGCAGCCGTTTGATGATTTCCTCCTCGGACTCGCCGAGCGTCGTCTGGTTGGAAATCTGGAAGATGCTACCGCTCGCATCGGAGCCCTCGCCAAAGAGACCGCGCACGACCATGCCGAGTTGGTTCACGGCGCGGACGATCTTCTCCATTTGGTTCGAGATCACGAGCGCGGGCAGGTGCATCATCGCCGAGGCGCGCATCCCGGTCCCGAGATTGGTCGGGCACGCGGTGAGATAGCCGAGGGTTGGTGAAAATGCGTAGTCGAGATGATCCTCCAGGGCGGAATCGAGCTCGTTGATCGCGTTCCACGCCTTCTTCAGTTGGAAGCCCGAGCGGAGAACTTGAATGCGGAGGTGATCTTCTTCGTTCACCATGACGGAGAACGCTTGGTCCTTGCTGATCACGACGCCAGCGCCGCTCTTCGCCCCGATGAGTTCGCGGCTGATGAGGTGGCGCTCAACGAGGATTTGCTTCTCCAGCTCGGAAAGTTCGCCGATGGAAATATTGAGCGAGCGCTTCATCGGCGACGTCGCAGCGACTGCCGCACGGCACGTCTCGAGCGTAGCCTCCCGCTGCGCGGGTTTGGCCCAGCCAGGAAAGGCGCTGCCGGCGAGATTCCGCGCGAGTCGCACACGCGTCATGAGCACGATCGCCGTCTTACTACTGGCGGAATCCGTCAGTTCGGAAGGCGTAGCGATGAGCGAGGCGATCGTCATGGGCTTAGCGCGCGGACTTGGGCGGGGACGAGACGGATTGTTTGACTTGGCTGATTTCATCGCGGGCGCGGGCGGCGTCTTCGTAGCGCTCGGACTTAATCGCCTCGGTGAGGTCGAGTTCGAGCTTGGTGAGGCGGTCGTAGAGAGATTTACGCTCCAGAGCGCGTTGCGGGACCTTGCCGGTGTGGGTGGTCCCTTTATGCATGTTATCGAGCATGGGCTCGACGATGCCTTTGAATGTCTCGTAGCAGGAGGGGCAACCGAAACGACCGTGTTTCTTGAAATCGTTTTGGGTGAACCCACATTGTTCGCACCGCACACCCGTCGTCGGTTGCTCCGGGTTAAGCGATGCCTTCAACAGGAGGTCCGCGAGGGAAAACCCACTCGGATCCGTCACGCCCTTCGCCTGCGCGCAAGTCTCACACAGATCCACTTTGTGAACCTTATTGTTCACAATCTGAGTGAGGTGGACGGTCGCGGGTTTCGCGCAGAGATCGCATTTGAGCGGGTTGGCCATGAAAGAAGTTATTGGGTTTGCAGGCACCATGCCACACAGGCGCTCACTGGCAAGTGCGCGCGAGCGGTGCATGGCACAGCGCCGCGCCGTCGCAACGCAGTGCGCCAAGGGTGCAATCGTGACACTCCCGGAAAACTTGAGCGCGGATGCTGCTAAGCCCCGCCGGGAGCCAACTGCCGAAGCCAGTCGGTATCAAATCCGCGTGCCCTCGACCAAGACTCGCTTCCGGAATGAGGCCAGCACGCGCTGGGTGATGGGTCCGGGTTTGCCTGTGCCGATTTCACGACCGTCAAGCTTCGTAACCGGAATCACCTCGGCGCCCGTGCCGGTGAGGAAACACTCGTCGGCACACCAGACATCATAGCGGGTCATATTGACCTCTTGGATCGGCACACCAATCTCCTGCGCGATATCGAAGATCGTGCCGCGGGTGATGCCTTTTAGCGCCCCCTGCGAGGCGGATGGCGTGTAAATCGTGCCCTTGTGAATCGTGAAGACGTTGTCCGCTGTGCACTCTGCCACGTAACCTTGGTCATTGAGCATGATCGCCTCGAGCGCACCGAACTGCTTGGCTTCGATCTTGCCCAAAATGTTGTTCATATAATTCAGCGACTTGATCGTCGGCGGCAAAGCGGCCGGATTGATGCGCCGGGTCGGCACCGTGACGATCGCAAGGCCATTCTCGTAATACTCCTTGGGATAGAGCGAAATCTTGCTGGCGATGATGAATACCGTCGGTTTCGGGCAGAGCCAGGGCGCCAAACCGAGATCGCCGACGCCTCGGGTCACGACGAGTCGAATGTAGGCGTCCGTGAGGTTGTTTTGGCGGCAGGTCTCGCAGGTCGCCCACGCCATTTGCTCGCGGTTCAGCGGCAGGGACAGCAGAATGGCTTTCGCCGAATACTCTAGTCGCTCCAGATGCTCATCGAGGCGGAAGACATTGCCACCATAGAGGCGGATGCCCTCAAAGACGCCATCACCATAGAGCAGACCGTGGTCAAACACGGACACCTTGGCCTCTGCGTCGTCGACAAATTTGCCATCGAGATAGATCTTCATCGTCCCGCAGCCTAGGGCGCGGAAAAAAGTTTTGTCCAGCCCCTGCGAGGGAAAATCTGCTTGTGCTCTCGTTTTTTCGGCGAAACTGTCGCCCGAATTTCTGCGTCATCCTCGCAGGCCCCCTTTCCCAACTTCCATACTATGCGCAAATCACCCCGTTCGTCCGTAGCAGCCTTTACGCTCATCGAGCTGCTTACCGTTATCGCGATCATCGGCATTCTCGCTGCAATTATTATCCCCACCGTCGGCGCGGTCCGCGAAAAGGCCCAACGCGCAGTCGATGGCAATAATCTCCGCGAAATCCTCAAGGCTGCGCAAATTTATGCGGGCGACAATCAGGACAAGCTTCCCGATCCGGTAAACATCCCGAATACCGTGCTCAACGCCCCTCAGGCAGCATGGAAGTGGCCCGGGATTTTGGCCAAAAATAACATTCTGACGGATGCCACGTTCTATTTCGCCAAGAACGATCCCGTGTTCAGCGGCACCTATCCCACCTTCATCATTCAGCCCTCCACCGCCCGCAATACGCTCCACACGTCCTTCACAACCAGCCGCTCGCCTTCCTGGGAGTTCGTTGGCGGAGTGAAAATGAGCGACGCGCCGACCAGCCCGGTCGCCTATACTCGCGGATTGCAAAGCAACGGAACTTGGAGCGTCACGAGTGGCGTCTACAAGGATAGCGGCGGGTATATCGCCTTCCTCGGCGGCAACGTTACGTTCTACCCCAATACCACCAGCATTTTTGTGTCGAACAATCCGACCAGCACCAACGCCAACCGGGTCCAGTCGGACATTCGCCAAGCCATCCCCTATAACGCCACCACCCCTGCGACGAGCGCGCGCATCTACGGAATACCGCCGTCGACCGGTGCTGCCGGTATGCTCGGTGCCGCTGCCGGCACCCTTGCCGTCCGCGGGCCCTGATCCACGCCGACCTGAGCCTCAGGCTCCTTCATTTCAACCCGGCCCGACTCGGCCGGGTTTTTTATTTCCCGCTTCCCCCGCCCGCCGGCCTCCGCCATGGTCCCCAACCCGTCCATGACGCTCCCTGCCGCCCCATCTCCCGCCCGGTCCGATGCCAACGCACCGACCACCTACGTCGTCGGCCATAAAAACCCGGATGCTGACGCCATCTGTTCGGCCATCGCCTATGCTGCCTATAAACAGGCCCGAGGAGATCGGGGCTACATTGCGGCCCGATGCGGAAATTCAAATGCCCGCATCGACACGATTCTTGCCCGTTTCCGCCAGCCTCTCCCCTATTATCTGAGCGACGTTTCGCCCCGCGTGCGCGACCTGATGACCAACAGCGTCGTATCGGTGGCCGAAACTGCCACGTGCGCCGAGGCCCTGGAATTACTCGACCGACACCACGTCCGCGTCCTCCCCGTCACGTCTTCCCGTCGCACTGGCGGAGTCGTCGGCGTCGTATCTTTGGCTGCTCTCGGAGGCGTATTTATACCCCGCGTAAGTGAGCCGCGCAGCATGCGCCAGGTAAATACCTCGCTCGCCAATATCACCCGGGCGCTCAATGCCCGCGCCCTCCACGTCGTCGGCGAACGCAAAATCGAGGAACTCTACGTGCGCCTTGGCACGATGGATATTTCCTCCTTCTGGAGCGTTTCCATCCGCGAAAATATTCCCGCCGACCAGGCCATCGTCATCGTCGGCGACCGCCACGATATTCAACGCCGTTCGATCGAGCTCGGCATCCGCGCCCTCGTCATTACCAGCAACCTTGAACCGGACGACGACACCATCGAACTCGCCAAGGCGCGCGGCGTCAGCCTCATCATCAGCCCCCACGATTCTGCCACGACCGCGTGGGTCGTCCGCACAGCCTCGACCATCGAACGCGTGATCGAGCGCAACGTCCCGACTGTCGGGGCCGACGTGCGAATCGCCGATGTGCGCAAGAAATTCTCCTCCGGCTCGACCCACTCGATTCCGGTCGTGGCCGACGACGGCGCGCTCATTGGCATCATCACCAAAACGGACATTCTGAAACCCGTCTCGACCCGCCTCGTTTTGGTCGACCACAACGAGATCACCCAAGCTGTCCCCGGAGCAGACGAAGTCCCCATCGCCGAGATCATCGACCACCACCGTCTAGGTGCCCTCAACACCGCGCAGCCGATTCTCTTCATCAACGAACCGGTCGGCTCCACGTGCACCATCGTCGCCGATCTCTTCCGCCGCGAGGGCCTCCAACCTTCCCCTGAAATTGCCGGGATAATGATGTCCGGCCTCATATCTGACACCCTCCACCTTAACGGCCCGACCACGACATCGAAAGACGCCATCATCCTCGCGTGGCTCTCGGAAATCGCCGGCGTCAACTCAAAGGAGCTCGCCGATCAAATCTTCAATTCCGGTTCGGTCATTCTGGCCAATCCCCCGGAGAAGATCGTCCGGTCCGACTACAAGATCTACGAAGAAGAGGGCCTCCGTTTCTCGGTTTCTCAAGTGGAAGAGCTCGGCTTCGGCAATTTCTGGCAGCACGCCAAACCGATTTCCGCCGCCCTGGGCGAGCTTCGCGAGGAAGAGCGCCTCGCATTCGCGGCTTTGCTTGTAACCGATATCAACACGCAAAACTCCCTCCTTCTCGTCAAAGGCGACCCGACCTTTATCCAACGGATCAACTACTCACACGTGGAGCAGGACGAGATCTTCGACCTCCCCGGCATCGTGAGTCGCAAGAAGCAGCTCATCCCCTACCTTACGAGCCTCATCAAAGAGATGGCTGCGGACGGTGCTTTCGCCACGGGACGCAGCGGCGCCCCGTTCAAGAAGCGTAAATAGGGCCCAGCGGAGACGAACGCCCATTCGATGGCGAAATGGCGGAGTATTGGTTGCGATACGCCCGCAGGCCTCCATCGCCTGCTCTTGTAATCAAGCCATGGGACGCTTGGTTGCGGTGCCTCGGTCCGAGGTCGTGGTCATCAAACGTTTGCGCACGGTCATCGGCAGGACGCCTGTAAGCCTCCAGCGCGACGCTATGGCTACCTGTCGCACGCTTGTGGGCGGACGCCTCCTTCCGCGGCCATTCGCTCGCCTCCGACCGCTCTCCTTAACTCAGCTACCTATTTCAGCTCCCCTGGTCGCCCTTGCAGCCGCCAAACCCCTCTTGCTGACGCGTGAGACGCTCCCGCCACAATCCCTAACGGCGCAGCCAACATCTTTTGGCGTCCCGCCGCTGCCTTTATCCGTCCCGGCGCCATCTTTATTACTCCTGCCGGCATCTGAGACGCTCCCGCCGCCATCTTTTGCAGTCTTGCCAGCATCTTTATGACTCCGGCCGGCATCTTTATGACTCCGATTTGTATCTGTGGCACGCCGTTTTTCGTCTGAGCCACTCCGTTTTGCGTCTGAGACCGTCCTTTTTACGTCTGAGACGGTCCTTTTTCTGTCTGAGACCGGCCTTTTTCTGTCTGAGACGCTCCGTTTTGCACCTAAAGCCGTCCGATTTGGGGCTGACTCCGCCCACGCGGCCACAGAAGTAGCCCCGGGAAGCCCTCCGCCCGCCTACTCTACTGAGCGCGCCGAGCTCCAGCTCGGCGCACGCTCGCTCGCCGTCAACCTCCAGCGGCGAGCGCCTACCTGTGCCCAGACAGGCTCTACGCTTCTGCTTACCTCTTTCAGCATGGCTTCGGACAGCGCCCTGACCACGCCTCGAGGGCATTCGTTCTGTCCGAGGATCGAGCACATCTGGGCGGCCCTCTGCCTAAAACTCAATCGAGGGCAGCGTAGCAAAACTAAGTATCGTAGTGCGCATCCTCCCTCCCTGCGTCGGCCGGACCATAGCCTTGACGCACGCACTCAGACCCACCGCCGCCTTGCCGGCGAAATCACCATTCCCTGAGCGCGAGAGACAACTCTCGCCCAGTGCGCATCCGGTTGGGTCAACCTTGGGTAGGCGAAGGTCATAATCTTCGCCCTACCCTCCAGATGACATGCCGATCCTGGTTCTGACTCCGGCCTCTCTAAAATCTGGCCGGCACTCCTTAGATATGGATTGCCTCGCCGGTCGTGGCCGCCGCGGCTTCCATGAGCGCCTCGCTTAGCGTCGGATGCGCATGAATTGAGTGATGCACCTCGTCGATCGTTCCTTCCATATTCATGGCGAGGACGTATTCGGCGATTAACTCGGGAGCCTCGTTACCAAGGATGTGGGCTCCAAGAATTTCGCCGGTCTTCGCATCGCTGATCAGCTTCACGAAGCCTTCGCTATCGCCCGATGCGACCGCCTTGCCCGACGCAGAGAACGGGAACTTGCCGACCTTGTAGTCGAGTTTCTTTTCCTTGGCCGCTTTCTCCGTGAGACCGGTGCTCGCGATCTGCGGCTGGCAATACGTGGCACCCGGAAAGATCTTTACCCGGCCACCGTGATGCAGGCCAAACATGGCGCTGACGGCGTTGACCGCCTCGTAGGTAGCGACGTGCGCGAGCCACGGCGGCCCGATGATGTCGCCGGCCGCATAGATGCCCTTCACGCTAGTCTCATAATTATCGTTAACCTTGATATAGCCACGTTCGAGCTCGAGCTTCACGCTTCGTCCCAGCGTGCCGTCCAGATTTGGCACCACTCCAATCGCGACCAGTAACGATTCTGCTTCGATTTCAGTGGATGTGGTTTCGCCGTTCTTCGTCAGCGCCATTTTCACGCTACTTTTGCCGACCCGGATTTTGTCCACCTTCGTATTCACATGCGCTGTGATTCCCTGCTTCTCGAAGGCCCGCTGTAGACCCTTGCCCACTTCTTCGTCCTCCACCGGCACGAGCTGCGGCAACATTTCGACCAAGGTCACTTTCGTGCCGAAAGCATTGAAGAAATACGCAAACTCCACGCCGATCGCGCCTGCACCAATAATCACGAGCGATTTCGGCGGATTTTTGCGCGGCACCAGCGCCTCGCGCGACGTCAACACGCGCTCGCCGTCGGGCGGGAGGTCGGGCAACTGGCGGGCCTTGCAGCCAGTCGCGATCAGGACATTCTTGGTCTTAAGAAATTTCCCTTTCTGCTCTCCTTCGGTGATTTCCACCATTCCGGGGGCGCTGACTTGGGCGCGACCTACGATGTAATCGACCTTGTTCTTGCGAAAAAGGAACTCGATCCCCTTGGCCATCTGGCCGGACACGCCCCGCGAGCGCTCCATAACCTTGCCGAAATCGAATCCGATCTGCTTTGCCTCGATGCCGAATGAATCGGCCTTCTGGAGTGAGCGGTAAAACTCTGCGCTCTTGAGCAACGCCTTCGTCGGGATACAGCCCCAGTTCAGGCAGGTGCCGCCCGCACGTTCCATCTCGATACAAGCGACCTTCTTGCCGAGTTGCCCGGCCCGAATAGCGCCCGCATAGCCCGCCGGACCGCCGCCAATGACGATGAGATCGTAGTCTGTAATGTCTGCCATGTTTCCACCGTCGCACGCCGCGAAAAACCGTCAAACGGAAACCGTGCCTCATCCCCCGACCGCCACCAAGCAATTAGATGTCGATCACGTCGACCGGCTTTGCCGGCGCCGATTCCGTCCGTCCCGGCGGCGGACGTGGCGGACGCGGACCTCGGGTAAAGATACTAAGCACCAGATTGGTCACGCTCACGACCAACGCACCGCCCACGGCCGACCAAAACCCGGCAACATGAAAGCCTTCGACGAGTCGGTCGACCAAGAGGAATAACAAGGCATTGATCACCACCATCCCGAAGCCCAGTGTGAGCAAAATGAACGGCAACGTGAACAGCACCAGGAGCGGCTTCAGGATCGCGTTGAAAAAACTGAGCAGCAGCACGACCGCCACCAGCGTCGCTCCATCGCGGCAATCAATCCCGATGCCCAGTTTCGTGGCGAGCGTCACTCCAAGCGCGAGGATCGCCCAACGCATCAGCAATTGAAAAAACGGTGAGTTCACTTGCGTCACTGTCCGTCCGCCACCGCCCCGGGCAATGAAAATCCTTCTGGTTCAGGACTACCTCCGCAGTGGCGGAACGGAGCGCCAATCCGTGCTGCTCGCCAACGCCTTCGCGTCCGATGGACACGAGGTGCGGCTGATTACCTTCCGCCCGGGCGGCGCTCTCGCTCAGACCTTGGCTGCCTCCGTGGGGTGCGCCCCGTTGCAGTCGTTTGATTTGCGGCTCGACTGGTTAGCGCCCGGACTGGGTGCCCGCGCCGCAGAATTTGCTCCCGACATTGCGCTCTGCATGGGTCGCATGGCCAATTGTTATGCCGGCGCCCTGCAGGGCCGGCTTCCCCATGCCCCAGTCCTCGGGACCATGCGCACGGGTAAACCACTCCCCCTGCTCTTTCGTCGCTCGCTGCGGCGCGTTCGCCACCTCGTAGCCAACAGCGCCGACGCCCGCGACACCCTCGTCGCACGCTATGCCGTGCCTGCCACGAAAATCACGGTAATCCACAACTCGCTCGTCTTTCCACCTCAGTCCGCCCTATCGCGCAATGAGGCTCTCCGCGCCCAACTCGGCGCCGGCCCCGCCACAAAAGTCCTGCTCTCCGTGGCCATGTTTCGCCCGGAGAAAAACCAGCGTGAGCTCGTCGAGATTGCCGCCGGCCTCCCGCTCGATGTCGACTGGCAACTCTGGTTCGCGGGCGACGGCCCCGCCCGCGCCGCTTGCGAGCAGCTCGTCGCGGAAAAAAATCTCGCCGCGCGTATCAAGTTCCTCGGCTTTCATCGCGACCCAACCCCGCTCTACTGCGCCGCCGACCTCGCCGTGCACGCCTCGGCCAGTGAGGCGCTCTCCAATTTTCTCATTGAGGCCCAAGCCCATGGCCTCCTCGCCATCGCCTACGCGGCGCAAGGCATCGGCGAATGTTTTGTCCCCGGTCGCACTGGCTGGATCATTCCAGCAGGCGACCGCACGGCCTTCCGCGCCACCCTCTCCCGCCGCATCAGTGAGCCGGCGCTGGCCCACGCCGAACGCTCGGCTGATGCGCAGGCATTTGCTCGCCGCCAATTTGATCCCACCCGTCAAGTTGCCGCCTACCTCGATCTCTTCGCGCGCCTGCGTGCCACGTCATGACCAACAAGCAACGCACGGACCTCATCGAGAGCTTCATCCGCGAGCACAAATACGCCGATCTGCATACGCTCGCAGCCCGATTTGACGGTTCTCTTTCTACTGTGCGACGCGTTCTAGATCATCTGGAAGCTCGCGGGATCGTGCGCCGCCACCACGGCGGCGCGTCACTCGTGGAAAACGACGCCCTCGCGCAAGAATACGATTTCCTCGCCCGTAACCAGCGCCAGCCCGACGAAAAATACGCCATTGCGCGTCTCATTGCCGATCAAGTGGAGCACGGGATGACAGTCATTTTGGACGGCGGGAGCACCACCTATACTGTCGCTCGTCTGCTCGCCCAAAAACGTTTGCAGGTGATCACCAATTCCCTGCCGATTGCAGGCCTTTTTGGCGAGATTGGCGCCGCCGACACCACGGTAACTGGAGGCAGCATCTACCGCCGACTCGGCGTGCTCGTCGGCCCGCTCTGCGAGCAATTTTTCGAGCAAACCCACGCCGATCTCGCCATCCTCGGCGGCACCGGCGTGACCGAAGAAGGCATTTGGAACCACAACCCGTTGCTCGCCTCCGGCCAGCGCAAGATGATCGCCGCCTCGGAACGAACTATCTTCGGCCTCGACAATTCCAAGTTCGGCCGGCGTGCCCAGACCCTCACGTCTCCGTTTGCGGCACGGCACACTATCGTCACTGACACCCGTCCGACCGCCACCGTGACGCGCGCAATCTCCGCCTCCGGCGCTAAATTGATTCTCGCCGGACCGGAAGATTTTATCCGCGCCTAGGCAGCGTCCTGCGTAGGCTCTGCCTTGTTGGCCCGGCGCAAAATGGGCTTCCGCCGACCAGCCACCACCCCGGCATCGATCACCACTTCGGTGACGTCGTCGCGCTGAGGCAGCTCATACATGACCTCCAGCATGAGATTCTCCATGATCGAGCGCAGTGCACGGGCCCCAGTCTTGAGTTCGATGGCCTTCAACGCGATTGCCTTGATCGCATCGCTCGTGAAACGCAGACGCACTCCGTCCATCGCGAAGAGCTTCGAGTATTGCTTCACGATCGCATTTTTCGTGCGCAGGAGGATTTTTTCGAGATCGGCGACCTGCAACTGGTCGAGCACCGAGACCACCGGCAGCCGGCCAATGAACTCCGGAATCATGCCGAAGCGGATCAAGTCCTCCGGCGCGAGCGACTTCATCATTTCCTCTGGCTTGAGCGCCTGCTCGTGCTGCGCGGCCACGGCGCTGAAGCCGAGACTCCGCGAGCCCATCCGGCGCTGCACAATCGAATCCAGCCCGACAAAGGCGCCGCCGCAGATGAACAGGATATTCGACGTGTTGATCTGAATGTATTCCTGATTGGGGTGCTTGCGGCCACCTTGGGGAGGGACGTTGCACGTCGTGCCCTCGAGAATTTTCAACAGGGCCTGCTGCACGCCCTCGCCCGAGACGTCACGCGTGATGGAGACGTTCTCTGTCTTGCGCCCGATCTTGTCGATCTCGTCGATGTAGATGATGCCGCACTCGGCCTTCTTCACATCGTAATTTGCAGCCTGCAACAGACGGAGCACGACATTCTCCACATCCTCGCCGACGTAGCCCGCCTCGGTAAGCGTAGTCGCATCGGATATGGCAAACGGCACATCGAGCATCTTAGCGAGCGTGCGGGCCAGGAGGGTCTTGCCCGATCCAGTGGGCCCCACGAGCATGATATTGCTCTTCTCGACCTCGACATCCGTAAACTCCGGAGACAACGCAGCCGGGTCCTTGATGGACTGGCCCGAGTCAAACATCAGACGCTTGTAGTGGTTGTAGACTGCCACCGAAAGCACCTTCTTCGCGTGATCCTGACCAATCACATGGTCGTCGAGTGAGCGCTTGATCTCGGAAGGCTTAATCAGGCGGACTGTCGGCTTGGCATCCACTGCGGGCGCCTTCACCTCGCGGTCAATGATCGTCTTGCAGACGTTGACGCACGAATCGCAAATGTAGACGCCCGGCCCGGCGATGATCTTCTTCACCTCGGCCTGCGATTTGCCGCAGAACGAGCACAGGGTCATGCGCGCGGATTTTGCCATGGGATGAGGGTGACGGTCAGGTGCGTGGTGTCGAGACGGGAGTGCGTCGAAGCGGAGTGAAGGGCGTAGGTGAAAACACGCCCCCACTTCTCATCGGATAGTTTTCTGCCGGCTAAAGCCGGCGCCTCCCGAACTTGGCTTAGGCCGCCGTCGGGACGACGATCTTCTGCGCTTCGCGCGTGGACTCGACGACATGGTCGACGATGCCGTACGCCTTGGCCTCGTGGGCGCTCATATAGTAATCGCGATCCGAGTCCTTCTCGACTTGCTCAGCGGTCTTACCGGTGTGCTTAGAGATAACTTCATTGAGCGTCTTTCGCCAACGGAGAATTTCCTTGGCCGCGATCGCAATGTCCGAGGCTTGGCCACCGGCGCCGCCGCTCGGTTGGTGAATCATCACACGGCTATTCGGGAGCGCGAACCGCTTCCCCTTCGTGCCGGCTGCAAGCAGCACAGTGCTCATGCTCGCCGCCATGCCGACACAGTAAGTGACGACGTCGCACTGCAGGAAGTTAATCGTGTCATAGATCGCCATGCCACCCGTGACCACCCCTCCCGGCGAGTTAATGTAGAGGTGGATATCCTTCTTTGAGTCCTCCATCTGCAGGAAGAGCAACTGAGCGATGACCAAGTTCGCAATCGTATCGTCAATCGGCGTGCCGATGAAGATGATTCGGTCCTTCAGGAGCCGAGAATAAATATCCATCGACCGCTCGCCGCGGCCGGTATTTTCGAGAACGATTGGAACGTAGTAGCTCACGGGTGATGTGGTGTTATCGGCCGGTTAGGCCGTTGGCTGAATGGTTTTCACCGTAGCCTTGGACACCAGGAAATCAACCGCCTTGTCGAAAATGATGCTCTGCTGGACCGCGCGGAGCTGCTCGCGATCATTGGTGAGCGTCTTCACGATCTTGTCCGCTTTCTGCTGGGTGCGCATCGCCTCACGATAAATGAAATTGTCGATGTCGCCGCTCTCGACGGTGAGCTTCTCCGCCTCGGCGATTCTGGCGAGGATGAGCTGCATCTTCACCCGATTCGCGGCGGCTTTCTTCGCACCCTCAAAGAGCTCGTTCTTATCCTTTTCGAATTGTTCCTGCGGAACGCCGCGGCGCATGTTTTCCTCAATGAACTGGCGAAGCACGCTTTGCGTTTCAGACTCGACCAGCGACTCCGGAATCGGGAAGTCGACCGTGGCCGAGAGCGCCTCGGTCACCTGACGGCGCTGCGCCGCACGGTTCTGGTATTCCTTCTGCCCCTTGAGATTCGCGCGAACCTGATTCTGGAGCCCGGCAAGGTCATCAACCTGCTGCGCCTTGAAGAATTCCGCATCGAGGGCCGGGAGGACGCGCTCACGAATTTCCTGAACTTCGACGGCGTAGACCGCAGTTTTTCCAGCGAGTGCAGGCACCGGGGCAAACTCAGCCGGGAACGTGATGGTGATATCTTTCTTGTCGCCCGACTTGAGACCCGCGAGCTGTGCGCCGAGACCGGGAATGACGCCCTCGTTGGTGCCCTCAACCTCTTCCCAAGTCTGGGGAACTTTGCCGTAAATTTGCTTTTCGGGTGTGAGCTCGGCAATCGGTTTGCCATCGATGGTGCCCTCGTAGGCGAGCTTCATATAATCGCTCTTTTGCGCAGGGCGATCAGCCGGCTTGAAATCGGCCCGCTCGCCCCGAAGACCTTCAATGACCTTGTCAACTTCCGCATCGGTCGCATCCGTGGGGGTGATTTCGGTCGGAAGATTGGTGTAATCCGGAAGCGCAAACTCGGGACGGACGTCAACCGTGATCGTGATCGTCGCGGCGGAACCCGCGGCGATGGTGCCGTCCTCCAGGTTCACCACGTTGAGCACTTCGAGTTTCGATTGTTCGAGGCCGTCGCGGTAGGCTTTGCCAACCACCTTCTGCTTAAATTCCTCGGCAATTTCCTTGGCGAAACGCTTCGTGACCATCGAGGCCGGTGCTTTGCCGGGTCGAAAACCCGGGAAGCTCGCGACCTTGGAGATTTCAGCCACCACCGCCTTGTGCTCGGCGTCGACTTCGCTCGCGTCGAGCGTGACGACGAGACTCTTACGGGTGGCGGAGACGTTGTTCAGTTGGACGTTCACGGAAGTATAGTCAGACAGGTTTTGGTTGAGAGAATTGGCCACGGTAGGTCGCGAGATGCATCGGTCAATGCCGTATTCTGAGAGCTTGCGCGGACGGCACCCGCGGCGTTTGGTGACCCGCTCCATGCCGAGCCTGCGCCAACTTCTCGACGCCCACCACCCCTTGTTGGTGATCGATGCAGCCTCGAGCCACACCCAAATCGGCTGGTTTCCGTCTTCCGATCCCGGCGCAGCCCGTTGGGCGCTTTCCGATGACGAGTCCGGCATCGGGGTGTTTCGCTGCGTCGCAGACCTCGGCGCCGATCTCTCCGCGGTGGGCGCTTTTGTTTTTTGTGATGGTCCCGGCTCGATCCTCGGCATCCGCACCACGGCGGTCGCCATCCGAACCTGGAACGTCCTGGCGCGGCGACCGGTGTTCAGCTACCGCAGTCTCGCCCTTGTGGCCCATGCCCTGGGCCGCGCTGAGGTCGGGGTAATCGCCGACGCTCGCCGGGAAACGTGGCATCATTATCGGATTGGCGGAACGTGTGTCCGCCTCCCTACCGCCGAACTTGCCGGCGAATTGGTCACGCCCGCAAACTTCCGCCACTGGTCCCAATTGCCGGCCGGCGTCCGGTCCGTTCCCTACACCATTGCGGAATTGCTCCCGATGTTGGCCGACCTCGATCTGTTTCACATCAACGAATCTCCGGATGCGTTTCTGCATGAGGATCCCACCTACGTGACGTGGACTCCGCAGGTCCACCGCGCCCCATCCCGCTAATTCGTGTTACTGATAATCCGACGGTTTGCATCATTTCGTCCACCCGTCGGTCCGCCGAACGACTCACTCGTGTCGGCGCATGCCGCTGAATTAAGCCTAAAAGCTGCAGCGATGGCGAAGTCACCAAATAACCGGTCCTCATCGGGCTAAAGCTCAACTGCTTGCCCTTAGGCCGATGCGGATATTGCTTATAAAGATTCTTTGCCGGGTTCATCTTCAGCATAACTACCTCCCATTTAGTTTTTTATGTAAGAAATAGATCCTAGGGTCATCACCCTATCTGACTATTGACCCTAGGGGTTCCGGCCGATTATATCTTTCTCACTCAAATGGGACCCCAAATCTCACGCCACCTTCGTTCGCTTTCCATCGCACAAGTCTCGTGCGTGTTGCTAGCGTTTTTCGCGTTCCTTTCCAGCGCTCACGCGCAGTTCAGCTACTCGGAAGACTTCAAGAACTCGACCGCGCCCGGCTGGGTGCTAAATCCTGCCGGCAACTCGAATCCAGGACCCGTTCTGACCTCAGGCGCCACGGCACGCACCGGCGACTATGCCAGTGGCACGATCGATCCTTCGGGTTCCGGCTGGCTGCGGCTGACCAATGACAACCTCAATTTGGCGAACGCCGTTTATTTCGACACGCCGATTCCCTCGGCCGGTAACAGCGTGACCATCGCGTTCGGCGCGAATTTTTGGGGCGGCAACAACTACGCCAACACCGGTGCCGACGGCATCACGTTTTTTCTCTATGACGCCAGCAAACCGTTCGCGGTCGGATCCTCCGGCGGCGCTATCGGCTACGCCCAAGGTGCAGGCGTCAACGTTAACGGCTTAAATGGTGGTTTCGTAGGTGTCGCCTTTGATCCCTACGGCAACTTCTCCACCACCACCGAGGGCCGCCAAGGGGGCACCGCCGGTCTCCAGCCCAACTCCGTCGCAGTGCGCGGACCCGGCACCGCCACCACCGGCTACAACTATCTCGCCGGCACCGGCAATTTTGACTTCACGGACACCGGCGTCGCCACCGTGCAGGACGGAACCGACGGAGCCGTGCCCGCCCTGCCCTACACGATGGCCTTCCCGACTGCGACCACTCGCCCGAATCAGAGCACCCAATACCGCAACATCTCGATCACGCTCAACGAAAGCAGCCAACTGCTCGTGAGCATGCAGTTCGGCGAAGACGGACTCTGGTATCAGCTGCTCAATGTCGACCTCAGTTCGTTTGTCCGCCCCGAGCAATTGAAGATGGGTTTCACCGCCGGCACTGGCTCCGGCACGCTCGTAACCGAAGTCGGTGGCCTTCTCACGATTCAAGCCACCGCCGGCACCGGCAATTTCATCTGGGACAATCGCAACGGACCGAGCGACAGTGGCGGCGGTAACAGTGTCTGGGGCACGGGCGCCAGCGATCCCCTCAACTGGGCCGGACAGACCAATCCTACCCTCAAGTCCAACGTCATCTTCAACAGCACCTACGTCAGTTCCGCCCAGAACATCGACGTCAACGGCAGCGACAAGGTCATTACTAACCTCTATTTCAGCGGCGCCAATTCGTATAACCTTTCAACCAGCGAGTCGCGCAAACTCATCTTTGATTCGAACACCGTCAACGGTCTGACCGCCATCAATCTTACCAACGACGCCGGTGGCAACGCCGCCCACACCATCGGTCTCGATGTCCAAATGAACAAAAATTTGGACATCAACAACAACATCACCCCGACATTCACGATCACCGGCAACATTGACACCGGCGGCAAC
>CANGHW010000026.1 GCA_947453695.1 Opitutia bacterium
TCCGTGGCGGGGCCGATAAAGCGGCCGGAGATCAAAGGCTGGTGGATGAGGACGCGCGAGTGCGGGTAGAGCAGACGGCGGCCCTTCTTGGCGCCCGAAAGGAGGATCGAACCCATCGAAGCGGCCATGCCCGTAACGATCACGGTGATCGGCGAGGTGACGAGCTGCATGGTGTCGTAGACGGCCATGCCCGCGGTCACCGAGCCACCGGGAGAGTTGATATAGAAAAAGATCTCTTTGCCGGGGCCGACGGCCTCAAGATAGAGGAGTTTTTCGGTGAGGTCCTTGGCGCTCTCGTCGGTGACGGCGCCCCAGAGGAAGATCTTCCGCTGCTCGAGGAACTTCTTCTGAACGAGCATCGCCACCGGGGCGGCGTTTTTCTTGGCCTGCTTGTTTTCCTGCTCGTCCTCGTCGTCATCGTCATCGGCGCGGACGGGAGTCGGATTGGTGTAAGCGGGCGTCAGGTTGTCGTAATGCATGATTGCGGAAAACGGTGAGCGGGGAGGACAGTTTTGCGAGTCGATTGTAGCTTTTGTCCGGGGCCCCCGAGCGGGCCGCGGCGACGGTCAGTAGCGCACTTTATCGGCCTTTTTCGCCCATTCCTGAAACGAAACAAGCGACTCGTCGCGGAGGAAGGGCTTCATGGCGATCTTGCGCTGGTGCGGCTCGAGCGGGATCTGCTGGTAGATAAAGTCGTCGTCGAAGCCAATCGCCGCAGCGTCGCCGCGGGTGTTGCCATAATAGACCTCGGGAATGCGCGCCCAGTAGATGGCGGAGAGGCACATCGGGCACGGCTCGCAGCTCGTGTAGAGCTCACAGTCGTCGAGTTGAAAGGTTTTGAGCGACGCGCAGGCCTCGCGGATGGCGGTGACCTCGGCGTGGGCGGTGGGATCGTTGGTGGAGGTGACGCGGTTATTGCCGCGGGCGACGATTTCACCCTTGCGCACGATCACGCAGCCGAACGGGCCGCCGCGCCCGCCGCGCATGCCGTCGTCGGCGAGTTTTATGGCCTCACGCATGAAATTTTCCAGGTTCATTGGTATGGGAGCCGCTGACGCTGAATATCGTGCTGACACTCGGCAACGCCATAACCAGCCTCTTTCCCCATGAGTAATCCCGTGATCGGCGGTCTCGAAATCGCCGGACCCGTTCCCCCGCGTTACGCGGAAATTCTGACTCCGGCGGCTTGCGCCTTCGTGGCGGAGCTGGCGGCCAAATTTGGCCCACGCCGCGAGGAACTCCTCGCGCGGCGCGTCGTGCGCCAGGCCGAAATCGATGCGGGCAAGATGCCGGACTTTCTGCCGGAAACCGCCCATATCCGTAGCGGCACCTGGCAGGTGCCGCCGCCGCCGCCCGACCTCGTCGACCGTCGCACGGAAATCACCGGACCGGTGGACCGCAAGATGGCGATCAACGCCCTGAACTCCGGCGCGCAATGCTGGATGGCGGATTTCGAGGACGCCAATTCGCCGACGTGGGAGAACGTGATCGAGGGCCAGATCAACATGCGCGACGCCGCCCGCCGGACGATCACGTTTGAAAGTCCCGAGGGTAAAAAGTATGCGCTGAAGGACAAGATCGCGACCATCGTGGCCCGCCCGCGCGGCTGGCACATGGTGGAAAAGCACGCGCTGCTCGGCGGGAAGCGCATCTCAGCCTCGCTCTTCGACTGGGGGCTCTACTTTTTCCACAACGCGCAGGCGCTGATCGCGCGCGGCAGCGGGCCATATTTTTATCTGCCGAAGATGGAGAGCCACCTTGAGGCGCGGCTCTGGAACGACGTCTTTGTCCACGCGCAGGCAGCGTTGGGCATCCCGCGCGGGACGATCCGGGCGACGGTGCTGATCGAGACGATTCTCGGCTGTATCGAAGCGGAAGAAATCCTCTACGAGCTTCGCGAACACGCCTCTGGCCTGAACTGCGGGCGCTGGGACTACATGTTTAGCTTCGTGAAGAAATTCCGGAACCGACCCGAATATCTCTTCCCGGATCGCACGCTCATCACGATGACGGTGCCTTTCCTCCGCGCCTATGCGCTGCACGTGATCAACGTATGTCACCGGCACGGTGCCTACGCGATGGGCGGCATGGCCGCGCAGATTCCCATCAAGAACAACCCGGCGGCGAACGAGGCCGCGCTCGCCAAAGTCTACGCCGACAAAGTCCGTGAGGCCTCCGACGGCCATGACGGGACGTGGGTCGCGCACCCGGGCTTGGTTGCCGCCGCGCTCGATGCGTTCGGTAAACACATGAAGGGACCGAACCAGCTGCATCGGATCCACGACGTGAAAATCACCGCGGCCGATCTCCTCGCGCCGCTCCACGGGCCGATCACCGAAGGTGGCGTGCGGTGGAATCTGCACGTCGGCGTGCGCTATCTCGAAGCATGGCTCGGCGGTTCGGGGGCAGAGCCGATCCACAACCTCATGGAGGATCTGGCTACGTCGGAAATCTCTCGTTCGCAACTCTGGCAGTGGCTCCGCTACGGGGCGAAACTCGATGACGGTCGCCCGATCACGGCGGAGCTGTATGATGCCCTGCTCGTCGATGAGTTGAAAAAAATCCGCGCTGAATACGGCGACGAACGCTACGACTCCGGGCACTTCAAGGATGCGACCGAGCTCTTCATGCGGATGTCGAAGAGCGAACAGTTCGACGAGTTTCTGTCGCTCCCTGCCTACGAACTACTGCCGTGAGTCCGCTTCGCACCCTGACCGACCTCAATGCCGCGGATCGCGCCGCTTTCACGGCGGCGCTTGGGCATCTCTTCGAGCACTCTCCGTGGGTCGCCGAGGAGACTTGGCCGCAACGGCCGTTTCGTGATGTGGCGCACCTCCACTCGGCGCTGTGCGGCACCATGCGTGGTGCGACCCGGGAGCGACAACTCGCGCTGATCCGTGCGCACCCGGATTTGGCCGGGCGGCTGGCCCAGCAGAACAAACTCACGGCGGAGTCGACGCGCGAACAGGCGAGTGCAGGTCTGAACCAACTCACGGCCGAAGAACTTGCGGAGTTTCAGCGGCTCAATGCCGCTTACCTAGGAAGTTTTGGTTTTCCCTTCATCATTTGTGCGCGGCTGAGCAACAAGTCCGCGATCCTGACGGTGATGCAGACGCGCGGAGGAAGCTCGCCGGAGCAGGAATTTCAGACGGCGCTCGGTGAAATCGAAAAAATCGCCCAACTGCGCCTCAATGATCTCTTAAAGACATAGCGCCCACGGAATACACAGAAGACACGGAAACTAACGATAAGGCGGCGCTGTTTTTCCGTGTGTTCCGTGTGTTCCGTGGGCAATCCTCCGACCATGCCCGCGAAACTCAGCACCCATGTCCTCGATCTCACCACCGGTCGGCCGGCGGCTGGAATGGTCATTCAATTGCTCCGGACGGGACGCGATCCCGTTTTGCTCAAGACCATCACGACCAACGCGGATGGCCGCACGGACGGACCGTTGCTCGACGAGGCGACGATGGCGGTCGGCTCCTACGAATTGGTCTTTCACGTGCGCGAGTATTTCACGGGCCGCGGCGTCGAGTGCACGTTTCTTGATCAGGTGCCGATCCGCTTTGCGATCACGGACGCCGCGGCGGGTTACCACGTGCCGTTGCTCGTGACGCCCTGGGCCTACAGCACCTATCGCGGAAGCTGAGGCACGGCTTTACTCAATGGAATTTTAAGCCACGATTGGCTCATGAATGTTACTCTTCCGCTAGAAAGCATGACGACGGCAGAGAAGTTGGACGTGATGGAGGCGATTTGGACCGACCTATCGCGTGATGAGCAACGCGTGGAATCGCCAGTGTGGCACGCCGAGGTTTTGCGCGAACGCGAGGCCGCAGTGAATGAAGGCCGTGAAGTCGCGACCGATTGGGAAGTCGCGAAACGACGTTTACGCAGCTTAGGGGCATGAAACTGGAAATATTGCCCTCGGCTGAGGGCGACATAGTTGACGGATTCTGGTTTTACGAAAAACAAGCGACAGGACTAGGGAGTTATTTTCGCGAATCTTTATTTGGAGACATTGAGGCACTGCGCACGAGCGGTGGCGTGCACCGAAAAGTGTTCGGCTGGCACCGCATGCTCGCGCGACGTTTTCCCTACGCCGTCTACTATTCGGTTCACGAGCAGACCGTGTTGATTCGGGCAGTGCTCGATTGCCGGCGCGACCCATCCTGGACACGGACCAAATTGCGATGAATGCCCAAAATCTCTGCAGGATGCTCGACGAACTCGGGCGGGTGAGTGACGAGGACGGGAAGCTGACGCGGACCTTTCTCTCGACAGCCATGCGGCGGGCGAACGCGCTCGTCGGCGGCTGGATGCGCGACGCCGGGCTCGCGGTGCGTGAGGACTCCGTCGGAAATTTGATCGGCCGCGCCGAAGGCACGCGGGCCGGGGCGAAGACGCTGCTACTTGGGTCGCACCTCGACACGGTGCGCGACGCGGGGCGGTTCGACGGACCGCTCGGAGTGCTGTTGCCGATTGTAGCGCTGGCCGAGTTGAAACGCCGCGGCGTGAGCCTGCCATTTGCCGTCGAGGTGCTGGGGTTTTCCGAGGAGGAAGGCGTGCGATTCGCCAGTGCTTACCTCGGAAGCGAAGGCTACACGGGGCGGCTGAAGGCCGCGACGCTGGGGCTGCGGGACGGCGCGGGCGTAAGCGTGGGCGAGGTGCTGAAAGAATTTCTTGGGGGCGACTTTGCTCTACCGAAGGCGGCGCACCCGCGGGGCGAGTTGCTCGGCTATGTCGAAGTGCACATCGAGCAGGGGCCAGTGCTTGAGGCGAACAAGCTGGCGCTCGGCGTGGTGTCGGCGATCGCGGGACAGAGTCGGTTTAAGCTGACGTGGACGGGCAAGGCCGGGCACGCGGGGACGACGCCGATGGCGTTGCGGCGCGATGCGCTCGCGGGCGCGGCGGAGTTTACTTTGGCGGCAGAGAAACTGGCCCGCGGGACCGCTGGGCTCGTGGCGACGGTCGGCGCGCTGACGGTGTCGCCTGGCGCGGCGAATGTGATCCCCGGCGGGGTGCTGCACACGCTGGATGTGCGGCATGCGAGCGATGCGCGGCGCAAGACCGCATTGTTGCGGCTGGGCAAACTGGCCGCGGCAATTGCACGAAAACGCGGACTGAAGGTCGCTTGGCAGCGCACGCAGGACAATGGCGCGGTGGCGTGTTCGCCGACCTTGACGGCGCAACTCACGCTGAGCGTGCAGGCGGTGCAGGGGAAGAGCCTGGCTCTGGTTAGCGGGGCGGGGCACGACGGCGTCGTGATGTCGGCGCTGACGCCCGTGGCGATGTTGTTTGTCCGGTGTCGCGACGGGTTGAGCCACCATCCCGACGAATACGCGTCGCCGCGGGACCTTGGGGTGGCGTTGCGCGTGATGGTGGACTTTCTGGAGCGGATGGGCCAGCAACACGGTGCATGAAACGCACTGGTCCGATTGTCCGGGAAAACACGAAGACGATTCACGAGCCCGAAAAGCTCGATTTGGTCGTGCGCGGCGGCCGCGTGGTGACGCCGGAGGGCGTGCAGGACCTTGAGATCGGCATCGTGCGCGGCAAGATCGTGCGCCTCGCCCCGAGCGTGAAGGACGAGACCCACCAGGAATTCGACGCCGACGGCCGTTACGTTTTCCCCGGCATCCTTGATGCGCACGTGCATTTCAACGAACCGGGACGCGCCGATTGGGAAGGGCTCTCGACCGGTTCGGCGGCACTGGCGGCCGGCGGCGGGACGATGTTTTTCGACATGCCGCTCAACTCCGAGCCCCCGGTGCTCGATGCGGCGGGGCTGCGCGAAAAGCGGGCTTTGGCCGAGGAAAAATCGTGCACGGATTTCGCCCTGTGGGGCGGCCTGACCCCCGGGAACCTCGACAAGATGGCGGGCCTGCGTGATGCGGGCGTGATCGGTTTCAAGGCGTTCATGTGCAACAGCGGCATCGCCAGCTTCCAGAACGTCGATCCGAAGAGTCTCCGCGAAGGCATGAAGCGCGCGGCGAAACTTGAGCTGCCGGTCGCGGTGCATGCCGAGGATGATGCGATGGCGGCGGCGCTGACGGAGAAGCTCAAGGCCGCGGGTCGCACCGATGCCCGGGCGTGGCTGGATTCGCGTCCGGTCGCAGTGGAACTCGAAGCGATCCGAGTCGCGCTGGAGCTGGCCGGTGAGACGGGCTGCGCGCTGCATATTGTGCACGTGAGCAGTCCGGAAGGCATCGCAATGGTGACCGAGGCGCGGCTGAACCGCGTCGATGTGACGGCGGAGACCTGCCCGCACTACTTGTTGCTGAACGAAAAGGATGTCGAGCGCCTCGGGCCGCTCGCGAAATGCGCGCCGCCGTTGCGCGATGAGAAGCGGCGCAAGGCGCTCTGGGCAGAATTGCGTGCGGGCCGGATCCAAACGGTGGGCTCGGACCACTCGCCCTCGCGTCCGGAAATGAAGGATTCGGCCAATATGTTTGCCGTATGGGGTGGCATTGGCGGCGTGCAGCACGGCTTCGAGTTGCTCATCTCCGAGTGTGAAAAGACAGCGGACAAGGATTTGCCGCTCCTCGCCGCGGTGTTGGCGCGCAATGTCGCGCGGCGGTTCAAGATCGACGACCGCAAGGGTGCCATTGCGCTCGGGCGCGATGCGGATTTTTCGCTGCTGGAGTATGGCAAGGCGCGGACGATCCAAGCCGAGGACCTGTGGACGCGGCACCGGATCAGCGCCTACGTCGGCGAAAAGAGCCGCGTGCGCGTAAGCCACACATATGTGCGGGGCACGCCGATCTACGCCGACGGACGGTTTACGAATTTGCCGATGAAGGGGCAGTTCCTAGCGCCCCATCGGCCGCGGTGCTGACCCAACGAGCGCGGGCTGAAGTATCGCGCGAACTCGACCATTTCCCATGAGCATTCCCTATGGCCAAACCCGCACGCGCGTGGCTGCGCGGCACGCCCTCATCGCCCCGGACGGACACGTGAAGAGCGTGGTGCCGGGCATCACCGGTGCTGCGACGATCATCTTGATCAACCCGACCATGGGCGCGCGATTCGCCCAGGTGCTCGTGACGTTTGAGGCGGGCGGTAGCGCAGTCGTGCCGGCCAACGACGTGCAGACGGCAGGGTATTTTGAGACCGGTGGCGCGACCCTCACGGTGGGTGGACGCAAACAGAAGGTCACTGCGGGCGCATTTTTCTACGCGCCGGCCGGTGAGGCGTGGTCGATCACCGCGCCGAAGAAGGGCACCCGCGTGACGTTGTTTCAGAAGAAGTTTGAGCCACTCGCGGGAGTGGCGGCCCCGACGGCGATCATTGGCAACGCGGCGGACGTGCCCGGCCAGCCGTTCCTCGGCGACCCCGACGCACGGTTGCAGGTGCTCCTGCCCGATGTGCCGGCGTTTGACCTGGCGATGAACATTTTCACCTACCAGCCGGGGGCCACGCTGCCGTTTGTGGAGACGCACGTCATGGAGCACGGCCTGCTGATGCTGGCCGGTCAGGGTGTCTACCGGCTCGAAGATTCGTGGTATCCGGTGGCGGCGGGCGACGTGATCTGGATGGCGTCATATTGTCCGCAGTGGTTTGTCGCGATGGGGAAGACCCCGGCCAGCTACCTCTACTACAAGGATGTGAATCGGGCGGCGGTGTGAGGGCAGGAGCGGATCGTCCTCAATCCGCCGGAGGGATGCGGCGCGAAGATCAAGTGCGGAGCGTAAGGCACAGCGCGCCCTACCTCCGTGAGAGTTGAGTTGCGGGCACGAGTCCTGCGGATAAATACGGACCATGAACAACACGTCCGCCGCTGCGGCGACTGCGGGGTCCACCGAATCGTTTGAATTTAAGCTCAACGGCGAGCGCGTGCGGGTCGCGGGAGTCGCGGCCACGACCACCCTGCTGGATTGGTTGCGGAGCAGCGGGCGCACGGGGAGCAAGCAGGGCTGTGCGGAAGGTGACTGCGGGGCGTGCTCGGTGGCACTGGTGGACCGCGATGCGGCGGGAAAGCCGACCTATCGGGCGATCAATAGCTGCATTGCGCTTCTGCCGATGTTCGCGGGGCGGGAAGTGGTCACCGTCGAGGGACTCGCCGGCGGAAACGGTGGCGGCGGCTGCAGTGGCAAGGGCGGTTGCCACGAAAAACTCCATCCGGTGCAGGGAGCGATGGTAGAGCACTTCGGCTCGCAGTGCGGCTACTGCACGCCGGGTTTCGTGATGGGAATGTTTGAGGGGTATTATCGCACCGGCGTGAAATCGCCGGCGGAGATCAACGACCAACTTGCGGGCAATCTCTGCCGGTGCACGGGCTACCGACCGATTCGCGATGCGATGGCGGCGGCGTTGGCGGAGCGAGATGGGGCGCACGGCGCTGCAGGGGGCGATTCTTTTGCGGAGCGACTCAAGGCACCGGTCGTGGCGCCGGGTTGGGTGAACTATCAGGGGGACGGCGAGCAGTTTTTCCGGCCGACGACGCTGGCGGAGTTGTGGGCGCTGCAGGCGGCGCATCCGACGGCGAAGCTGGTGGCGGGCGCGACCGAGATCGGCGTGGAGCTCAATAAGAAGTTTAAGAAATTCCCGGTGCTGATCTCGACCGAAGGCGTGCGAGAGCTGACGGGGATCGTTGAAACGCTGCAGGTGTGGCGCATCGGTGCGGGCGCGACGCTCACGGCCATCGAGGAAAAGGTGGCGCCGGAGTATCCCTCGCTCGCGAAGATGCTGCGGGTGTTTGCGGCGCGGCAGATCCGCAATCGCGCTACTCTGGGTGGCAATATCGCGACGGCCTCGCCGATTGGCGACAGCGCGCCGGTGCTGATGTCGCTCGATGCGATGCTCGTGCTGTCGACTGCGAATGGCGACCGCACGGTGGCGCTGGCAGATTTTTTCTCGGGCTACCGGCAGACGGTGCTGGGCGCGGGCGAAGTCATCCGCGAGATCGTGTTGCCGCGGGGCGGTCCGGCGGCAGGACTGACGCGACGGATGGACTTTGTGAAGGTGTCCCATCGTGTGGAACTGGACATCAGCATCGTGGCGGGGGCGTTCAGCGTGGACCTCGACGCGGATGGCGTGGTGCGCGCGGCGCGACTCGCCTATGGCGGCGTGGCGGAGCGCACGAAGCGCGCGCTCAAGGCCGAGGCGGCTTTGGTGGGCAAGCGATTGGATGATGCTGTGGTGCGCGACGTGTTGCGCGCCGAGTTTACGCCGATCGACGATGTCCGCAGCGGCGCGGCGTATCGACGCGGGCTCGTGGTGTCGTTGTGGGAAAAATTTGTGGCCGGCGAGACGAGCCTCGTGCACGACGAGGCGGTGTGGTTTGCGGCGAGCTCGCCGTGGACGGTGGCCGATGAAACGCGCCAGCTGAGGCACGATAGTGCGGTCGGTCATGTGACGGGCGCGGCGCGCTATGTGGACGACACGGCGCAGCGGCGACCGATGCTTGAGGTCTGGCCGGTGATGGCGCCCCATGCGAGGGCGAAGATCCTGCGCCGCGATGCGACGAAGGCGCGGCAGGCGCTGGGCGTGGTGGCGGTGTTGCTGGCGGAGGACGTGCCGGGTGAAAATAATTCAGGACCGGTGCGGCACGACGAGCCGCTGTTTGCGACGGACGAGATTTTGTTTCACGGTCAGATTGTGGCGCTGGTCGTCGGCGAATCGGTGAAAGCTTGTCGCGCGGCGGCGGCGCTGGTGGAGGTGGAGTATGCCGCCTTGCCGGCGCTGGTGGGCATTCCGGCGGCGGTGGAGGCAGGCAGCTATCACACGGAGCCGCATCGCCTCACGCGCGGGGATTGTGCGGCGGCGCTGGTGGAGGCGCCGGCGAAGGTTGAGGGGGAATTTTCTTTTGGCGGCCAGGAGCATTTTTACCTCGAGACGCACGCGGCGTGGGCCGAGGCGGGTGAGGACGGCGCGGTGACGGTGAATTCCTCGACGCAGCATCCCTCGGAGATTCAGACGATCGTCGCGGAAGTGCTGCATGTGCCCCGCAATAAAGTCGTCGTGCAGGCCCCGCGGATGGGCGGCGGCTTTGGCGGCAAAGAGACGCAGGGAAACGCGTGGGCGGCCTATGTCGCGCTCGCCGCGACGAAGACCGGACGGCCCGTGCGCGTGCAACTCGACCGCGACGTGGACATGAGCCTCACGGGTAAGCGGCACCCCTTCCACGCGAAGTTCTCCGTGGGCCACGATCGCGACGGAAAGCTCCTCGCGGCGCACATCGAGCTCACGTCGGACGGCGGCTGGTCACTCGACCTTTCGCAGCCGATTTTGGACCGCGCGCTTTTTCACCTCGATAATGGTTACTACCTGCCCGCGGTGGATTTTACGGGACGCGTGGCGAAGACGCACACGACCTCGCACACGGCGTTTCGCGGCTTCGGTGGGCCGCAGGGTATGCTCGTGATTGAAGAAATCGTGGACCGCGTGGCGCGAGCTTGCGGACTGGCGCCGGAAGTCGTGCGCGAGCGCAATCTCTATCACGGCACCGGCGAGACCAACCGGACGCATTATCGGGAGGACATCGGCGACAATCGCCTGCAAGCGATCTGGGCGCAGGCGAAAGCGGAGTCGAAGTTTGTCGAACGTCGTGCGGCGCTGGCGGCTTGGAATGCTTTGCACCCACGGGTGAAGCGCGGACTGGCGATCACGCCGCTAAAGTTCGGGATTTCGTTTACTTTGACGCATTACAACCAGGCCGGCGCCTACGTGTTGATCTATGCCGATGGCTCGGTGCAGGTGAACCACGGTGGCACGGAGATGGGCCAGGGGCTCTACGCGAAGATGCTGGGGGTCGCGATGCGGGAGCTGGGCGTGAAGGCGGAGTCGATCCGCGTGATGGCCACGGCAACCGACAAAGTGCCCAACACCTCGCCGACCGCGGCGTCGAGCGGAGCGGACCTCAACGGCATGGCGGTCGCGGCGGCCTGTGTGACGCTGCGCGAGCGGCTCGCGGGCGTGGCGGCGCAATTGCTGGGGACGACGGCGGAGCAGGTGGAGTTTGCCGGTGGAGAAGCGTGCGTGCGCGGGACGGCGACGAAGGTGCACTTCGCGCAGGTATGTGCGAAGGCGTATCTTGATCGGGTGAGTCTGGCGGCGACTGGCTTCTACAAGACGCCGGGCATCCAGTGGGACTGGAGCACGTCGTCAGGGCGGCCGTTTCATTATTTTGCGTGCGGGGCGGCGGTGGCCGAAGTGGAAGTCGACGGCTACACCGGTATGAGCCGCGTGCGGCGCGTGGACATCGTGCACGACGTGGGCAATTCCCTGAACCCGGGCATTGACCGCGGGCAAATCGAAGGCGGCTTCGTGCAGGGCATGGGCTGGCTCACGAGCGAGGATCTCAAGTGGGACGCCAAGGGGCGGCTGCTTACGCACAGCGCGAGCACGTATCAGATCCCGGCGATCAGCGACGCGCCGATGGAGTTCAACGTGACGCTACTGAGCAACGCGACGCAGCAGGGGACGATTCATGGCAGCAAGGCCGTGGGTGAGCCGCCGCTGATGCTGGCCTTCGCGGTGCGCGAGGCACTGCGCGACGCAGTGGCGAGTTTCGGGTCGGCAGGAGGACAGGTGCCGCTGGCGTCACCGGCGACAGGCGAGGCGGTGTGGGCGGCGATTCAGGGGCGATGAGGTGGCGGTTCAGATTGTGTGTTCTACTTTTTGTGGCGTGCGGTGTGAGTGCGCGTGCCGGCCCATCTGACAGCGAATACTATTTCCCGAAACTCGGGGTGACCTCGTTTGACACCTTCGATTTCAATCGGGGAGCGGGCGTTCTCAGTCGTCTGCGTGAACCGTCGTTGTTCATGCTAGAGTATCGTGCAGCGGCCGAGTGCTACCGCTTGACCCTTTTGCCGACGTGGGAACCACCGCTCTGCATTCGGGTGACGTTTGCAACGGATGGATCGGCGGCGGCCAGATTGAAGATCATGAGTCGTACTCCTGGGGCTGGATTGCTCGTCGAAAGAACAGTGCTTTTGTCGCCGGAGGTTGCAGAAGGAGTGCGCGCCGCCTTCAAGGGAACTTCGTTTTGGAACGCTTCTCCCGTCGGAGTCGGAGTGGAGATCGATGGAACCCATTGGATCATCGAGGCGCTTGCGAAGGAAAAGTATCATGTCACGTCTCGACCGAATATCGGTGAAGGGGCAGTGCGCGAAGCGGGAACGCAGCTCTTGGGGATTTTCGGCGGAATGAAGGCGGTCTACAAACCCTACTACGACGATCTGATCGCAAGATGGAAGCAGGCGGACCAACGAATCCGTGACGAACAGGAGCGGATGATTTCGCTGCTCCCGTAGATTCGGACGGCCGTCGGTGCGACGACGGGTAGTCGCGATTTGCCTGTCGTGCTGAAGGGAGCGCGGGCTGAGGCTCCGCGCTACGGCGTCACTTCACCCAGCGCTTTAGCCAGCTGTGGACTTCGCCATACCAGAAGACGGAGTTCTGGGGTTTGAGGACCCAGTGGTTTTCGTCGGGGAAGTAGACGAGGCGGCTGGAGACGCCCTGGCCTTGGAGGGCGGCATAGAACTGGAGCCCTTGGTCGACGGGGACGCGGTAGTCTAGTTCGCCGTGGATCACGAGGGTGGGGGTCTTGAAGTTCGCGGCGTGGGTCATGGGGTTTTGCGCGTCGTAGGCGGGCGTCTTTTTCCACGGGGTGCCGGCCATCGCGGCGTCTTGCCAGAAGACGGCGGAGTCGGAGGCGTATTGGGTGTCGAAGTCGGTCACGCCGGCGTGGCAGACGATCGCTTTGAAGCGGTCGGTATGGCCGCAAACCCAGGCGGCGAGGTAACCGCCGTAACTGCCGCCCATGGCGGCGGCGCGGGTGGCGTCGACGAAGGGATATTTTTTCGCGAGGAAATCGGTGGCGAGGAGCACGTCTTCGAAGGGCTTCTCCCCCCAGGCGCCGTCGATCGAGGCGACGTATTTCTCGCCGAAGCCGGTGGAACCGTGGCGGTTGACCCAGGTGGCGATGTAGCCGGGGGCGGTGAAGACGTGGGCGTTCCAGCGCGGGGCCCAGGAGTCGCCGATCATGGTCTGGGGGCCGCCATGCATGAGCTGGATGAGCGGGTATTTCTTGGTGGTGTCGAAGGCGGGCGGATAGATGAGCCAGCCGGACACGGTGTCGCCGCCGGCGCCCTTGAACGAGTAGGGCTCGACTTTGCCGAGGTCGAGGGAGGCGAGGAGGGTGGTGTTGAGGTGAGTGCGCTGGGCGGTGTTGTCGGTCGCGAGATCGAGAGCGAAGATCTCGTCGGGGCGGGAGAAGGTTTGGTTGAAGAAGTAGAGTGACTGGGCGCCGACGTTGAGGGCGGAGCTGGTGCCGGCGGCGAAGCGCTCGGTGGGCTTGGCCGCGGAGTCGGCGGCGGTGAGGCTGAAGACACGCGTGTAGCCGCGGTCTTCGGCGAGGAAGAAAATGGTGCGGCTGTCGGCGGACCATTTCCAGTCCTGCGGGGAGAGGTCGGCGCCGCCGAGGGTGAGTCGCTCGGTGCGACCGGTGGCGACCTGATGGCGCATGAGGCGCGTGAAGGCGGAGAGGAGATTGGGGCCGGTGCGGCGGCCGAAGAGGAGGGACTGGCCGTCGGGGGAGAAGACGGGGTTGTTGTCGGAGCCGGCGGGGTTGTCGGTGGTGAGGTTTTTCCACGGCGTGGCCGGGGCGTCGACGGAGAGGAGATATACGTCGGTGTTTTCACCGGTGGTGAAGGGCGGGGGCGTGGTGCCGACGGAGAGAGCGATGGATTTGCCGTCGGGGGAGAGGTCGAACTGGGCCTCACCGTCGAAGCGGAAGCGACGGTCCCAGCGCGGGGTGAGGTCGGTGACTTTCTTGGTGGCGAGGTCGACGACCATGAGACGCGAGGCCTGGCCGTCGGTCTGCCAGGAGTCGAAGTAGCGGTAGACGCGGTTTTCGGTGACCTTGGCGGTGACCTTGGAGTCTTTTTGTTTCTTCAACTCCTTGCGGAGGGCGTCGAAGTCGGTGCCGAGCGTGGGCAGAGTGCGGGTGGCGAAGAGGACGCGTTTACCGTCGGGGAACCAGCGCGGTGACGAGATCGGGAGCGGAAGCTCGAGGATTTTCTCGGGTTCGCCGCCGTCGGTGCGGAGCACGTAGAGGGACGGAGTTTCGTCGGTGCCGCGTTTCGAGATAAAGGCGAGGCGGCGGCCGTCGGGGGACCATTGGGGGGAGGAGTCGGTGCTGTCGGCGGTGGTGAGCGGGCGGGCGACGGCGCCAGGCGCGGTGTCGAGAAGCCAGAGGTGGGTGACGGAGTTGTTTTTCTCGAGGGAGTAATCCTGAACGGTGAAGACGAGGCGCGAGCCGTCAGGAGAGAGATCGAGGCCGCCAGCGCGGCGGATGGACCAAAGGTCCTCTGGGGTGATGGGGCGAAGCTTGGGAGCGGCCGCGGGTTCGGCGGCGGAGAGGAACGACGCGGCGGTGACGAGCGCAAGGACGGCGAAGAGGGTGCGCCGGAGAGAGGGCGAGAACGAAAACTGGAGGGACGGAGAGAGGGAGGGCATGAGGAGGGAGAGGGCGGGGAACGAGCGTGATCAGGATGGGCGGTGCGTAAGGAGTCCGAGGGTGTCGAGGGTGAGGTAGAAAAGGGCGATGTGATTGGCCTGAGAAAATTCGCCGCGGCGGATGAGGTCGAGCGTAGCGGGAATGCTGTGCCAGGCGCACTCGATGGCCTCGCTGGCGTCGAGCTGGGGCGGAGCGGTGATGGCGGTGTCTTCGGCGAGGTAGGCGTGGACGCGGTTGGTCTGGCGGGCGGGGTTGGGAAACGGCGAGGCGATGTGGCGCCAGCGCGGGGCGGTGGCGCCGGTTTCTTCGCGAAGCTCGCGCTGACAGGCGACGAGCAGGTCTTCGCCGGGATCAGCCATGCCGCCGGGAAGTTCCCAAGTGAAGGCGTCGCCGGGATAACGATATTGGCGGACGAGGAGGAGGTGATGATCGCGGTTGAAAGCGACGGCGTGGACCCACTCGTGTTCCTCGAGGACGTAGAAGGGGTCGAGGATTTTGCCCGGGGCGATCTCGACGCGGTCGGCGCGGAGGCGGGCCCAGCGATCGCGGATGATGTCGCGGGTGGAGAGGCGGGTCCAGCGGGTGGGTTTCATGTGGCGGCGAGAGAGGAGTAGAAGAAGGGACGGGAGTATTTACCTCAGATTTCGCGAATGGCGCGGATAATTTTTATGGCGGGAAGAGGGAGGTTGGGCGTTGCGATGGCGGGGTGAATTCGCAAGCAAAGGGGCATGGCGAACACCTTTGCGTTTATCTCTGATGGAGAGCTTTGGGTGAGCGCGAACGGTCAGCCACCGCAGATTGTTGACAACGAGTTCGCGTCAAAATATCCCGCCGACCCTGTGACGGGAGAGCCGACGCGATGTATTTACGGCGGGGTGACAAGAGGCCGCGATGAGAGTGAGATTATTTTCGCGCTCTTTTTCGGTGGAAGGGGCGGCGTGTATGAGCGTCGCCTAGACAGTGGTGACGAACGTCGAATCATCCGTAAGAACCATGCGCATGTTCAGCATATGGACCGGCATCCGCTGACCGGCGCGTTAATTTACTCGTTACGAGCTGAGCAGGGCACTGTCCGTTTGAGTTTGAACCAAGTTCTGGATGGAGTCGGTCGGGAAGTCACTGAAGGAGATACACGCGATGATGCACCTACGTGGGTGCAGGGAAAGGAAAGCACAATAGTCTACCAATCCACCGGCCTGGCGAGGGACAGCCGGGGCAACGTAGTCGAAGCGAGCCCATGCGAAATTATTGAACTTGATCTGCACTCGACCGAACTGAGGACGCTTATCTCCGACGACCGTCACGATCTCCTCGAGCCGCATAAACTGGCTGATGGTTCATTGTTTTTCATTCGTCGGCCCTATAGATCGAGATCGATCGTCCGGTGGTTTCCTTTGTTTGCTGTAGCGCTGTTCCCGGTGCGTATCGCTTTCATGGCGGGATTTTGTCTCAAGGTCATATGGCGCCTCATTTTTAATCGGCCCGCGGTCGCTGACGTCCACACGTCCGATCCAGATCTTAAACGACTGGTCTGGTGGTCGCGATTGTTCCATGATGACGCTCTGGCGCAACGGCGCGGAACTGTGCCGAAATCGTGGCAGCTCATCCGACGGGCGGCGGATGGGAGCGAAACGGTGGTGGCCAAGGCGGTGCTCGGCTACGATGTCGCGTCGGATGGATCAGTGATTTTCACGGACGGGCGAGCGATCTATCGCTGTGTGCCGGGTGGAAAACCGGAGAAGGTGTTGGACTATTTTCCGATCGAGAAAGTCACGGCGTTGGATTGAGTGGCGCGGTCGGACGGAGCGTGACCCACTCGACGAAGAGGAGGTTGGGCACCCAGCAGAGCCAGGCGATGGCGGGATAGAAATCTTCGAAACGCAGGCCGGAGAGAAAGCCGAGCAGGAGGTAGAGGCGCAAGGTGACGGCGGCGAAGGTGAGGGCGAAGTTGCGGACCATCCACGTGCGGTGAGCGACGAAGCGGCGGGCTTTGGCCGCGACGACGGCCATTACGCCGGTGAAGATCCAGAGGACGGCGAGGAGGCCGAAGCCGTAGTGAGAGACGAGGCCGCCATACGAGTGGTGGGCGAGCAGGAGGCCTGAGATGCCGCCTACGCCGACGCCGGGCACAAGGTAAGCGTAACCGAGGGCGCGGTGCAGGCGGGGACGGGCGGCGCGGAGAGAGTCGAGGAACTGGAGAGGCCCGAGGAGCAGGGCGAGGGCGGAGGCGACGGCGTGGGTCGTGATAAGGGCGCGGTGTCGGTCGAAGGCGGCCACCATGTCGGGATGAACCGGGACGCGTTGGGTGCCATTGCTATAGGCCCAGACGGCGTAGCCGGCGACGCCGACGCTCAGGAGAAGTGTGGTGGCGAAGGACCATGAGCGGAGTTTCATGGACGGATGCGAAAGTGAAGGATGCGGGCGGGACGCCCGGGCTCCCGGGGATCAGCCGCGGGTTTGGCCGGTGCCTTCGATCAGATATTTGTAGCTGCAGAGTTCGGGGAGGCCCATGGGGCCGCGGGCGTGGAGGCGGTCGGTGCTAATGCCGATCTCGGCGCCGAAGCCGAATTCGAAGCCGTCGTTGAAGCGGGTGGACGCGTTCCAGAAGACCGTCGCGCTGTCGACTTCAGCGAGGAAGCGGCGGGCGGTGGGTTCGTCGGCGGTGACGATGGCGTCGCTGTGGCTCGAGCTGTCGCGGTTGATGATGGCGATGGCTTGCTCGACAGAATCGACGACGCGGATGGCGATGATGTAGTCGAGGAACTCCGTGGAGTAGTCGGCCTCGGTCGCGGGGGTGGTGGGAATGGTGGCGGGCGAAGAGTCCGGGGTCTGGGAGATCGGATCCAGGGGAGCGGCGGCGAGGATGGCGGCGCTGGCGGCGTCGCAGCGGAGCTGGACATTCTTGGCGAGGAGGGCGCGAGCGACGGACGGGAGGAATTTTTCGGCGATGCTGCGGTGGACGAGGAGCTGTTCGGCGGAGTTGCAGGCGCTGGGGCGGGTGACTTTCGCGTTGAGCGTGATCTGTTCGGCCATCGCGAGGTCGGCGGCGGCATCGGCGTAAACAAAGCACACGCCCTTGTAGTGCTTGATGACGGGAATGGTGGAGTTTTGCGTGACGAAGCGGATCAGGCCCTCGCCACCGCGGGGGATGATGCAGTGGATCAGGGTGTCGAGCTTAAGGAGGGCGGTGAGGGCGGCGCGATCGGTGGTGGGGACGAGCTGCACGGCGTCGGCGGGGAGGCCGGCGGTGGCGAGCGCCTGCTGGATGAGGGCGGCGAGGGCGGTGTTGGTGTGGAAGCACTCCTTGCCGCCGCGGAGGATGGAGGCGTTGCCGCTCTTCAGGCAGAGGATGGCGCAGTCGACGGTGACGTTGGGGCGCGACTCGTAGATGATGCCGATGACGCCGATGGGCACGCGGACCTTGCGGATGCGGAGGCCGTTGGGACGCGTGGTGTCGTCGAGGACCGCGCCGACGGGATCGGGGAGGGCGACGACCTCGTGGACCGACTGGGCGAGGTGGGCGAGGCGGGCGGCGTTGAGGGTGAGGCGGTCGCGTGAAGCGGGGGTGAGGGCGGCGGCTTCGGGCGAGGCGAGGTCGAGGGCGTTGGCGGCGAGGAGCGACTCGTGGGACGACTCGATCAGACGCGCGAGCTCGGTGAGGGCGGCGTTTTTCGTGGCGGTCGGGACGTTCGCGAGCACGAGCGACGCGGCGCGGGCGCGTTGGGCAAGGGACGTGACGAGCGTGACGAGTTCGGCGGACATGGGAGGTTGAGTGTTGGCGAGGACGGACTGCTGACAATGGCCATTTGCGGCGGTTTCGCCAGCGAGCACGGGCGGCACGAGGAGGGGCGGCAGCGTGGGCCGCGGGGCGGGTTTGGGCAAAAGCCATGAGCCGGCGGCTGGGGTGCAGCGATGGATGAGCACGAAGCCGGCGGCGAAGAGGACGACGCCGGTGAGATCGAACCACCACGGATGAAACACGGCGACAGAGGGATCGAAATCGGTGACGTCGTTGAAGCCGCGAATCTGAAAGGGGAGGCCGTCGACGAAGATGTTGGCGGAATTGTTGAGGGCGTGGCCGAGCATGCACAGACCGAGGGAGCGCGTGCGGTAGTAGACCCAGCCGAGAGCGACGCCGAGGATGAGGGCGACGGGAGTTTGGGCGGGGTTGAAGTGCATGACCGCGAAAAGGACGGCGGAGGTGGCGATGGCGGCGGCGGGTTTCCAGCGTCCGAGGAGGCCGCGGAGGATGAGGCCGCGGAAGACGATCTCCTCGGTGAGCGGGGCGATGACGATGGCGAGGACCGGGCCCTGCCAGGAGGCCGAAATCAAGGTGTCGAGTTCCGGGGCGAAGTCCCAGCGTTGCATGATCCGCTGGGGAGCAAACGCGCGGAGCAGGTTGTCGATTTCCGAGAGGAAAATGACGATGCCGCCGACGAAGAGTGGCCAGGCGGCGACGAGGGTGAGCGGAGCGAAGCCGGCGTGGCCGAGATTGCGCCACTTCTCCCCGGCGTGGCGGAGGGTGAGGGCGATCACCACAAAAGCGGCGAGGAGCTTGGAGGCGATGAGCAGCGCGGCCTCGACCGACGGATCGTCGCCGGACCAGACGTAGAAACCCGTCAGTGTGCCGAGGGTGTAAAAGTGATCGATGACCCAGCTGGCGACCAACTCGGCGGCGACGGTGCCGAGCATAATGCCGATGGCGACAGAGACGGTGAAACGAGGGGACGCGGTGATGGACGACGTGGACTGCGACACGCAGAGACTGGCGCAGGTTTGGCGCGGGGCGTCAGGCGAAAACGTGTCGTGAGCGGGGACGGTCGAAATCAGGACACCGCCGGGCGAGCCAGGATGTCGTCGATTAAATCGATAGCAGCATCGAATTGAAACGGTTTTTGGATGAACCCGGCGGGACGTCCGTCTTGGAAGCGAAGACTGACCTCCCGCTGATCAAAGCCGCTCATGAGGACGACTTGCACCGCCGGGCTGATGCTGCGCATCTGCGCGAAAGCTTGGGCTCCATCGAGCTCGGGCATCGACAGATCCATCAGCACGACGGCGAACCGGTCTGGCTCGGCGCGGAAGGCGTCCACGGCCCCCTGACCGCTGCTGGCGGTGACCACTTCGTAGCCGCGGATCTTGAGAAATGCGGCCAACGGCCCGCGCACAAACTCTTCATCATCGGCGACCAGGATGCAGCCGCGGTCAGATTTAGAGGATCTCGCCACGCTGACCGGCGCGACCGGATCTTCGGATGCATCGGGGAGGCAGGGCAGGAGGATTTGAAAGGTGGTGCCCAGGCCCGGCGAGGAGTGAAGGCGAATGTCGCCCTGATGGCCGCGGATGATGCCGAGCACGGCGGCGAGGCCGAGGCCGCGACCGGTGGACTTCGTGGTAAAGAATGGATCGAAAATCTTGGCCTGCGTCGTGGGACTCATTCCGGTGCCGGTATCTTCAATTTTCAAGGAGGCGTAAGGGCCGGCGGTAAGAGTGAGTCCCGCGATCTTGGTATCGAGATCGGGCCCTTTGAGTTGGACTTGGCCGGTGCTGACGGTGATGACTCCGCTCGTGTCGCCGATCGCCTCGGAGGCATTGATGACCAAATTCATGATGACCTGCCGGATTTGGGTGGCGTCGGCCCGGATCACTGGCGAGGGACGGTCGAGGTTGAAACGCAGTCCGGCCTTCTTGCTGATGGAAAGGTTCAGCAGGTGGGTCGTTTCCTCGACCAACCGATTGAGGGAATGTTTTTCGACGACGAATTGCCCCTGGCCGGAATAGGCGAGCATCTGTTTGCAGAGATCGGCCGCGCGCAGCGAACGCAGCTGGATGGAATCCAGATTTTCGTGCGTGGCGGCGCCGGCTGGCAGGGCGAGCCGCGCGAGTGAGACTTGGCCGAGAATCCCGGTGAGGATATTGTTGAAATCGTGCGCGATTCCGCCGGCGAGCACACCGAGGCTTTCGAGTTTTTGGGTGGCCAACATTTTGCGCTCGAAATCACGGTGTTCCGCTTCCGCCTGTTTGCGGTCCGTGATATCGGCGGTGGTGCCGATCATGCGTAGTGCTCGACCGCTGCCGTCACGCGCGACGACGAGGCCACGGGCCAGCACCCAGCGCCAGGTGCCATCTTTGTGCCGGCCGCGGTGCTCGTTGCGGTAGACGGGGGTATGTCCGTCGAAATGAGCGTGGACATCGGCCATCACCCGCGCGAGGTCGTCGGGGTGGATGCGGCTGCTCCATTCGTCGACGCTGGTGTTCAACTCAGTTTCCGCGTAACCGAAGATTTCCTTCCACCGGGCGGTGAAGAAGACGGCATGGCCGCGCACATCCCAGTCCCAAAGGCCGTCGCCCGCGCCCTCGAGGGCAAATTTCCAGCGGAACTCGCTTTCGCGCAGGGCGGTTTCCGCCTGAGCCCGTTCGATGGCCAGTCCGGCCAAATGAGCGCCCCTTTCGACCACGGATAACTCGGAGGGGCGGGGGACGCGAGGGGTGGAATGATAGAAGGCAAAGGTGCCCAGCACGCGGCCGGTGAGGCCCTTGATCGGCACAGACCAGCAGGCTTGCAGTCCGTGCGCCAGCGCGAGGTCCTTGAAGTCGACCCACAACGGATCGTGGGCGATATCGGCCACGGCTGTTGTCTGTCCGGTGAAAGCGGCGGTGCCGCACGAGCCAACGGCGGGCCCGATTTTAAGGCCGTCAATCGCCTGACAATAGCTGGCCGGTAATTGGGGTGCGGCGCCGTGGTGCAAGCGAACTCCGTCGGCATCCAAGAGGAGAACGGAACCCTTCAGCCCCGGGAGCAGATTTTCGAAGGTGTGGAGCAGCGCCGTAAGCACTTCGCGCAATTCACCGCCGCGGGCGACGAGTTCCAGTAGTTGGGTATCATGGGCTTTTTCTGCTTCGGCCTGCTTGCGGGCCGTGATTTCGCGCCACGCCACATGAATGGTGGGCAAACCGTCCAATATGACGGTGGTGTTTTGCAGTTCTACGTCGATGGGTGTGCCGTCCAGCCGGATAAATCTCATCTCCTGCAGGGCCGGGTTCACGCACGCCTCGATGGCATGGCTGGCGTGGGCGGTGACCAAGTGGTGAAACGCAGCGTCGACGAGGTCGAGGAAGGGCCGGTTGATCACGCTGGCCGTCGACGTGGCGCTGATAGCTTGGAGCGCGGCGGGATTGGCGTAGAGGATTTTTCCATCCCGATGCAGGGTGATCGGCTCGGGGGAGCGCTCGACGAGGGTGCGGTAGTGTTCCTCACTTTCGCGGAGGGCTTGGAGGCTCAAGATCCAACCGGTCAGCAGCACGGTGGCCATGACCAGGCTGACGGGTAACCAAAGTTGCGCGGTGAAGCTCCGGGGCAAAAGCGTGGGACCGAGCGTAAACGCGAGGGTGACATCTTGGCCGAGGAGGCGACGCGGAATCGTATGCAAAAATACGGGCAACTTCGCACTGACCGGGGCAGAGGTATGGAGCAGATGCGCGGCGTCGAGCGGACCGGACGAGAAGAGGTAGTAGTGCAGGGCTCCGTTTTGCCCGTCCAATACACCGGCCAGGAATTGTTCGGATTTGAACGGCACGTCGACCCAAGCGAGGAGCGCGGCGCGGCGCTCGGCGACGGACGTGAGCGGTGAGCCCAAACGATAGACGGGGAGACAAAGGAGAACACCGGCCGGCTTTTGGGTTCCGGATTGGAGGCCGATACGCCGGGTCATTTGTGGTTGGCCGGTGTCACGAGCGGCCTCAAACGCGCGGCGGCGGATGGGTTCCGAACCTAGATCGAGGCCGAGACTTTCCGGAGTCGGGTTCAGCGGCCCGGTATGAGTAAGGACAAAATGGGTTTGTCCCGCGGCGGTGGTCTCACCGGGCACCGCATGGAGGTTAAATTCCGGAGCTCCATCGGCGCGCACCCGGCGGAGAAAGGCGTCTTTCTCGTCCGGTTCGACCGGGTAGATCAGGCCGATACTGCTCATGCCGGGGTAACGGGTCGGCAAAGCCAGCGCCTGGACGAAACGGGCCCAGTTCGCGCGGGACACGGTCGGGGAGGCCACGAGGAAGCTTTGGGCTTGGAGCAAGCCGTCGACGTAGCGGTCCAGTCGTTCTTCGATCGCCTTAGCGGCGTCGGTCGCGCTGATGGCGAAGTCGGCCGTAGCGGCCTGCTCGTGTTGCCGCTGTTGCTGCACAAATACCCCGCCGCTCAGGAGCCATCCACCGAGTAAGAGCGCCAAAGGTCCGCGGCGCCACAGATTGGCCTGCGCGTGGATCACCGGAAGCGTCAGTGCGACGGCGGCCACGGAAAAATAAAACCAGTGGATGCGAAAGAGGGCTTCGTGATGGCCAGCCGCGAAGAAAGGGCCGACATGGGCGAGTGCGGCGACTGTGCCCAAGACGCCGAGGAGCAAAGCCATGAGGCGTGCACCGGGGGCGGCGAACCAAACCGTGGCGAGCAGCACCAAGGGATAGCAGATAAACAATGCGGTCTGCGAATGAGCGGGACCGACCGCGCCCCAGGCCACCGCGGCCAAGGCGGCCAGGAGAAATGCTCCGCGCTGCAGGTCACTCACCGTGCCGGTGCGCAACCGATGACCGAGTTGGGGGGCGGACAGCAGGAGCGGGAGGACAAAGACGGAGCCGATCATGTCGCTCGCCCACCACGTGAGCGCCAGGCCGGGGGCTTTTTCGAGCGGACTGCCGGAGATCCCGACGAGGGCGGCGACGCCGATTAACGCGGAGGCGAGCGGGGCCACCAAGGAGGTCACGAGGCCCGTGATCGGTTCGCAGAAACCACCGAACGATTTCCAATGCGTCGTGCCCAGCCGCCAAAGCCGGGCGCCAAGCCAAGCCGTGATCACATTTCCGGCCCCTTGCGTGAGCGCCGTAGTGATGGTTGTTACGCTGGGGTGGGTGATGAAATTGACCGAATTGCCCAGGATCTCCCCCAAGGCGACGACCACCAGCATCCGCGGCCCCCATTTAATCACGAGCCAGATGGAAAGACCGGTGGCGAGCCACACGGGTGCAACGCGGTCGCCGGAGCTGTAGCTAAGGACCGCCAAGCGGAACACGGCGAGATACGCGACAGTCGCGGTCACATAGGTCCAGACGGTAGGGGGCGTTGCTTTGGACTGGACGGACATGATCTCGCGGATCGAGCGAACGAAGCTGGTTTGAGTGAAGAGGATGATCGCTCGGTTCGACGATGGAGCGACCGGCGACATCTAAAGCATACGGCTACGGGGCCGGAGATGGCGAGTTCCGAAAGCCTAAACCGAGGGTTCGAAAGGAGTTGGCCAACGAGTCCCGTCTTGTCGGTGGGCTTGGCAAGGTGGCGCGTGAAGGCGCCGAGCCCGGGGCAACCGCCGAGCGGGCGCTAGTTCGCGGCCGCGGAGATTTTTTCGAGCAGCACGGCTTTCGTGCGGCCGCCGAGGTCGATGGTTTCGACGCGGGTGACGGTGAGGTTCGCGCCTTGGGCGGAAAGCAGGGTGCGCAGGGCGTCGAGGTCGTCGTGGTCTTCGGAGACGACCTGGCCGAAGCGGCGGTAGGTGACGCGGTAGGCCGTCTCGAGGCCTTCGAGGCGGCGGAGGGATTCGCGGGCGACGGCGGCGGGGCTCGCGGGGGCGGCGGAGGTTTGGCGTGGGGCGTCAGGCGAGTATTTATCGAGAGGCCGGAGCGCGGCGGATGCCGGCCGGCGGGGCCGGGTCGAGTGCGCCGCGATAGGTTTCGTATTCCCGGCGCAGATTTTTTAGGCTGGGACCGCCACATGAAAGTTCTCCTCCGTGTTCCGCTCGTGCTGTTGTTTGCGATTGGTTCGGTCTTGGCGCAGGCCCCGACACTGAATCTTTCCGCCGATCTCGTTCGTCTCGGCATCGCCGCGGCCAACCTGGTGCCCAACCAACCGGGGCTCGACGCGGGCCCGCTTTTGGAAAGTGGTGTCCGCTACGCCGTGCAAAATCGATTCGCGCGGGTGATCGCGGACACGGGGGCCTATTATTTTCTGAGCGGCAGCGCCACCAATGCCGCGAGTCACGCCCTCTTCGCGGGCCCGACCAGCACGGGCGTGGCGCTGACGATCGATCTGCAGGGCGCGGATCTCTATTTCGCGCGGGCGGACAAGCGCGGTTTTTTCATCACCAGCGGCACCAATCTTACGGTGCAAAATTTCACGATGGATTTTCAGCAGCTGCTTTTCACGCAGGCCACGGTCACGAGCGTCAATCCGACCACGCGGCAGGTCCAGTTCACCGTCCAACCCGGCTGGCAAAACCCCACGGCGCTCAATCCGCTCCTGGAGCCGAACACTGGCTACGCCTATGTTTTCCGGCAGGGCCAGCCGTGGTCGGGGTTCGTGCGCTTCGTGGTGCAGCAACCCTTCACCGACGGCGCGATGACCATCCTGCCCGGCAGCACCATCACCGGCATCCGGCCGGGGGATATCGTGGTGTTGCACGCCCGCGTGGGTGGAGAGGGCATTCTCGCCCAAGGGCTCACGAATTCCACGCTGCGCAATATCAAAGTCTATGCGGGACACGCCGGCGTGCGTTTCATCAACAGCTCCTCGTCGCTGCTCGAGCGTATCGAAGTGATGCCGCGTCCGGGCACCGACCGTTTGATCAGCACCGTCGCCGACGGCATCCAGCCGCAAGGCCTCGGTTTGAACAACACGATCCGGTTGTGCCGCGTGATTCGCACCGGTGACGACGGGATATCACCGACGATCTACGTGCTCGGCGCCGTGCAGACCGTGCTCGGTGCACGCAGCGTGCAAGTGCAGGGCGACATCGCGGTCGCGCCGCCAAACGAGGCCAATGTCGTTTTTCAACGCGCCGCCGACGGCGTGGTCCTCGCCTCCGCCGCGATCGTCTCCCGGGCGGCCGCCCCGGCGATTGGGGGACTGCCGCAAGTGGTGTTGAATCTCGATAGCGACGTCCCCGCCACGGTCGTCGGCAGCTATGTTTACTCCAGCGATCCGGTGCGCCGCGCGGGGAATTTGCTGGTGGAGCGCAACACCGTCCAGCAACAGACCAGCTTTCGCGGCATCAGCGTCTGGGGGGTGATGAACGCGACGCTCGCCGGTAATTACATCCGGCGCGCTTCCGCCGCGGGCATCCATATCGTGCACCAGTTGAGAGTGGGCGACTGGATCGTGCCGCCGGTCGTGAATCTCACGGTCGCCAACAATGTGATCGACGGCGCCAACACGGCGGGAGGCGAAAACAGCCAGCTTACGCTGGGCGGCATCGTGACGATCGCGACGAACAACACGCTGACGCCCATGGCCGCCAGCCCGCACCAAAACGTCTCGCTCACGGCAAACTTCATCGCGAATCCGGGACGCTCTGCGTTGTGGCTCTCGCACCTCTCCGGCGCGCTGGTCGATACGAATTATCTCTTTCAGCCGAACGACGTGCCCGCCCGCGCGGTGGCGGTCGGGCAGTTCGCCACGGCCGCAGAGACGGCGCAGCCGCTCGTCGTGAAGACGTCGCAGAATGTCAGCCTCGGCAGCAACGTGATCGATACGGCCTCGGGCCGCGCGTGGGTCACTGATACGGGATTTCGCGAACTCGCCGCGTATGCTCCCGGTAGCACGATTCGCTTGAGTGCTTACAACCTTGGTTCGCTGGCGACTCCCAGCGCGTCGCTCACCGATGCCGACGGAAAAGTGTCCGTGCTGACCGTCGCCGCGACGACGACGCATGCCCTCGATGTGGTGCTGCCCGCGAGTGTGGGACTCGGAGGTGCCGTCGTCCGCGTGAATGCCGCCAGCGGGTCTTATCTCGGCACGCTGTTCATCGACAGTCAGGGTAACGTTCCTGCGCTCAACCAAGCCACGTGGTTAATCAGTGCGAGTGCAACGAAGGTTTCAGCGGACGGCGGAGCGGTGCCGCTCCTCGTCGTCACGCAACCGGGCGGCGCGTTTCAAGTTTCCTCGGCCGATGCCTTCGTCACTGCGGGTGCAAGCGGCGCGGCCACGGGCGTCGTGAGTGTCACGCTCGCCCGAAACACCGGGGCCGCGCGCACGGCGACGATCGAAATCGCGAGCCAGCCCATCACGCTCACGCAGGCGGGCGCCGCCGATCCGGTGATCGCCGTGGCGCCGCAATCGCAGACTGCGGCGAGCGGCACGGCGGCGACATTTTCGGTCAGCGCCACCGGCGCCCAAACCTACCAATGGTCGCTCAACGGCGTGGCGCTGGCCGGCGCCACCGCGTCCACGCTCACGGTGAATTCCGCGACGGCGGCCAACGTCGGCACCTACAGCGTGATCGCGCGCAACGCGACGGGCTCGGCGACGAGCAGCGGCGCATTGCTCTCGCTCGCCAATCTCCCCGGCGTCGGGCGGCTCTCCAATCTCTCGATCCTCACGACCATCTCCGCCGACGATCCGCTCTTCACGGTCGGCACGTTTGTCAGTGGCAGCGTCGGCAGCAAACCGCTGCTCATTCGCGCCGCCGGCCCGGCGCTCACCGTGCTCGGCGTCGGCGGAGCGCTCGCGGATCCGAAGCTGGAGGTATTTTCCGGACAGACGGTCATCGCAGCGAATGACAACTGGGGCGGCACTCCGGCGCTGGATGGTGCGTTTGCCGCCGTGGGAGCGTTTGGCTATGCGACGGGAGATTCGCGAGATGCCGCGGTGTTCAAACCCAACCTGGCGCCGGGCGCCTACACCGTGCAGGTGAGCGGCGTCGGCGGTGCGACCGGCACGGTGATCGCCGAACTCTACGACTCCACGCCGCCGAGCCAGTTCACCGCGCTCACCCCGCGTCTGGTCAATGTGTCCGTGCTCAAGCGCATCGCCGCCGGCGAGACGCTCACTGCCGGATTTGTGATTAGTGGCTCCGCGGCGAAACAGGTCCTCATCCGCGCCGTCGGCCCCGCGCTCGGTCTTCCGCCGTTCAATCTCGGCGGCGTCATGGCCGATCCGAAACTGGAAATCTACAGCGGGCAGAGCGTGGTCTCCAGCAACGACAACTGGGGCACGCCCGTGGGTGCGGGCGCCGCGACGAGCGCACAGCTCTCCGCGGCATTCGCCGCTGTCGGCGCATTCGCGTTGCCTGCCGGTTCGAGCGACGCCGCGTTGCTCGTCGCGCTCGCGCCCGGCAACTACACGACCCAAGTCAGCGGCGTGGGAAGCACGGGCGGCCAAATGATCATCGAGGTCTATGAAGTGCCCTGACCGCTGTCCGGTCGGTGGCTGCGCGCCGTGGTGAGAGCAGGCCGAGAGGGGCGCGGCGGCCGCGCAGGCCCGGACCCGGGCTGAAGCTCCGCGCTACGACGAACGGATCACGGGGCCGCTGCGAGCAGCACGGCTTTCGTGCGGCCGCCGAGGTCGATGGTTTCGACGCGGGTGACGGTGAGGTTGGCGCCTTGGGACGAGAGCAAGGTGCGGAGGGCGTCGAGGTCGTCGTGGTCTTCGGTGACGACTTGGCCGAAGCGTCGGTAGGTGACGCGGTAGGCCGTCTCGAGACCTTCGAGGCGGCGGAGGGATTCGCGGGCGACGGCGGCGGGACTAACCGGGGCGGCGGAGGCGGCGCGGGGCGCGGTGGGTTTGCGCTTGAGCTTGGCGTCGGACGGGAGCGGCGGACGCGTGAAGGGGTAGGGCTCGCCGAGAATTGCAGCGGCGGCTTGCTCCAGATCGTGGACGCGCACGAACAGCTCCTCGCGTTGGAGGAGGAGGCCGTTGATCTGGATCTGTTGATCGGCGCGCATCAGGACTGCGAAAGGCGGCAAAGGCTCAGAGGAGTGGCCCACGAAACACACGAACGACACGAAAGTCGGAGAAAGCCTCTCGCGACAGGGTGAGACTCATTTCGGGTGTTTGGTGTGTTTCGTGGGCGACTCGGCTCGGAGCGAGAGGGCTCAGGATTTCGCCGGGGACTCGTCGGTGTCGGACTCGTCGTCTTCGTCGGTGTCGGCGGACGTGGTGCTCGTGGATTTCTTGGCGGGCTTTTGGTCGAAGCCGGCGACCGGGAGCGGGGGCGCGGGGAACGGGTAGACGCCGGCTTCGCCGACGACCGTGTTGATCTGCGTTTCAAGCGCCGCGATCTTTTCGTAGGCGGCTTGGCGCTCGGTGATGAGGGCGTCGATCTTGATGCGGGCATCGAGCGCCGCGCGGATCACGTCGGCTTCGGCGCCGAGCACGATGTCGCGGAAGGTTAGGGCGGTGGGTTTTTTGGCCATGATGGTTTATTGCCAGAAGAGGCGTTTGAGTTGAGTGAGTTTGGTTGAAAGTTGGTCGGTGCGCGAGGGGGCGGCGGTGCGGGCGGGGGGAGCTGGGCGCGCAGCGGGAGCGGGCTCGGGATGGGTCGAAGGGGATGACGGGGCCGGATGGGACTGCGGAGCTGAAATTTGCTGCGCGCGGGCCGTGGCGGCGCGAGCGGCTTGCGTGGCGGCAGCGGCAAGGGCGATCTCGGGGGTGGGGTCGGTAAGGAGGCTGGTAATGAGATCGTCAGGAGAATTGGGATGGCGGACGGCGGCGAGACGAATGGCGGGGCTGCGGTCGCGGGCGAAGTCGTAGAGGTCGGCGCGGCGCCACGGATGCGAGGCGACGGCGAGGGCGCGGATGCTGGGGAGCGGGTCGGCGAGGAGGCGGCGGGCGAGCTCGGCGTTGGCGAGGGTCGCGGGCTTTTGCTGAATGGCCCAGTGGCGGCGGAAATCGGGGCTGTGCTCGAGGAGGAAGGGGATCAGCTCGTCGTAGAGATCGTCGCGATAGGCGAGGGCGGTGAGGACGGCCGGGAGGCGCGTGGCGGCGAGGGATTGAACATGCTCCGCGCTGAGGGCGGGATTGGTCGCGAGGGCGACGCAGACCGATTCATCGGCGAGGGCCACGAAGTAGTCGGCGATATCGGGGACGAGCGCAGAATTGGCGGCGAGGGCGAGGCGGACCGCGGCGTCTTCAGCCTGCGCGAGCTGGCGCTGGAGCGGGGCGGGAAGCTTGGGGCGGGCAGCGACCCACGCGCGTTCGTCGGGTTCGCCGTGGGTGATGAAGTGGAGGAGGGCGACCGGGTCGGGCTCGATCAAGTCGCGGGCGACGCGGCGGACGGAGGCGTGCGGCGAGAGGAGGAGCAGGGCGCGGACGGCGGTGGGGAGATCCTTGCGCGAGGCGAGGGCGAGCTGGACGTCTTCTTCTTCGGAAGCGGCCCAGCCGAGGAGGAGTTCGTCATCGGCGGTGGCGGCCGCGATGGTGTGCGTGCGGACGATGGTGCTGGCATCGGCGGCGAGGACGAGGGCGACCTGCGCGGGGAGTGCGGGCTGCGCCGCGAGGCGGAGGCGGACACCGGGATTGGCATCGGTCGTGAGCGCGGCGTGGTGCGGGAGACGCAGGGACGGATTGGTGGCGACGGCGCGACGGACCGCGACGTCGGAGTCTTGCGCGAGGTTGAGGAGTTCGCGGGCGGCGAGCTGCGGGTGCGTGGCGACGTGGACGCGGACCTCGGGGTTTTCGTGGGCGGCGAAGGCGCTCAGAAGATGCGGGGGCGTGCGGGGATTGGTCGCGAGGTAGGGGAAGACCTCGGGGTCCTGGGCGGTCTGCGCGAGCGTCTCGAGGAGGTGGCTGGGGGAAAGGGGATACGCGGCGACGAATTGCTGCGCGAGGGTGGGCTCGGAGAGTTCGGCGAGTTCCTGGAGGAGGCGCGAGGAAAGCGGGGGCTTGCGGAGGGCGATGGCGGTCTTGCGCACGCCGTCGCGACGGATGCGTTCGAGGAGGGCGGAGGAAGTGAGGGTGTCGGCGGACATCGGGGGTTAGCCGAGGGCGGAATCCGGGTGTGACGGAATGGCGGGCGTAAAGCCCGCCCCACAGGGCCCGCAGGGTCCACAGGGCTCACGGTGTCCACAGGGGCGAGCGGACCACGCGGCTATGCTCGCAGTGACGGGAGAGTAAGGCGTCATGGGAGTTGGAGGTCGCCGGGTTGCACGAAGATTTCGCGCGGGTTGTTGCCGACTTGGGGGCCGATGTAGCGGCGTTGCTCCATTTCTTCCATGAGGCTCGCGGCGCGGTTGTAGCCGATCTTCAGGCGGCGTTGGAGATAGCTCGTGCTCGCGCGGCCGTTGGCGGCGATGGCTTCGAGCGCTTCCTTGATCATCGGGTCGGCCCCAGCGTGGAGCGTGGGGTCGTCGTTGGCGGCACCGGGGATGTCCTCGGCGCGGAGCTCGACGCGGTAGCGCGGCTGGAGCTGGGCTTTGAGGACGCCGACGATTTTCTCGATCTCGCCGTCGTCGACGAAGGGGGCCTGGAGGCGTTGGAGACGGCCGAGGCCGGGCGGGCTGAAGAGCATGTCGCCGCGGCCTTGCAGCGCTTCGGCGCCCTTGCCGTCGAGGACGGTGCGGGAGTCGATTTGGGAGGCGACCTGAAAGGCGATGCGCGTGGGGTAGTTGGCCTTGATCACGCCGGTGATGACGTTGACCGAGGGGCGCTGGGTCGCGAGGACGGTGTGGATGCCGACGGCGCGGGACATCTGCGCGAGGCGCGCGATGGGCGTCTCAACGTCTTGCGCGGCGGTCATCATGAGGTCGGCGAGTTCGTCGATGACGAGGACGATGTAGGGCAGCTTGGGGAAGCCCTCGGCGACGGCCTTGGCGTTGTAGCCAGCGAGATTACGGACGGATTTCTCGGCGAGGACGGAGTAGCGACGCTCCATCTCACGGACGAGCCACTTGAGGGCCTGGACGGCTTGCTTCGGCTCAGTGACGACGGGGTGGATGAGGTGTGGGAGATCGCGGTAGATGGCGAACTCGACGATCTTGGGGTCGATGAGGACGAGTTCGAGTTCGTCGGGGCGGAAGCGGTAGATCAGCGAGAGGATGAGGTTGCTGATGCAGACGGATTTGCCGGAGCCGGTGGCGCCGGCGATGAGGGCGTGGGGCGCGCGGGCGAGGTCGAGGATGACGTGGCGGCCGGCGATATCGACGCCGAGGATGAGGGGAAGCTCGCCCGTGGAGTTGCGCCAGGCCTCGGACTCGAAGGAGGCTCGGAGGGCAAGCGGGGCGGAGTGGCGGTTGGGAATCTCGACGCCGACATAGCTCTCGCCGGGGATGGGGGCCTGGATGCGGACGGCGTTGGCGGAGAGGGAGAGGGCGAGATTCTTCTCGAGGGCGACGATGGATTCGACGCGGACGCCGAAACCGGGTTTGACGCGGAACTGGGTGACACGCGGGCCGACGATCGCGTCGTGCACGAAGGCGTCGATCGCGAAGGAGTCGAGGGAGTCCTGGAGGATGCGCTTGTTGGTCGCGAGTTCCTCGGGGCTGGAGAAGTTTTTCTCGGCGGCGCTGGCGGGGCGGAGGAAGTCGAGGGAAGGGCGCTGGTAGCCGGAGAGCTCGGCGGGGGAGAAGGGCTCGGGGGGCGGCGTGGCGGGCGGAAGGGACGAGGGGGCCGGGGGCTGGGATTTGGGGTCCGGGGAAGCGGTCTCCGGGGCGGCGAGGTCGGCGGTGCGGTCGCGGACGGATTGACGGACCCCTTCGAGGTGGTCGAGGGCGTCGTCGAGCTGGTCGCGGTGGCGGGCCTGATGGGCGAGGCGTTCCTCGAGGCGGGCTTCGAGCTCGTCGCGCCAACGGGCGAGTTGGTGGTGGTCCTCCTCCAGGCGGGCCTGCGGGTCCGGGTTCGCCGCGGGGGCGGCGGGGGCGGGACGGGAGGCGGTGGAGGGTTTGGGCATGCGCGCGGCGAAAGAGGGCGGGTTATCGGGCCCCGGTTTTCGCTGTGCAAGCGCGGAGGGGGAAATATTTTTGCGGGAGAGTGCGGGAGGCGGGGAAGATGGCAGGCGTAAAGCCTGCCCCACATGGGGAGGGAAAGAGAGGCGTAAAGCCTGCCCCACACGGCGCGGGCAAGAGGGGCGTCAAGCCTGCCCCGCACGGCGCGGGCAAGAGGGGCGGAGCAGGGACTGACGCGGCCCCGCGGAAGGTGGGCTTAGGCCGGTTTGATCAGGGCGGAGTAGTAGTGCCAGAGGTTGTGGTCGGCGCCCTCGACGAGGCGATTGCGGGCGCGGCCCCAGGGCCAGAAGAGGTTCCCCGAACCGGTGGCCTGGAGGCCGGGAAATTGCTGACCGTCGTGCTCGATGATGCCCCACGTCGCGCCGTGGCGGCGACGGTAGACCTCGCCGACGTAGCTGCCGAACAGCTTGGCGAAGTTCATCACGTGCTCTTCGGTGGGCCGGGCGCTCGCGAGGCCGCGGTGCATCGATTCCATCACCGTCTCGACCGACAGGATGCTCGCATCGCTCCAGTCGAGCGTGACGCGAAACTGCTGCTGGAAGAAATCCCGCGCATCGAGGGCATAGGCCTCGGCGACGGTTTGGATGTTGGGGTCGGGGGTGAAGTGCATGATCGAGGCGAGCGTCGAGCTTGGCGGTGCCCCGAGGGTGTCAAGGGCGAGAGTGGAGGACGGAGACGGTCGGTAGAGAAGGGGTGGGGTTACGGCTGGCGCTCCGAACCGAGGCTGCCACGTTCGGGCTTCGTGATGATGCGCCGGGCCGGAATAATCCTCGCGGGGTGTTGGGCGCTGGCGGCCGGCGGTGGCAGGGGCTTCGCGCAGCCGAATCCCGGCGGTGGTGGCTCGCTGGTGCGTATGGAAGGCGGGGGCTTGGTCGACGAGGACACCGTGCGCACGGCGCGGGAGACGGTGTCGCACAGCGTCACGCTACCGGAATGGAAGAATCCGGCGGGGTTCGAGCAGGACGTGTTCACCTTTGCCCGCATTATTTTTTGGTCGGATCCCGCTCGGCCCACGGAGCGGGGCGGCTTCGGGGGCGGGGGCGGACCGGGCGGCGGCCCCGGCGGTGGGCGTGGCTTCGGGGGCGGAGGCGGGCGTGGGTTTGGCGGCGGGCGGCTGGGGTGGGTGATCGACTACCCCGATGCCGACCTGAATTTCTCGCACCGGCTGCAGCAACTCACCGCGATGAAGGTCGATCCCGATGCGCGTGTGCTCAAACTCACGAATCCGGATCTGCCCAAGTATCCGTTCATCTACATGGAGCACATCGAGCGGATGTCGCTGCGGCCGGCGGAGGTCACGGCATTGCGTCAACACCTGCTCGCCGGCGGCGTGCTGCTCGTAAACGATTTCTGGGGGGCGCTGGCGTGGAAAAACCTGCGGGACGAAATCGCGAAAGTGCTGCCGGAGCGGACGTGGACCGAACTGACGATGCCCCACCCGATCTTTCACTGTGTGTTCGAGCTGCGGGGGCCGATGAGTCAGTGGCGCGTGCCATCGATGCAGCGCTGGAACCGGGATTATGTGCCGGATGATCCGAGTTCAAATCCGACCGCCGGCTACCGGGGCGAGGGTTTCGAAACGATGCACGTGCAGGCGCTGCTCGACGAAAAGGGACGCGTGATGGTGCTGGCGATCCACAACTCCGACATCAGCGACGGCTGGGAGCGCGAAGGGGAGTTTGCGGATTACTTTAAGGTGTTCTCCGAAGGGCGGGCGTATCCGCTGGGGGTGAATATCGTGTTTTATTTGATGACACACTGAGGGGGCGGCTCGGTGGGAGATCGGCGAAAGGCGGTGGTCCTGCAGGCCGCCAGCATTCCGCCGTTGGCATCGGCTCGCCCCCGCATGGCAGGCGAATACCCGCGCTTGGACCGAGGCGGGGCGCGCTCGGTTGAAGGTAGACCGTGCTCGGACCGAGGGGGACCGCGCTCGAACCGAGGCTGACCGCGCTCGGATGGAGGTGGTCCGCGCTCGGACGGAGGTGGACCGCGCTCGGAACGAGGTTGACCGCGCTCGGACGGAGGTTGACCACGCTCGGACGGAGGCTGACCGCGCTCGGGACGAGGTGGACCGCGCTCGGGACGAGGTGGACCGTGCTCGGAACGAGGGGGACCACGCTCGGACGGAGGTGGAGCACGCTCGGACGGAGGCTGAACGCGCTCGGATGGAGGTGGACGACGCTCGGAACGAGGTGGAGCACGCTCGGCACGAGGAGGAGACGCGCTCGGGAGGAGGGGTGACGGCGCTCTGACGATGGTCGCTTCCGAGCCAATAGAGGGAGGGCGCTACTGGGAACCGGATCTATTGGAGCGGTGCGGCAGAGTAATCCGGGCCCGCTAACCCTTGTTTGGGACTGATGTTGATTTTCGTGAAGCGGCGAGCAACGAATGACAGAGGAAAATGATCCACCAATCCTCAGTGGCATAGTCAACGTTCGGCGAAATATACCCAATGGAGACGCGCATCTTCAAAGACAATTGGCACGGCGGCTGGAGGGCATTCACGCTATCCGATGACCGCGTGGTGATAAGAGTCACCTCATCTGGGTTTATTACGCGAGATGTCACCTTCTTCATGAAAGATCTTAAGCCTCGCTATGACAGCGGATGGAAGAGATCCAGTTTGGTTTTCCTTGGCGGCCTCGTTTTCCTTTGTGGCGCAGGTTGGCTTTATGGGCTGCGGGGTCTTTCGAACGAGCGCAGTTTGGCTGTCGGATTTACTATCACCGGTCTAGGACTTCTGTTTCTAGCACTTGGCGCGAGGAAGAGGTCGTTCGCTACATTCTATCTACAGACTGGCGCCACAGCGTTTGACATATTGGCACCACGTTTTTCGGGCGATACAGTGTTTCGCTCCTTCGTGGATGAGATCGTCCGCCGGATTCCCGAGGAGAGAAAAGAGCCGAACTCGGGTTCTTCTGCGCCGTAGCGCGCAGCGGGACGATGGTTGAGCAAGCTCGTTTCGGGTGGGAGCTCTCGGTAGATCGTGGCTTTCTCGGATTTTGGTCTGAGCGAAGCGGCGATGACGGGTGTGCGCCACTTCACGCACGGACTCCCGTTGCCTCCCGCCTCTCACGAGGCGGGCTACCAGGGCAGGAGACGGCGCGCTGCGGTGGGCGCGGTCCACTTGCTCACGCTCGTGGCTGCGAAGGAGCGGGTCAGCCGAAGATGGTGCCGCGGTTGAAGCGCCAGATGGCGAGGCTCATCACGCCGGCGGTGATGGCGCCGAGGACGCCGAGGATCGGGAGGATCTGCACGAAGCTCTGACCCGCCCAGAGGACGGCGCTGAAGCCTTCCATCGACCAGTAGACCAGCGTGATCTTGCTGAACTGCTGGATGAACTCCGGCATGAAGGTGATCGGGAACCACGCGCCGCCGATCGCGCTCATGAACATGATGAGGAAGGTGGCGAGGCCGCTGGCGGCTTCCGGGGAGGAAGAGACGGCGGCGAGGAGCATGCCGAACGACGTGCAGGCGGCGGCGGCGAAGACCGAGACGAGGGCGAGGAGGCCGAGGTGCGGGAGGACTTCGGTGCCGTAGAGCACACTCGAGGCGAGGAAGAGCACGACGAGTTGCAAGAGGCCGAGGGTGACGCCGTAGAGAAACTTGCTCCAGAGGATGTGGGCGCGGGTGACGGGCGAGGCGAGGAGGCGTTGGAAGATGCCGGCATCGCGCTCGCGGAAGAGGCTGGCGGCGGAGGCGCTGACGGCGAAGAGGAGGAACTGAATCGCCCACCCGCCGACGAGGGAGGTGGCGGCGGGGTTCTTCACATTGGCGCCGACGACTTGCTCAGTTTCGAACCGGACGATCTTGGAAAACACGTCCATGGCGGCGGGAGCGGGAGTCGTGGTTGCGGCAGGGGCGGGATTGTTGGAGCCGGCGGCGGCGGGCGGGGTGTCGAGGCGGCGGAGGGTGGGATCGACAGGTTTGGCCTTTCGGAGCTGGTCGAAGCCGAAGTCGCCGGATGCGATCTGGCGCTCGATCTCGGCGCGGTCGCCGCCGAAGGCGGTGCTGATGGCGGAGGCGAGGGCGGCGTTGAAGCGGGTGAAGCTGGTGTCGCCAAGGAATTGTTTGGCGCGGGCCTGGAGGGACTGGCCGATGAGCTCGGGGACGTGGGAGAAGATCGTCTTTTGGAGGAGGCCGTTGACGGTCTGGGTTTCGATTTCGTTGCGGGGGTTGGAAAAGAATTTCAGGTGGAGGCCGAGTTGGGTGGCGCTGATGAGGTCCTCGGGGATGACGACGGCGAACCGGAAGCGGGCGCCGGCGGCCTGCATCAGGGGGCGCAGGTCGGCCTCGGTGAGCGGGCGCTGGGCCGCGTCGTCGGTGGTGGTGATGACGCGAAAGCTTTTCTCGGCGCGCAGGGCGTCGATGAGGGTTTGCGCGGCGGGGTTGGTGCTGGCGTTGACGACGGCGATCGGAATGCCGGTGGGGCCGGAGTCCTTGCGGTTGACGCCGAAGACGAGGCCGAAGAGCCAGATCATCACGAACGGGACGAGAAACGTGAGGGAGACCGCGGCTTTGTTGCGGAAGAAATTGGTGAAGTCTTTGCGGACGAGGACGAGGACGGGATGCATGGGAGGCGAGGCGAGGCGGAGAAGTGAGAGGGAAGGACCGAGGGCCAATGACCAAGGACCAATGACTAATGTCTAATGACGGGCGGGGTGCTTACTCCCGGAGGGTGCGGCCGGTGAGGTGGAGGAAGAGGGCTTCGAGGGTGGGGCGCTGGCTCGTGAAGAGGCGGCCGGGGAGATCGTGGGACTCGGCGAGGGCGAAGAAGGCGGAGAGCTTGAACGACGGGTGCGGGCGGAAGCGGTGGGTGTCGTTTTCGGTGGTGAGCTCGCCGTGGACGGCGAGTCGGGCGGCGAGGGGCGCGGTGACCGGGGTGGCGGGGAAGCGGATCTCCTCCTCGAAGGGCAGGCGGGCGAGGAGTTCGTCGAGGGTGCCGAGGGCGTGGAGTTTGCCGTGATCGATGATGCCGATGCGCGAGCAGAGGCGCGTGGCTTCCTCCATGTAGTGCGTGGAGTAGATGACGGTGAGGCCCTCGCGGTTGAGGCGTTCGAGGTATTCGAAGATGGCGTTGCGGGACTGGGGGTCGACGCCGACGGTGGGCTCGTCGCAGAGGAGGAGCTTGGGGCGGTGGAGGAGGGCGGCGACGAGGTTGAGGCGGCGGGCCATGCCACCGGAGAAATTTTTGACGGGCTCGCGGCGGCGGTCGGCGAGTTGGACGGCCTCGAGGGCGGCGTCGATGCGGGCGCGGAGGTCGGCACCGCGGAGGCCGTAGAGTTCGCCGAAGATGCGGAGGTTTTGGTCGGCGGAGAGCTCGGGGTAGAGGGCGACGTGCTGGGGGACGAGGCCCAGGGAAAGGCGGGCGACGGAGCTGGCGGCGGTGAGCGGGGCGCCGTCGAGGGTGAGCGTGCCGGAATCAGGGGCGCGGAGGCCGGCGATGAGGGACATCGTGGTGGACTTGCCCGCGCCGTTGGGGCCGAGGAGGCCGAAGAACTCGCCGCGGGCGAGGTCGAGGGACAGGCCGTCGAGGGCGGTGAGGGTGCCGTAGCGTTTGGTGACGGAGCGGAGGGAGAGCATCGGGGCCGGAAAAGTTGAGAGCGGAGAGTTGAGAGCTGAGCGCGAAGGCGGGACAGGCGGAGGCGGGCGAGAGGTGGACGAAAGGGAAACTCGGTGGCGAATGAAAGGTTACAGAGTTTTACCACGGAGACACGGAGGCATGGAGAAGTAAGGAGCGGAGGAGGTGGGCGGACGACGGGCTTTGGGATTGCTGGGGCGGAGGAGGAGACAGAAATGAAGCGATGCGAAATCGATTTTGGGCGATGGCGGTGGTGGTGGCGGTGTTCGGGGCGACGCTGGGCGCGGCGGAGAAGATTGACCGGCGGGCCGTGGTGTCGCGGCACAACCCGCACGTGACGAAAGTGGATCCCTGGGCGCCGCTGTCGGTGGGGAACGGGCAGTTTTGCTTCACGGCGGACGTGACGGGGCTGCAGACGTTTTACGATCACTACCAGAAGAACGGAATTCCGCTGGAGACGATGGCGCGGTGGGCGTGGCACGAGAATCCGAATCCGAAGGGATTTAAGTTGGAGGATGCGAACCAGCCCTATGAGGAACGCGGCAAGACCGTGGGCTATCCGACGAACGAGAAAGGCGAGGCAGGGACGTGGTTGCGGCAGAATCCGCATGACATGCCGCTGGCGCAGCTCGGCTTCGTGGATGGAAAAGAAGCGGCGCTGCAATTAAACGACATCGCGAACATCGACCAGACGTTGGACCTGTGGACGGGAGAGCTGAGCAGCGTGTTTACTTGGAAGGGACAGATCGTGGAAGTGAGCACGATCGCAACGGCAAGTGACGGGATCGCGGTGCGGGTCCGCTCGCGGGCGGTGGCGAAGGGCGAATTGAAGGTGCGGTTGGCGTTTCCGCGCGGGCACGACATCAAGGTGAAGAACAACCCGGCGCTGGATTGGACGGAGCCAAAGACGCACACGACCAAACTCGTGGCCTCGCGAGCCGAGGGAGTCTTTCGGTTCGAGCGCCAGAGAGACGGATTTCAGTATGTGGCGGGCTTGAAGGCCCCGAAGGGCAGCATGGTTTTGGAAAGCGGGGAACCGCACGCTTATGTGATCAGCGGGCCAGCGGGGATGGAGACGTTGGAGGTGGCCGTGAGCTTTGCGCCGCGAGCAGAGGGGTGGCGGCTGGAGCCGTGGGAACAGACGAAGGTGAGATCGGCGAAGGATTGGGCGGCGTTTTGGGGGAGTGGCGCGGCGGTGGATTTTGCCGGCAGCACGGACCCGCGGGCGCAGGAGCTCGAGCGGCGCGTCGTGCTCTCGCAGTATCTGACGGCCATTCAGTTTGCCGGGGATTTTCCGCCGCAAGAGACGGGGCTCACGCACAGCTCATGGTATGGGAAGCACCACACGGAGATGGTGTGGTGGCACGCCGCGCATTTTGCGCTCTGGGGCCGGGAGGAGTATCTGACGAAGAACCTCGGGGCGTATGTGCGGGCGCTGCCGCAGGCACGGGAGATCGCGCGCGGGCGGGAGCTGAAGGGAGCGCGGTGGCCGAAGATGGTGGGGCCCGATTGGCGGGAGAGCCCGGGTGGAAATCCAACGATCATCTGGAATCAGCCGCATCCGATTCATCTGGCGGAGCTGCTCTATCGTGGAGCATCGACGGCGGAGACCGCGGGGACGTTGGAAAAATTCCGCGACCTCGTGCAGGAAACGGCGGAGTGCATGGCGTCGATGTTGCAGTGGGACGAGGCGCGGAAGTGCTATAACCTTGGGCCGCCGTTGTGGATCGCGCAGGAGATTTACGACCGGGCGACGAGCAGGAATCCGACTTACGAGCTGAGCTACTGGGCGTGGGGGCTGAAGACGGCGCAGGTGTGGCGCGAGCGGCTCGGTCTGGCGCGGGACGCGGAGTGGGACAAGATGATCGCGGGGATCGCGCCGCTGCCGCACAAGGACGGGAAATATGTGGCGCTCGAATCGACGCCGGACACGTGGGACAATGTTGCGAGCCGGCATGACCATCCGTCGTTTCTGATGGCCCTCGGGCAACTGCCGGGCGATGGCGTGGACCGGGCGGTGATGCGACGCACGCTCGACGCGGTGCTGAAGTCGTGGGACTGGGAAACGAAGATTTGGGGCTGGGATTATCCGATGGTCGCGATGACGGCGGCGCGGTTGGGCGAACCGCAGAAGGCGGTCGATGTGCTCCTCAAGAGCGACGGGCCGAATAATCGGTATATGCCGAATGGGCACAATCCGCAGCGCGGGGACCTGCCGGTCTACCTGCCGGGGAACGGGGCGCTGCTGGCGGCGGTGGCGCTGATGGCAGGCGGGTGGGACGATGCGCCGAAGGAGCTGGGCGAGGCGCCGGGGTTTCCGAAGGACGGGACCTGGGTGGTGCGGAGTGAAGGGCTGCGGAAGTTGCCGTGAGCAGAAGTTGAGAGCTGAGGGTTGAGAGTCGAGAGATGGGGCAGCGGAGCGCGGGCGTGGCAGGCGTAAAGCCTGCCCTACAGGTCAGGGGAGGCGGGGAGGGAAACCCTTGTGTTGGCCGCGCGTCAGGCGGACGATGCCGGGCGTCGTTACCTCCCTTCTTACTCCATGAATCTCGCTGATGTGTTTACGGTCGTGCTCGTGATTGTCGGATTGCTCACGGTCTTCGTGGGCTGGTGGCTGGCCGTGGCGGGGCTGTTTCCGCAATTGGTGGAGCGGTGTGCGGAGCGGATCGGGGGCGCGCCCTTCAAGTGCTTTTTCGTGGGACTCGGGTGCATCATTCCCCTCGTGGCGGGCATGGTGGTGCTCTGGCGGATCTCGGCCAATCCCGGCTTTCGGCTGCTCAGTCTCTCGCTGGTGATCGCGGTGATTTTGGCGGCGCTGGCGGGGGCGGCGGGATTGGCGCTACGCATCGGACGCGGACTGCCGGCGAGCGCGGACGGCGATGAAGCCTGGCGGCGCGTGCGGCGCGGCGGCATCGTGCTCGCGATCACGTATGGGACGATCGTGCTGCTGCCGCTGACGCTGCTCGCGGGACTCGGCGCACTGGTCTTGGCGCGTTCGGCGGGGGCGAGCACCGCGACCACGTGAAGGTAACGCGGCGACAATTTATCGTGGCCGGGGCCGGCGCCGTGGTGGTGGCCGGCAGTGGCTGTGGGCGGGTGAAGGACGATGTGACGGACCTGCGGCGCTGGATCGGGAAACCGACGGCGCCGCCGCTCGCGGCGACGTTGACGCCGCCGAGTGCGAAGGAGATCGACGCGGTGTCGCATGTGGTCAATCGCCTGACCTTTGGGGCGCGGCCAGGTGACCATGCGCGCGTGGCGGCGATGGGCGTGGACGCGTTTATCGAGGAACAATTGGCGCCGCAAGAAATGAAGGACTGGATTTGCGAGCGGGTGATCCGCCATGAATTCGACACGCTGGCGGATCCGGAAGGGACGTTGTTTCCGCGGAAGGCCGACGAGAGCGATCCGCTGCAACAATTGTTTCCGGCAATGAAGGACCGCGGGGCGAGAGTGGGGCACCTGTATGAGTTCAAGGACAAGGTGCTACTCGACGAACTCACGCGGGCGACGGTGCTGCGTGCGGTGCTGAGTGAGCGGCAGCTCTACGAGGTGATGGTGCAGTTTTGGTCGGATCATTTTAACATCGATCCCTCGAAGGCGGAGGCGAAGTGGCTGAAGGCGGCGGACGACCGCGATGTGATCCGGGCGCATGCGCTGGGCAATTTCCGCGAGATGCTGCGGGCGAGTGCGGTAAGCCCGGCGATGCTGTGGTATTTAGACGGACGCGTGAACCGGCGGGTGAAGCCGGAAGACAAACCCAACGAGAACTATGCGCGCGAGCTGCTGGAGCTGCATACGCTGGGCGTGCACGGCGGCTACACCCAGCAAGACGTGATGGAAGTAGCGCGGTGCCTCACGGGCTGGACGGTGCGGGACCGAAAGAAGTTTTTCCGCGGGCGGGTGGAGTTTCGGAAGTTTGAGCACGACGACGGGGCGAAGCGCGTGCTCGGCGTGGAGATCCCGGCGGGTGGCGGGGCGCGGGATCTGGATCGCGTGCTGGAGATCGTGGTGGCGCACCCGAGCACGGCGCAGCACGTGGCGGAGAAGTTGTGCCGGCGCTTCATCGCGGACGATCCGCCGGCGGCGGCCGTGGCGGTGACGGCGGCGGCGTTTGCGCAGTCGGGCGGGGATATTCCGACGACGCTGCGGGCGTTGTTTGCGACGGCGGAGTTTCGGGCGCCGGAAGTGCGGGGCGGAAAATTTAAGCGGCCGTTTCACTTCGTGGTGTCGGCGTTGCGGGCGACGAATGCGGAGACAGATGCGGCGAAGCCCGTGGTGGACTACCTCGTGCGCATGGGGCACGCGCCGTTTCGCTACACGACGCCGGACGGGTATCCGGAAGCGGCGTCCCACTGGCAGAGTTCGCTCCTGTGGCGGTGGAATTTTGCGAGCGCGCTGGCGGCCAACGGCATCAAGGGCACCAACGTGGAGGCGGATAAGTTGCGCGAACGCCTGGGCGGGGATGAAGGGCTGATGGCGACGGTGCTCGGCCGGCGGGCGAGCGACGACGAGCGCGCGGCGTATCAGGAGTCAGGGGCGGGGCTGGCGCTGCTGCTGGCGTCGCCGGCGTTTCAACACTGCTGACGAAGATTCGCGATGCCTCCTCCCCAAGCAGTGATTTCGGGCAACGGTGACGAGCGGCGGACGCTCGTCGTGATCTTTTTGCGTGGTGCAGCAGACGGACTGGCGCTCGTGCCGCCGGTGACGGACGACCACTACTATCGGGCGCGCCCGCGGCTGGGCATCGCGGCGAAAGACGCGGTAAAACTCGATGATCGCTTCGCGCTGCATCCGAAACTGCGTGCGCTGGAGTCGGCCTGGGGCGACGGAGATCTGGCGATCGTGCATGCGTGCGGCACGGAGGATCAGACGCGTTCGCATTTCGAGGCGCAGGATTTGATGGAGCACGGCGGGGTGGTGGCGGGGGGCTGGCTCGGGAGGTATCTGCGCACGAGGCCGGTGGAGTCGCGCGGGGCGCTGGCGTGTGTGGCGGTGGGCAAAGCCCTGCCGGAGTGTTTGCTCGGGGCGCCGGCGGTGACGGTGATGCAGAGTCTGGAGGAATTTTCGATCGCGGGACGGACGCCGGCGTTTGGCTCGCAACTCGAGCGCCTCTACGCGATGCAACGCGGGCAACTCGGAGCGGCGGCGCGCGACACCTTTGAGGCGCTGGTGCGAATCGAAGCGATGCGGACGACGACGTATCAGCCGGGCAACGGGGCGAGCTACGGCCGGGATGAGTTTGCGGGCGGGCTCAGCCAAGTCGCGCGCCTCATCAAGGCGGACGTGGGGCTGGAGGCGGCGTCGATCGACCTGCCGGGGTGGGATTCGCATTTCGCGCAGCAAGGGCAAGTCGAAGGACTGGCCGGGCGGCTGGCGGACGGGCTGGCGGCGTTTCGCCGGGACCTCGGCGCGCGGATGGCGACGACGACGGTGGTCGTGATGACGGAGTTTGGCCGGACGGTGGAGGAGAACTCGGCGTTTGGCACGGACCACGGGCGTGGATCGGCGCTGTGGGTGATGGGCGGCGGCGTGCGCGGCGGGAAAGTGCACGGCGCGTGGCGTGGACTGGCCCCGGAGAATCTGGAGCGCCGCGGCGTGCTGGAGGGCTACGGCGATCTGCCGGTGCTGAACAATTATCGGAACGTGCTGGCCTCCGTGCTCACGCGACAAGGGGCGACGGCGCAGGGATTGGCGGAGGTGTTTCCGGAGTTTGCGCTGGAGCCGCTGGGGCTGTTTGGCGCCTGAGGGCGGCGTTGACAGGGGAGGGGGCGCGGGAGGAGGTTCAGCGCATGAACCCTCTACCCCGTTTGGTTCGTGTCGGTGGATTGGTGCTGGGCGCGGCGCTGGTGGGCGGCTGCTCGACGATGCTGACGCAGCGACCGAGCGCGGTCGTGGTGATGGTGAAGAATGGTGCGAGCTTTGCGCCGGAAACGAATGACTATATCGGAGCACGGAAAGCGGTGGCGGCGCTGCTGGCCGAGCGGAATTTGCGGCTCACCGAAAACCGGAATGACGCGATGCTGGTCGCGACGGTGGAAGTGCGGGAGGGCGCCGATGGAAAATCATGGGAGCCGGTCGCGATTCAGGGCGTGGCGATCAATCAGCAGCGGAAGCGGAGTTTCCCCAGCGAAGAGAGCAGGGATGATCGAAGGCCGCTGTTGTCGGATACGATGCATCCATCGATCCGGCTGACGGAGAGTAATCAGTCGTTGGAGCAGAGTAAGGGATCGCGCGTGCGGTGAGGTTTGCTGCCCGTGCGAACGGGGCACGGAGGAGACGGCCGGAACGGCGGTCATAGACCGCCGCTACAGCAGTCGGTCAACGGCCGCACCAGCCGCCGTCGACGGTGAGGACGTGGCCGCTGAGGTAGTCGCTGGCGGCGGACGAGAGGAAGATGACGGCGCCCTCGAGGTCGGATGGCTCGCCCCACCGTGCGGCGGGAATGCGGCTGAGAATTTCCTTCGAGCGAACGGGGTCGGCTTGGAGTGCGGCGGTGTTGGCGGTGCGCATGTAGCCGGGGGCGATGGCGTTGACGTTGACCCCGCGGGCGGCCCACTCGTTGGAGAGAGCCTTGGTGAGCTGGCCGACGGCGCCTTTGCTGGCGGCGTAGCCGGGGACGGTGATGCCGCCGAAGAAGGTGAGGAGGGAGGCGACGTTGATGATCTTGCCGGAGCCGCGGGCGAGCATGTGGCGGCCGGCGGCGCGGCAGGCGGTGAAGACGCCGGTGAGATTGACGTCGAGGACGAGGTCCCAGTCGGCGTCGGTGTGGTCGGCGGCGGGGGTGCGTTTGATGAGGCCGGCGTTGTTGACGAGGATGTCGAGGCGGCCCTGCCACGCGATGGAGTCGGCGATGAGGCGTTCGACGGCGGAGCGGTCGGCGAGGTCGGCAGCGACGGCGTGGAAGCGGGCGGTGGGGACCAAGGCGGAGAGTTCGGCGGCGACGGCGGCGAGTTTCGCGGCATCGCGGCCGTTGAGGATCACATCGGCGCCGGCGTGGGCGAGCGCGAGGGCCATCGAGCGACCGAGGCCTTGCGAGGAGCCGGTGACGAGGGCGACGCGGCCGGCGAGGCCGAATTTTTGGTCGAGGTAGGAGGGCATAGGGAAATTGGGAGATGGGAGAATGGGAGATGGGTTTACTTGGGGAGGCGGGCGCGGATTTTTTCGAGGTTGGTGCGGGCGTCGGGGAAGTCGGGGCGGAGGGTGAGGGCGCGTTCGTAGGCGGTGACGGCGGCGGGGAAGTCGTTGCGGTAGGCGAGACAGTTGCCGTGGAGGAGATGGGCGTCGGGCGACGTGGGGAAAAGGCGGAGCGTGGCCTCGGCGCGGGCGAGGGCCTCGGGGAGGTGGGAGGCGTTGAGGAGGACGCGGACGAGATTGAGGTGCGGCTCGATCTGGCCGGGACGGAGACGGATGACGTTCTCGAGGTGGGCGAGGGCCTCGGGCAGGCGAGCGGCGCGGGTCAGGGCGAGCGCGAGATTGTGATGGGCGTCGGTGAAATCGGGCTCGAAGCGGAGGGCGGTTTCGTAGGCGGCGATTTCCTCGGCGAGGCGGCCCTGGGTCTTGAGGACGAGGCCGAGATTATTGTGCGCGGCGGCGCTGGCCGGGAATTGGCGGAGAGAGAGACGGATCTGCGCCTCGGCCTCGGGGAGGCGCTGGAGATTGAGCAGAATGACGCTGAAGTTGGAGCGGACAAGCGGGGCGTAGGGTTGGAGCCGGAGTGCGGCTTCGTAGTGCGGGACGGACTCGGCGAGGCGGCCGAGGGTGGCGAGGGTGTTGGCGAGGTTGTTGTGCGCGGCGACGAAGGAGGGATCGAGGTCGAGCGTGGTGCGCCAGGAGGTAATCGCGGCCTCAAGGCGTCCGGCGCGGGAGTGCATGAGCCCCAGATTGTAGTGGGCCGACGGATTGAGCGGGCGGCGGGCGGCCGTGTCGGCCCAGAGGGCGTAGTCGGTGGCGTAGGTGCGATTCCGGGCGTAGGTGAGCGAGGCGGCGAGCAGGGCGAGGGGAACGAGCACGAGCGCGGTGCGATGGCGGGCGAAGCGGTGGACGGCGCAGGCGACGAGGGCAACGAGTGCGGCGAGCGCGAGGTAGAGCCGGCTCTCGGCCACCGGGGAAAACGCGATGGGCACTACGCTTGTGGTCGGAGCGAGGAGGAGAAAAAAGGCGGCGGCGGCGAAGCCGACGCGAGGGAAGCGCCGAAGGGCGAAGACGGTGGCGCCGAGGAGGGTGAGTATGATGACGGCGTGGGGCAGGACCGGCCCCAGGCTCGTCACGAAATCGGCGCCGTAGTCGAAGATGAGCGGGTGCGGCCAAACCGAGAGACACAGGTAGTGCACGAGCGTGCGGCACGACGTGAGCGCGTAGGAAAATGGTGTGACGCCGTGGTCACTGCCGATGCCACGTGCGCCGACATCGGCGAGCAGGACGGCGAGGAGAATCCACGTGCTCGCGAGCGCAAGGTAAAATCGGGGGCGGGTGCGAAGTGCGGTGCGAAACGTGCCGCTCACGAAACACCGATCGTAAAGGAGGACGAGGATGGGGGCGGTAACCATGACCTCCTTGGTCGCCGTGCCGAGAGCGCAGGCGGCGACGGCGGCGATGGGCCAGAGGGCGGGGCTGAGAGTGGGAGTCGGAGGGACGGGGAGAGCGGGCGACGGGGAGGTGGAGACGTGGCGGGCGGAGCAGTAGAGCGTCAGGAGGTAGAAGAGACCCAGGAGGGACTCGGCGCGTTGGGAGAGGTAGGTGACGGCCTGGGTGTGGACAGGGTGGAGGGCCCAAAGCGCCGCTGCCGCGGCGGCGCTGAGCGTTGAGAGCTGAGCGTTGAGTGCAGAAGGGGAGAGGTGGAGAAACGTATGGCGGAGGAACGCGAAGAGGGTGAGGGCGGAGAGGGCGTGAATCAGGACGTTGGTGAGATGCAGGGCGCGGAGATCGAGGCCGGTGAATGCGTAGTTGAGCGCGAACGAGAGATTGAGAATCGGGCGGCCGCCGACGCCGATGTCGGAGGGAGGGTGGAGGACGGTGCCGAGCGCGGAGAGATCGCGAATCGAAGGGTTGTCGGCGATGTTGCCGACGTCATCGAGGACGAAGGGCCCGCCGAGGCTGTTGCTCCACGCCGCGAAGATCGCGACGACGAGGAGGGCGGCGCAGAGGAGGGCGGAGCGAGTGGTAGACGCGGTGGAGGGTGAAACCACGAACAGCACGAAATACACGAAAGCCGCGGCGGGGCAGAAAAAAGCGTAGCCTTACGCGAAGTGAACTTCGCGCGTGAGAGCAGTCCGCGGGGCAGGTTTGGCGCGATTCGTCCGCAGGGCAGAAAGCGAGGGAACACGGAACAGCACGGGCTGGAAAGCCCGTGCCACGTTAGGCGCGACAACGTGGCGGGCGGAGCGGGGAGCCGCGGGGGGAGGGACGTGGAACAGCACGGGCTGGAAAGCCCGTGCCACGGGAGGCACGACGACGAGGAGGGCGGAGCGGGGAGCTAGGGAGGGAACGCGGAATAGCACGGGCTGGAAAGCCCGTGCCACGGGAGGCAAGGGCGGTAGCCCGTGTGACCTAACGGAGGGAGGCGAGCGGGACGGCGTCCATGTCGGCGAAGATCTGGTTGTCGCCGCCCATGGCCCAGACGAAGCGGTAGGCGCCGGTGCCGACGCCGCAGTGAATCGACCACGCGGGCGAGAGGACGGCTTCGCGGTCGCGGACGACGAGGTGACGCGTGGCGTGGGGCTCGCCCATGAAGTGCATCGCGAGATTCTCCCCGAGGTCGAAGTAGAGGTAGATCTCGGTGCGGCGGCTGTGGGTGTGCGGCGGCATGGTGTTCCAGATGCTGCCGGGTTCGAACTCGGTGAAGCCGAGGACGAGTTGGCAGCTCTTGATGCCGTCGGGGTGGATATACTTCAGGATGGTGCGGCGATTGGCCTTGGTGACATCGCCGATGGGGGCGGCGGAGACATCGGCGCGGCGGGCGAGCGTGGTGGGATGTTTCGCGTGGGCGGGCGTGCTGATGAAATAGAATTGAGCGGCGCGCGTGGAGTCGGCGGCGGGTTCGAAGACGACGTCCTTTTCACCGAGGCCGATGTAGAGACAGTCGAGCGGGGCGAGGGTGTAGGTGGCGGAGCCGACGCGGACGGTGCCGGGGGCGGAGCCGACGTTGAGGATGCCGATTTCGCGGCGCTCCAGGAAGTAGGAGGTGCCGGTTTCCTTGGCGGAAGGAAGCGTGAGCGGAGCGGTGGTGGGGACGGCGGCGCCGACGATCATGCGGTCGAGGTCGGTGTAGTGGGCGGTGACGGCGCCGGGTTGAAAGAGGCCGCCGATCAGGAAGCGCGCGCGGAGCTCGTCGGTGGAGAGCGTGTTGGTGGCTTCGGGCGTGGGGAAATAGTGGAGTTGCATGGATTTTTTCTGAGGGTGGAGGGTGGCAGGCGTAAAGCCTGGCCCAAAGGATAAATTGATCA
>CANGHW010000027.1 GCA_947453695.1 Opitutia bacterium
CCTGACGACCGTCACCGTGCCGCTCACGGCGTGGACGATCGATTTCGGTCCCTCGCAAATCACCGGCTGGAACATCGGCGGCGGCGGCATCGGCACCGACGACTTCCGCATGACGCTCGATACCCTCTCCCTCACCGCGAGCGCCATCCCCGAACCGTCCACCTACGCCGCCCTCCTCGGCCTCGCAACCCTCGCCCTCGCCGCCCACCGCCGCCGGCGCCCGTAAGGCCTCGGCTACGCCCGTAACTTCGTCTTGTCCGCCTCCACGCCCTTCGGTTCAGTGCCAACGCGCGACGCCCATGAAAAGCACCGCACCTTGCCGGGTTCGGCGCCGGTTCGCGGGTTGCATCGCTTTACGCGGCGAGCTTCGCCGTCGTCGCGGTCGTGGTGCCGCCATCTGCGAGGGCAGCCGTGGTTTCCGCCGTGGCCGTCGTATCGGTCTCGTCCGCGTCGGCCGACGCACCGGAGCGCTGGATCACGATCCGGGCGGCTTGATAGCGCTCGTAGGCCACCGGATCGCTCACGCGCCGCGCGGCCATGTGCGGATCGAGTTCGTCGCGCAGCCGGCTGCGCAGCTCAGAAATCAGCTCGCGCAATTGCCGCGTGATCACCCGGCGCGCCGCAATCGCGTCGCGCGGCACATCATGGAGCGCCTCCGCCGCATCCGCCTTGGCCTTCAGCTCGGCGAGCCGGGCCTCGGTCAGGCCCAGGGCGGTGAGTTCCGCGGCGGCGAGTCCGGCAGTCGCCTCGTAGACTTGCTGCATGAGTTGCACCCGCCGGCTGAACCGACCGCGGCTGAGATCGCTCGGCGTGATCTCCACCTTGGCCGCGAGCTCCACCAGGCCCGCGCGCCGGGCATAGCCCCGCACGAGGTCGGCGACGATCAGGGTGACCTCCACCCCCGCGTCGAACACCCCGTCGCGATGGCGCGTGAGCCCGCCGAGCGGTTGGGCCTGCGCATTGGCGAGGGCGGCGATGCGGCTGAGGTCGGTTTTCAACGCTACGCGCGCGGCCGCGAAGGCCGGCGGCAGGTCCGTGGCCGTGAGTGTCTCCAGAAAACGGGAGACCGATTGGGCGGTGCTGAGGAGGGCATTTTGTTCGCTAGTCATTTGGGTTACATCCTGTCCGGTGCATGAGGCCGGCCCGTCAGTGGGCCGGTTGATCACGGGCCCACTCTAGCGAGGTCACCCTGCCAACTATTGGCAGAGTGATTTTATTTTTTGAAAAAAGTGCCCCGCCACGTCGACTCCGCCCCTGATCTTGCCCCCACCACCGGCCACGCCACCACCGACCCCAGCCCCTCCGACCAGTCTGCATCCTACGCGGCACCCATTGTCCTCAAACGACTTGCACAGGCCCCCTGAAATCACCGCACCATGCCCGACCTCGCCCACCCCGCCTCCGCCCTCTTCCCCACCGCAGTCGCAACTTTCCCGCGCACCGTCGCAATCCTCGACCCCGCGGTCGCAACCTCCCCCTCCGTGTCCGCAACCCCGCCCAGCGCGGTCGCAACTCTCCCGAGCGCGGCCGCAACTCTCCGGAGCACGGTCGCAACTCCCCCCATCACCACCGCAACCTTCCCGAGCATGGTCGCAACCTTCCCGCGCACCGCCACAACCTTCCCCAGCGCCCCCGCCAATCCCGCCCGTCGAGCCGCAACCTTCCGATGCCCGGTCGCAACCCGCCGCAGCCGGCTCGCAACTCTCCCCAGCCCACCCGCGCCCCTCCCCCATGCGTCCGCCCCGGCCCGCGCGCACCCCACCGGCCACCGCCATTAGACCTTAGTCATTAGGCATGGGTCATTCCCCGGACCCTGGTCCGTGGGCCTTGGTCTTTCCCGCCTCGCGGCTGCCGACTACTTCAAATGTTTCGCGAGCCACGCGTGGACCTCGCCGAACCAGAAGCGCGAATCCTCGCCCTTCATGATCCAGTGGTTCGCGTCGGGAAACACGAGCAGCTTGCTCGGCACCTGCAGACGCTGGAGGTAGGTCCACATTTCCATGGAATTGTTGATCGGCACGCGGAAATCCTGCTCGCCCACCGTCACGAGGATCGGCGTCACCCAGCCCGTGCCCTTCGCCTTGTTGCCCGCGTAGCTCGTCGGGCTCTGCTCGCGCCAGATCGTGCTGCCTTCCCAGACCGGGCCACCGTTGTTCACCTCGCGGTGATAAATGCCGTCGCTCGTCGACCACTGCGTGGCGTGCGTCGCGAGACCCGCGTGCGAGATGATCGCCTTGTAGCGCGTCGTCGTGGCTTCCATCCAGTTAGCCAAATGCCCGCCGTAGCTCGCGCCCGCCGCCGCCTGCCGTGAGCCATCGATGAAGGGGTAGCGCTCGATCGCCTCGTCCGCGCCTTGGTTGATCTCGTCGGCCGGCGTCTTCAGCGGGTCCAACTGGATCGCCTGGCCAAACGCCTCGGTGTAACCCGTGGAGCCCGAGTAGTTCGTCAACACGAGCACGTAGCCCGGCGCCGCGAGCAGGTGGTAATTCCAGCGGATGCCCCACTGGTCTTTGAACTGCGGGGTCGGCCCGCCGTGCATCACCACGAGCAGCGGATACTTTTTCTTCGCGTCAAATCCCGCCGGCTTCACGAGGAGATTCGAGATCGGCCGGCCCTTCGCACTCGTAAATTGAAACCGCTCCACCGCCGGCAGATCGAGCTGCGCGAGCTTCGCGTCGTTGAAATGCGTGAGGGCGCGATATGTGCCCGCCGCTGCATCGAGCCGCACGACTTCCGGCGGACTCGCCGCGCTGTCGTAACTGGCCACGAGCACGCCGCCGCCGATATTGAGCCCGGTCAGGCAGCCGTGCTGGGGCACCGCGTGCGCCTTCACTGCGCCACCCGCCGTGGACACGGAGAACAACGTCGTCTGCTCGCCGGCCTCGGCCGTGAAGTAGACCGACTTGCTGTCCGCCCCTGCCACATACTTCACCACCGAGAGATCGAAGCCGGCCGTGAGGTTCGTGCGCTTCGCCGCGTCAAACGGCCACGGAAACGACACGATGCGCTGGTGATGGTAGGTCTTGCCGTCGCCGCCCGCCTCGTAGCTCGCCAGCAGTGCCTGACCATCGGGCCGAAACACCGGGTCGTCGAAGCTGCCTTGGTCATCCGTCAACGCCGTCGGCTCACCACCGGCGAGCGCCACGGCAAAGAGTTGCGTCGGCGTCTCCGCATAGGCCGCCCGGTCGCGCGTCGTGCGCGCCACAAACACCACGCTCTTTCCGTCCGGGGCCCACGCCGCCGGGAGATTCTCGCCGGTCTCGGCTTCCTTGCCGCCGAAGCCGGGCAGCGCCGCGAGCTTCGTGCCCGCGAGGAGATCGCGCGCCTTCGCCCCGGCCTTCGCGTCCTGCACGAAGAGGTGCGCCTTCTTCTCGTCGAGCCAGCGGTCCCAATACTTCACGGGGAAGCCTTCGTAGACGCGCGCATTGTATTTCCGGTCCTTGATCGCCTTCGCCGCCTTCTTGTTGGCCTCGTCGTCCGCCGCGCCCGGGTAGACTTCGCTCACAAACAACAGTTGTTTCCCATCCGGGCTCCACAACGGGCCACGCGCGCCGGTCGAGAGTGAGGTCACCCGCTCCGCCTCGCCTCCATTCACGACATCGAGCACGTAGATTTGCGCCGCCTCGTCGCCGTCGCGCTTCGAGGAAAACGCGATCCTCGTCCCGTCGGGACTCCAGTCCGCGCCGCTCTCCGGCGCCTTCGTCTGTGTGAGCTGGCGGGCCGGCGCACTGCCGTCGAGCGGCACGAGCCAGAGATCGGCCGACGTCTCCTTCGCATCATAGGACGGCTGCGAGACGGAGAACACCGCCCACTTGCCGTCCGGGCTCGGCACCGGTGCGCCGACGCGTTTCAGCAACCAAAGATCTTCATGGGTTATCGCCCGCTTGGTGGCCTGAGCTGCCGCCGAGCCCAAAGCCGATACGAACGAAAGGACAAGAAGGAGCCAGAGACGTTTCGTCATAAGCCCACTCCACGCCCCCGGCATCCGCGAGGCCACTCCAAAAAATGCTTCTCACCCTCTCGCCTCAAACGCCCCGTCCGTCCGCTTCGCGATGAGCCGCTTCAGCTCCAGCATCATCAACGTCGCCGAGAGCTGGGCCGCGCTCAACTCCGTCAGCCCGCTCAACGTATCCGGCGACAAAATCGCCCCGCCGCGGAAGCACTCGAACACCTTCGCCTCATCCGCCGTGAGATTCGCCGGCCGCCCCGCCGCTACATCCGCCGGCTTCTCCGCGATCGCCGCCGGCCGCAGCCCGTCGAGGTAGTTCAGCTCGTTCAGAATATCGTCCACGCTCGTGAGCAACGTCGCGCCGTCGCGGATCAACTGGTGACACCCCGCGCTCGTGTTTTGATCGATGCGCCCCGGCATCGCGAAAATCAACCGCCCCTGCTCGCCCGCAAACCGCGCCGTGATCATCGCCCCGCCATCCACGTCGCTTTCAATCACCACTACGGCTTCGCTCATGCCCGCGACGATGCGATTGCGCATCGCAAACGATTGCCGGTCCGCGCGCCGACCGAAGGGAAACTCCGACAACACGGCGCCCTCCGCCTCGATCTGCCGATAGAGCGCCAAGTTCTCCGGCGGATAAATGATGTCGATACCCGTGCCCAGCACCGCCGCCGTCTTCCCGCCCACCGACAGCGCGCCCTCGTGCGCCGCGGTGTCGATCCCGCGCGCCAGCCCGCTCGTCACGCAAAACCCGAGCCGCGCGAGCTCCGCGCCAAACTTCTTCGCCATCGCGAGCCCGTAAAGTGTCGTCCGCCGCGAGCCGATGATCGCGATATTCGGCTGCGAAAAATCATAGCGCCCTTTCCGATAGAGCCCGATGGGCGGGTCGTTGATTTCTTTCAACAGTCGCGGGTAAGCGGGATCGCGCGTCGTGATGAAATCCGTCGCCGCCTTCGCCATGCGCTCTTCCTCGCGCGCAAAGTCAAAGTGCTCCCGCCACGCGCCAATGCTCGCGCTGATCACCGGCCCCACGCCCTTTACCGACTCGAGGCGGCGTTTGTCCGCCGCGAGCACGAGCCGCGGATCGTCGCCGAGTTCACCCAGCAGGCGATTGAGCGTGATCGGCCCGATATTGGGCAACGCGTTGAGGACCAAAAACGCCTGACGCTCCGTTAGCTCACTGCTCATGCGTCGACTCTCGCAACGCCATCGGGAGAAAGTCGAGCAACTGCGTCGTCACCACGGCGGTTTGTCCGTGCGCCCGCGCCAGCGCATCCGCCGCCAGCCCGTGCCACGCCACGCCGCGCACCGCCGCGAGCAGCGGCTCACCCGGCGTCTGTGCGAGCAGACCGCCGATCAAGCCCGCGAGGACATCACCGCTCCCGCCGCGCGCCAGCACGGGCCCACCAAAACAGGAATGATACGTCACACCGCCCGCCACGATTTGCGTCATCGGCCCCTTGCGCACGAGCACCGCCCGTTCGTCCACGGCCGCCGCGATTCGTGCCAGCTCAGCGGCATGCGGCGTGAGGATGCGCGGCGCCTGCCCCAATCCGACGACGTCGGCCTGCAGCGCATCCGCATCGATCACGAGCGGGACCTTCGCCTGCGTGACCACATCGCGCACCAGCGCCAGCGTCTCCGCTTCGCGTCCGAGCCCGGGGCCAATCACGAGCGCCGAGGCCCGCTCAAGCCGCGCGGCCAACAAATGAAATCCTTCCAGTGCGAGTCCGCCGTCCGGCGTCTCCGGCCACCCCACCCACATCGCCTCCGGCGCCTGCGCCGCAAAGGCCGGCACGAGCGACTCCGGCACCAGCGCTGTCACCAAGCCCGCTCCGCTACGCAACGCCGCCCGCACGCACATCAATACCGCGCCCGGAAAACTCCGCGACCCACCCAGAATAAACACGTGGCCATAGGTGCGCTTGTCCGAGTCGCGCGACCGCCAGCCCGCGAGCGGCGCCAGCACGGCCGGCGTCAGCACGCGCTGCTCACCCGGTTCGTCCCCGCGAAAGAAGCCCAGGTCGAGATACCGCACGCGGCCCGCCGTCGCCCAAAACTCCGCCAGCACCGGCGCCTTCAGAATGCCCGTCGCATAGGTGAAATCGGCGCGAAACAATCCCGCGCTCGGCAAATCCACTGCTGCGCGCAGCCGAATCGGCAACGCGTTAACGGCGGCGAACAACTCCACCACCCGCGCCTCCGCCGGCGGACGAAATTGAAAACCAAACACGCCGTCCAGCACCAGGTCGTAAGCCCCTTTGGCTTCCCGCACTGCCGTCGCGCGGTCCCGGCCCGCGTGCGCCAACTCCCGCCACGCCCGCGCTGCGAGCGGACGCAGCACGCGCTCTCCAAACACGAAAACGACTTCCACCCGCGCCGCGGGAAACTCCGCCAAGACGGCCTGCGCCGCTAGCAAAGCATCGCCGCCATTGTGGCCCTTACCCGCGAGCACGAGCACGCGGCCCTCGGCGGGGAACCCTCCGATCTCTTGAAAGTCCCGCAGGAGCGCGCGCGCGATCGCCCGGCCGGCCTGCTGCATCGCCGGCCACTCTTTCGCTTCATCGCCACCAAACCGTCCCGCCTCAAACACCCGCGCTTCCTCGCACGTCAGGATGGGATGGCTCGCCGTGATCATGATCGGTTCAGGGCTTCGGCGCCGTCACCGTCCTGCGCTCTTCCCGCCCCTGCTCGAGCCACTCCTGATAGTGCGCCTCCGTCTCGGTAAACTGCAGCGGCGCACTCGCCGGCAGCGGCGACCCCGAGCGCACTAGCCGGCGAGTGAGCTTCGGGATGCTCCTAAAATACCACTCCCCGCCCACTTTCCGGACTTCGTAAAACTCGGAATAGGCCTTCGTCTCCGGTCGCCACATCGCGACCTCGGTCACGTTACCTTCCCATACCGCGTATTTTTCCCATTCGGCAAACACCGCCTCGATCATCGTGAGAGGAGAGGCCTCTACTTTCGCCGGCTTCGGCACGACGGTCAGGTTCACCGCGGAAGCTGCCGGCGGCTCACTCCCCCGTTGCATCAGCCACACCGTCGCCGCTCCGAAGAGAAATCCCAACATCACCCACGAAGGCGCCAGCGAGGGCTTCGGCGGCTTTGGCGTGTCTTCGGTCTCGGCTTCGTAGTCCATCGGTTCGCCGGTGAGCAACTCAGGCCCGGACGATGGCCGCAACCGCCATCGCATGCGTCTCCGTGTGCGAAAGCGACAGCATCACGTGGGTTGCGCCGACGTGCGTAAGCAAGGCCTGCCCCTGCTCATCGAGCCGCACGAGCGGCTCATGCCGGGTGCCGTGGTAGACCGACGCTGATTTCCAACCGAACTCCTGACCAATGCCCGTGGTGAAGCACTTGGAGATCGCCTCCTTGGCCGCGAAGCGCGCCGCGATGTGCTTGTGCGGATGCTTCATGGTCGCGCAGTAGGCCTTCTCATCGGCCGTAAGAATGCGGTCGAGAAATCGATCGCCATGCCGCTCGATCACGCCCCGGATCCGCTCCACTTCAATCAGGTCCGCACCAAGCCCGACGAGGACGCCGCCGGGAGGAAGTTGGATGTTCATGGCCAGAAAGTAGCGAGGAGTGAGTAGCGGGTAGCGAGTAGAAATCCGCCCTCATCAAACTGTCACTCCCGCCAACCGATACTCACTACCCGCTCCTCGTTACTCACCTCATTCATTCATCCGCGTCCGCATCTCGCGCACCGCTTCATCGACCCCAGTGAAGAGCGCGCGGCTCACGATGCTATGTCCGATGTTGAGCTCGTGCAGATGCGGCAGCGTGCGGACTTCAGCAATATTAACGTAGTTGATGCCGTGGCCCGCGTTGACCGTGAGCTCCATGTCATGCGCCCGCGCGCAGCCGAGGCGGAGGCGCTGAAACTCCTTTTCCCGTTTCGGCGTGTAATAGGCATTCGCGTAAGCCCCCGTGTGCAATTCGACGAAGGGCGCCCCGAGCTTGGCGCTCAACTCGATCTGCGCCTCGTCCGGATCGATGAAGAGCGAGACTTGGATGCCCGCAGCGCCCAGTGCTTCGACACAAGCACGCACGCGCTTCTTGTTCCCGACAACATCGAGACCACCCTCGGTCGTCACTTCCTGGCGGTTCTCGGGAACGACACACACGAAGTCCGGCTTCAGCTTCAACGCAAAGGCCGTCATCTCCGGCGTGCACGCCATCTCAAGATTGAGCCGCGTGGCGATGCTCTCACGGAGCCGCCAGACGTCGCGCTCCTGGATGTGCCGGCGATCTTCGCGCAAATGCACGGTGATGCCATCGGCCCCGGCCCGCTCGGCCGCGAGGGCAAAGGTCACCGGATCAGGTTCCACCGCACCGCCCGTGGTGGCGGCGGCATCGCGGTAGCGGGCTTGGCGGACAGTGGCGCAGTGATCGATATTAACGCCGAGAAGAATCATGGGACGCGGAGCGTGCATGAATTCATCCGGACAGGAAATGAGGAAATGCCGCGCTTTTCCTCTTCCGACGCCGCCCGCTTCCGGATTGGTTCACCCGATGGCAGAAGCAAAGACCAAGCCGGAAAACATGCTCCTCAATCTCGTGTGCAACATCGTCGTGCCGACGGTGGTGCTCATGAAATTCAGCACGGACCGCTGGCTCGGACCGCTCTGGGGCCTTGTCGTCGCGCTGATTCCCCCCGTGGGCTACGGCATCTACGATCTCGTCACGCGCAAGAAGACCAACTTCCTCTCCGTGCTCGGTTTCGTGAGCGTGCTGCTTTCCGGCGGTCTAGGCCTGCTCAAGGCCGACGGCTTTTGGTTCGCCGTCAAGGATGCAGCCGTGCCGTCGCTCATCGGCATCGCCGTGCTCGTCTCACTCCGCACCAAGACCCCGCTCGTGCACCAACTGTTCTTTAACGACCAAATCCTCGACGTCGCCCGGGTGGAGGCCGCGCTCGACGAACGCGGAACCCGTGCCGGCTTCGCGCGCCTCATGCGCAACGCCAGCATCGCCCTCGCTCTCTCCTTTCTCGTCAGTGCCGTCCTCAACTTCGGCCTCGCGCGCTACATTCTGAAAAGTCCGCCCGCTACCCCCGCCTTCAATGAAGAACTGGGCAAGATGCACATCCTCGTCTGGCCCGTGATCGTCATCCCGAGCATGGTCGTGATGATGACGGTCTTTTGGAAACTCGTCTCTGGCCTGAGCAAACTCACCGGCCTCACCACCGACGAGATCTTCAAAACGGAAAAGAAATAGGGCGGACTTTCGTCCGCCCGTGATAGCTTTCCTAGCCGGCCCGCCAAGCGGGCCGCATCCGCCTGGCCTTATCCGCGCAGTGCGATCGGCACGTAGTCGCGCTTGGTGGCGCCCACGTAAATCTGACGCGGGCGGTAGATACGGCCCTTGGGATTCGACGCGACTTCCTTCCAGTTGGCGATGTAGCCCGGCGCGCGGCCGATCGCGAACATCGTCGTGAACATGTTCATCGGGATGCCGACGGCGCGCATGATGATACCGGAGTAGAAATCGACGTTGGGATAGAGCTTCCGGGAGACGAAGTAGTCGTCCTTCAGCGCCGCCTGCTCGAGGTTCTTGGCGATACGCAGCAGCGGATCGTCGATGCCGAGCTTGGCCAACACGGTGTCGCACGCGTCGCCGATGATCCGGGCCCGGGGATCAAAATTCTTATACACTGCATGGCCGAAGCCCATCAGACGGTTGCTCTTGGAGCCGGACTTGGCCGCCGCGATAAACCGCGTGCCGTCGTCACCTTCGTCGTGAATCGACTGGAGCATCTGCATGACCGCGACGTTGGCACCGCCGTGGAGCGGGCCCGACAGCGCGCAAATGCCGGCTGACATCGACGTGAAGAGATTGGCGGCGCTGGAGCCCACCATACGCGTCGTCGAGGTAGAGCAGTTCTGCTCGTGATCGGCGTGTAAGAGAAGGAGCAGGTTCAGTGCTTTCGAAACCTCGGGCACTGGCTGGTAGTCCTGATAGGGCTCCGAGAACATCATGTGCAGGAAGTTGTCGCAGAACGGCAGTTCCTGCTTCGGAAACACGAACGGCAGACCCTTCTGGTAGCGATAGATCATCGCCACGATCGTGCGGATCTTCGAGATGGCCATGGCGGCCGCGAGGTCGAAGTTCTTGAGATCCTTCTGGAAATCATTCGTCGCGAGTTCGGGGTGGTAGGCGGGCAGGGCGGCGACCATCGCGGAGAGCATCGCCATCGGCGAGGCATTGGTCGGGAAACCCTCGAGGATCTTCTGCATCTGCATCTCGACCGCGGCGTTCTTCCGCAGGCGGAGACCGAATTCCTTGCGCTGCGTCTGGTTGGGCAGCTCGCCGTAAATCACGAGGTAAGCTGTCTCGACGAAATCGCTGTAGTGCGCGAGCTGCTCGATCGGGATGCCACGGTGGCGGAGGATGCCGTTGTCGCCGTCGAGATAGGTGATCTGGCTCTCGCAGGAGCCGGTATTGCCGTAGCCCTGGTCGTAGGCGATGTAGCCGGTCGCGGCCCGCAGAGCGCGCGTGTCGATGGCTTTTTCACCTTCGGTGCCAACCATCACGGGCAAGGGGTAGTCTTTGTCGTCGATCTTCAGCGAGGCAGTCGTGGCCATATTTCACCGAGCGAAGCTAATTCCGCGCCGCTGGCAAAGAAAACTTCCGCACGCGCGCAGGAAATTCGCGGTTAAGTAGCCCGCAACGTCATTGGAGTAAGGAAAGATGAAGCGTCGCCGGCACGACCCGACCCGCCTTCATCCGTGCTTAACGCGCCACAACGGTCGCGAAATTACGGTAGACCTGCAGCCCTTTCGCCTGGCTCTTCTCGGGGTGAAACTGCGTGGCAAACACGCGCCCCCGTGCGATCGCACAGCAAAATTCGCCCGCATAGTCACAGGTTGCCAGCACCAGCTGCGGATCGGCGGGCACGCAATGGAAGCTGTGCACGAAATAGAAGTTCTCCTCGTCGTTCGCGAGTCCTGCCGCCAGCGGCGAGCTCGGCTGCACAAACCGCACCGTGTTCCAGCCCATGTGGGGAATCTTGATCTCGGGTGGACGCTGAAACCGCACGACCTTTCCCGGAAAAATACCCAAGCCGGCGATGTTTCCCTCTTCCGAATGCTCGAAAAGCGCCTGCATCCCGAGGCAGACGCCCAGAAAGGGTTTGTCGGCCGCAATCCACGCCCGCGCCACGCCGTCCAATCCCGAAGCCCGCAGGGAAGCCACGCAATCGCGCAGCGCACCCACACCCGGCAGCACGAGCCCACGCGCATCGGCCGCGGCAACTTCGGCCGGCGTGCGCACGACCTTAATGGACGCACCCACGGCCTCGAGCGCCTTGGTGACGCTGCGGAGGTTACAAATTCCGGTGTCGATGACGGCGATGGTGGCCATGGTGATCGATTTTCCACATAGCCCGCCTCGTGAGAAGCGGGACCGAACAGCGCGGGAGCGTCGCTCGTTCCCTGCTCTCACTAGCAGGGCTACGTTAGACTAACATCAAATCTTTCCCTTTGTGCTCGGCAGTTGATCGGCGGCGCGGGGCTCGATTTGCGTCGCCATGTCGAGGGCGCGCGCAAGGCACTTGAAAATCGCCTCCGCCACATGGTGCGGCTCCTCGCCGTAGACGAGTTGCACGTGGAGGTTCGCGCCGAGGGCGTTGCTGAACGCACGGCAGAATTCCTTCACGAGGATGATATTGAAGTCGCGCACGAACATCGTCGGGGCATTGGCGTCGTAAACCAGATGAGGGCGGCCGCCGACATCGACAGCGATGCGGGCAAGCGACTCATCCATGGGCAGCAGGAAAAAGCCGTATCGCTTAATACCGACTTTGTCACCGAGCGCTTCTTTAAAGGCCTGACCGAGCACGAGGCCAACGTCCTCCACGGTATGGTGATAATCTACCTCGACGTCGCCTTTGGCCTTAACGGTGAGGTCGAACAGGCCGTGCTTCGCGAAGAGCGTGAGCATGTGATCGAAAAACGGCACACCTGTGTCGATTTGCGACACGCCGCGCCCATCGATCGTCAATGTAAGTGCAATATCAGTCTCCGCGGTCTTGCGGACAACCGTCGCTACGCGTGAGTCGTTTTTAGCCATGCTTCGAGAGTTTTTTCGAGGACGAGCATTTCGTCATCAGTGCCCACCGTGATGCGCAGGAAAGGAGCGGTCAAGGCGTGGCTCGGGAAGTGACGCACGAGGACCTTGTGCGCAAAGAGGTAGTCATAGGCCGACTTTGACACCGCCGGCCCCGTCTCACCCCGTGCATTCTTCGGCTCGGTAAAAATGAAGTTCGACTGCGACTCGTAGGTGAACCAACCCCGCGCCGCGAAGCTGCGGATGCAGCGATCACGCGTCGCTTTGATCCTTGCGATCACGCCGTCGTAGTAGGGCTGGTCGCTAAGCGCCGCGATGGCGGCGGTCTGTGAGAGGCGCGAGACGTTGTAGCTGTCGCGCACGCGGTCGAGGAGTTCGACAATCTCGGGATGCGCGAGCGCGTAGCCGACGCGAATACCAGCGAGCGCGTAGGCCTTCGAAAGCGTGCGGACGATGACGAGGTTCGGATAGCGCGCGAGGAGTGAAACGGCATCCTCCTTCGCAAACGGCGCGTAGGCTTCGTCAACGACGAAGAGCCCGCGGAAGGACTGGAGCGCACGCTCAATGTCCGTGTTGGAAAACGCGACACCAGTCGGGGCGTTGGGCGACGTGAGGAAAAACGCCCGAGCGGTCGACGCGGCGATCTTCTCCAGCGGAAGTTTCATCGAACGGTCGAATTCAACGAAGCTGCTCTTGCCGTCCTGAATCGCGACGAGCACCGGGTAGAGCGAGTAACTCGGCAGCGTAAAGCCGGCCGCGGCCTCCTGCGTGCAGAAAGCGCGGATGAGAAGATTGAGGATATCGTCGGAGCCATTGCCGATCACGACGTGGTCCGCAGTCAAAGTGTGCCCATGGAGTTTTGCGATGACTGCGCGCAGCGGCGAGCTCTTGGGATTCGGGTAAAGGCGCAGCGACGCACCGTCGGCACCGATCTCTTCGCGCAGCGCCTCGGCCACCCGCGGGCTTGGCGGATAAGGCGATTCGTTAGTGTTGAGCTTCACCCAGCCGGACTCCGTCGGCTGGAGGCCAGGAGTATAGGCGTGGAGCTTCGTGACGTGCGGCAGGGCGAGTTTGGACAGATCGGACATGGCGACGGGAAATAGAGGCCGCACCGAAAACGGCACGGGCCTCAAACTAAGACGTGCGGCCGGGAAACCGTCACGTCCGAATCCGCACGGAGCGTCCGTGAGCGTCCAGTTTCTCCATCGCGGCAAAAGCGGCGACGATGGGCTCACCTTTCTTCACGCTCGCCTTGTCGTAACGCACGATACTCGTGCGTCGCTGGAAATCGGCGACGCGCAATCCGCTGAAGAATCGTCCCGCGCGGCCCGTGGGCAGCACGTGGCTCGGGCCGGCCGTGAAATCGCCCAGCGCCGTCGGCGTGTGATTGCCGATCATGATTGCACCGGCCGTCGTGATGGCGTCGGTGAGTTTCTTCGCCGCAGTGTCATTGACGAGCAGCTCAAGGTGCTCGGGCGCGACGTAATTAGCGATGTCCGCCGCCTGCTCGAGGCTTTTCACCTCAATGGCAAGGAAGCCGTCCTGGAGCACGCGCTGCGTCTTCTCCGAGCGGGTGATGAGCTGAAGCTGGGTGCGCAACTCGACGTTTATCGCGTCGATGATCGCGGCCGAGGTGGCGAGGAGGTAGATTTTCTCGCGACCCGAGCCGTGTTCAGCCTGCGCGAGGAGATCGGCGGCGGCGAACGAAACATTGGCGGTATCGTCGGCGATGATCATTACCTCACTGGGACCGGGGAGCGAATCGACTCCGACCGTGCCGAAAACCTGCCGCTTCGCCTCACAGACGTAGGCGTTGCCCGGACCATAAACCTTATCGACCGGACGAATCGTCGTCGTGCCGTAGGCCATCGCGCCGATCGCCTGCACGCCACCAAAACGGTATACTTCCGTAACGCCCGAGAGATGGAGCGCCGCGAGCAGACCATCGGCCACCTTGCCGTCGGAATTACTCGGCGTGAAAACCGCGATCTCGGGACAGCCGGCGATCTTCGCAAGCGTGACCGTCATAAGCACCGTCGAGACAAGTGGGACTTGACCACCAGGAACGTAAAGACCGACGCGACGAATCGGGTCGAACTTCTCGCCCACAAGCGCACCGTGCTTGTTCTTCGCCGTCCAGTTGGCCGGAAGGCCACGGCTATTGAAATCGATGATGCTGTCGCGGGCGGCCTTGAGGGCACGGAGTTCAGCGGCCGGGAGCCGTTTCGCCGCCGCGGCGAGATCAGTGACCTTCACCGGGAAGTCGCGCGCGCGGAGCTTGGCGCTGTCGAATTTCGCCGCGTAATAACTCACGGCTTCATCGCCGCGGTGGCGCACATCGGCGAGGATCGCGGCGACGGAATCGGAGATCTCCTTCGGCACCACGGAGCCCCGGCAGAACAGGGCAATGTCGTCGGCGAAAGTTTTGGAGGAGTGATGAAGCGTGCGCATGGGTCCGATCAGTTTGCGCGGTTCAGACCGCGCGATGTCTTCACTTCTTGGTCGAGAGCGCTGGAACGCGGAAAAAGGTGGCGGGGAAAGATTCGTTCACGGTCACTTTCTCGATGTTTATGGTAACGGTCTGAACCTCACCCTTGGAGCTCTTGTTGGTGGTGACGATTGTCTTGGGAAAGCGCAGCCCGGCCTCCACAATTTCGCCCTGCTCCCGGAGTGAGTTTCCAGCCTCTGTCTCCGTGAAAACAAGTTTACCCGTGGCGAGATCGAAATAGCGGGTAAAAACAATGGCAGGGGCGTGGATAAACGCGATTTTCTGACAGTTAATACCGTCGATGGTCGCAGTGCCCTGATCCTCAATGCGTCCACCGCGGGCCTCGAGACCGCGGAAAAAAGCCAGCGTCTCAAACGTATTTGCCCGCAGACGCTTCACTTGCTCGGGTCCGAGCAGGGTTTGCTGCCATTTCGTCGCGTCCGCTGCGTCCTGCTTGCGCTGCCATGCTTCGTAGCCATCGAGCGCGGTGGTCTCGATGAGTTTGTCGGACGTCGCGCTGATGCGCTGTTGGTCGTTCTTCTGGAAAATAATCTCGATCGCCGCCCGCTGTTGCTTGGTCGGGTCCTTCGGATCGGTTGTCACCAAGGTCCCCACATAGTGAATCGATTTCACCCCATTGATGAGAGCCTCGCTTCCAATCCGCGCCCGGGCCTTGGCGATAATCGCCGGCTCCTGCGCGCATGCGGCAGAAATCACGGCCACGGCGGCCCCAACGGCGAATAGGTAGCGAAGGGAAAAGGACTTCATAGGCGGGACGTTAAGACAGATTGCAGGAATTGAAAAGCTTCCGGGCTTACAAGTGCCCGGCGGAGATTACTCCCATTCGATCGTGGCCGGCGGTTTCGAACTCACATCGTAAACCACGCGGCCGACGCCACGCACTTCGTTGGTGATGCGGCTGGAGATCTTCTGGAGGACCTCGTGGGGCAGCTTGGCCCAGTCGGCCGTCATCGCGTCGGTGCTCTCCACGATGCGCATCGCGATTACGTAGTCGTAGGTGCGTTCGTCGCCAAACACGCCCACGGTCTTCACCGGGAGGAACACGCAGAACGACTGCCACACCTTCCAGTAGTAACCCGAGGCCATCATCTCCTCTTGGAGCACGTAATCGGCGTTGCGCAGGATCTCGAGCTTGTCGGCGGTGATGTCGCCCATTACCCGCACGCCAAGACCGGGACCAGGGAACGGCTGGCGCCAGACGACTTCCTTCGGGAGACCGAGTGCCTCCCCGACGCGGCGGACCTCGTCCTTGAAGAGCTGGCGGAGCGGCTCGACGAGCTTGAGCTTCATGCGCTCGGGCAGACCGCCGACGTTATGGTGAGTCTTGATGAGCGACGCCGGGTTACCTTGGATCGAGACGCTCTCAATCACGTCGGGATAAAGCGTGCCCTGGGCGAGAAACTCCGCGCTGCCCTTGATGGACTTGAGCGATTTCTCGAAGACCTCGACGAAGGTGCGGCCGATGATTTTGCGCTTAGTCTCGGGCTCGACGACCCCCTTCAGGCGCGTGAGGAACAGCTTCGAAGCATCAACCACGCGGAGGTCGATCTGGAAGTGATCGCCATAGAGCTTCTCAACTGCCTCACGCTCGCCTTTCCGGAGGAGACCGTTGTCGACGAACACACAGGTGAGCTGCTTGCCAATGGCTTTGTGCAGCAGCGCCGCCGCTACAGACGAGTCGACGCCACCGGATAGTCCGAGGAGCACACGGCCCTTGCCCACTTGCTCACGGATCGTCGCGACGGACTGCGCGATGAAGTCCTTCGTCGTCCAATCCTGCTTTGCGCCGCAAATGCCGACGAGGAAGTTGCGGATCATATCCACGCCGCGCTCGGTGTGGAAAACTTCCGGGTGAAACTGGATGCCGTAGAACCCACGCTTCTTGTCCTCGATGCCGGAGAACGGCGAGTTTTCCGAGACCGCCGTCGCGATGAAACCGGGCGGGAGTTGCTCGAGTTTGTCGCCGTGGGAATTCCAAATGCGGAGCTTCTTCGGGAGACCGGCGAAGAGCTTGCTCGGCTTCTTGATCGTGAGGTGACCGTGGCCGTATTCGCGGGCCTTGCTGGGTGCGACCTTCCCACCGAGGTGGTGCCCCATGAGTTGCACGCCGTAACAGATGCCGAGCATGGGCACCCCAAGTTTGAAGATCTCGGTGTCAGGGTGCGGCGCGGTCTTCGCATAGACGCTCTGCGGGCCGCCAGAGAGGATGATGCCGACCACGCCGTCTTCGCGGAGTTTCGCCGCCGGCGTCGAGAAATGATAGATCTTCGAGTAGACTTGGCACTCGCGGATGCGGCGCGCGATGACCTGCGTGAGCTGGGAGCCGAAGTCGAGAACAGCGATGATTTGTGGCATGGAGCGGCGGGCGTGACGGGACGTCTGCGAAAAAATGAAGGGCCGAGCGTGCCGCGACCGCTCGGCGGGTGTCAATGCCCGCTATGGCTGCACATCACCACAAAGTCACGGCACCCATCGCCCGCTCAGCAGCGTCGCGTTGGGCGTCTCGGGCTGACCGCGCACTCGGCGCTCAATCATTCCCGCCAACATCTCTGCCGCGGCCTCGCCGATCGCCCCTGGTCGCTCGTCGATCCCGGAAATACCCTCATGCTCTTCGCCGATCAGGCTGGTCACAGCAAACCGCACCGCGCCCCCCACGTTTCGGCCCAGATTACGCGCACATTCGCGGGCCGAACTGAGTTCGTTCGTGATGATCACATCGGGTTGCTCGCGCTTGAACCACAGGCGCAACTCCACCCGGCCAACCTCCCGCACCACCAACGGAGGGACGACCTGCGCCGCCTCACTCGCGCCATGCCACATCACCGCCGCGGAAAAGCCGTGGCCACTGCGCACCTCATGGTCCGCCGCCATGACCAAGCCGATGCGCCGACAGCCGCTTCGTGCCAGATTTCGGCAGAGGAGGAGCGCATTGGCAAAATGATGCGGCATCACGCGATGCGCATCCGGCCCGGTCACACTGGCGGAGGCCGAAACGACCGAGTATTGTTCCCACCCGAGCACGCCACTCAGGTCGACCGGAGCCTGCGAAGGCAGCAATAGCACGCCCTCCACCCCGCGGCTCTGCAACGTTCGGCGCACGACCGCCCAATTCCTGCCCGTCGGCGAAACATGCACGACCTCAAATCCATAGCCTCGCGCCGCCGCCTGTGCCGACGCTCCCGCGACCAAGGCCCGAAAATACCACTCCTGATCATCCGGCTTCCGCGTGGTCAGCCCCACGATTACACTCTGGAAACGCCGCCGCTTTCCGACTCGCAAGTGGTGCATCAGTTTGGCCACCTCCGGATCAGGACGATACCCCAATCGCTCCGCGATCGCTCTGATTTCCGCCCTCGTCTCTTCGGCGATCCGCCCCCGCCCACCGAGGGCCCGTGAAACCGTCATTTGGCTCACCCCCGCCATTTCGGCGACGTGGCGCAGCGTGGGAGGGGCAGCGGAAACAGGTGGATTCACGCTGGAATGCGTTAGATTAACGCATCAAAGGTGTCGAAGTCGAATTCTCGACCGCTTCACTCCCACCCTACCCGCTATGACTACCTCTGCCTTGCCGCGCTCTGCGCTGCCCTGCGTCCTCGCTTCACTGCTGTGCGCCACCACCGCCAGCTTCGCCCAAACCGCTCTGCCTTCCAACTCGGTTACAGATCAAACCGCCGTCAAACTCTCCCCGTTCGAGGTAAACACCAGTCGCGACGAGGGCTTCGTTGCCACCAGCGCCCTCGCCGGAGGCCGGCTCAACACCGATCTCAAGGACACCCCCGTAGCCTACTCCGTGCTCACGAAGGAGTTTCTCGACGCCTTCAATATCACCGATCTCACGCAAGCGATGGAGTGGTCCGTCAACACCACCTACAACCCCGGCAACAACGTCGACCAGGGTTTCGGCTTCTCTCCCGCGATCAACATCACCATCCGCGGCGCCGCACCCGGCGAGTCGAACTACCCGATGCGGAATTTCTTTCCGTTCAACCACAACACCGACAGCTACGCCCTCGACCGCTTCGATTTCGCCCGCGGCCCCAACGCCATTCTCTTCGGCGCCGCCCAATTCGGCGGCACACCCGTCTCGGTCACCAAACAGGCACTCACCACCAAGACGCTCCACCAAGCCCAACTCCAGTTCGGCTCGTGGAACAAGGTCCGCGCCACCTTCGACCTAAACAAGCCCCTCAATGAAAAAGCCGCCGTGCGCGTCGCCGGCATGATGGACCGCGGCGATACCTACCGCGACAACGAGTGGCGCAGAAAGAAGGCCGTCTTTGTTGCCGGCACCTATCATCTCACCAAGAACACCACCCTCCGCGCCGAGGGCGAATACGCCGAGACCTCGCAGAAGACCTTCCCGACTTTTCTCACCGACCAAGTTTCCGCCTGGGACGGACGGACCACCTACGCCGGCGCCATCGCGCCAGGCAGCACCAATGTCCCGACGGCCGCCGAGCAAGCCTCCGCCGGCGTTTCCTACGCCACCAACAACGCCAATCCACTCTTCGCCCCGCTCTGGGTCATGGACCCAACTGCCTTTGGCACGGGCACCGTGCTGAATTTCGCCAACACCCTCCGCACCAAGGGCGCCGCCGGCAACGGCACCGCCGCCAACCGCAATTTCATCGGCGGCAAGGCCATTACCAGCGCCAGTGTCAGCTTCGCCGGTCAGCCGATGATCGACGGCTTTGAAGTTCCCTCCGGCCGCTACGACTCCGTCCTCGCCGGTTCCTCCGGTTTCCGCGTTCCCTCGCAGTCGACCACGAATCTCTGGACCAGCAAGAAACCCACCCAGGCCCAGGTCGCGAAAGACGTTTCCCTCGTCCTCAGCCACCGCATCGGCGAGTCGTTTTTCTTCGAAATCGCGGGCGACACCAACAAGGTGAAGATCGACGGTAACAATGCCATCAACCGCGGGGCTAACACCGTCTACATCGACATCAATTCGACCCTGCCGAACGGCGCCCCCAACCCGAACTTCAAGCAGCCCTACAGCGAATTCTGGAGCTACCAGAATCTCCGCAACTACGAACTCAGCAGCGCCCGAGCCTCCGCCGCCTACATCAAGGAAACCGCCCTCGGCCGCCTCCAGCTCGCCCTCGGCGGCGGGGCCAACTACCAGCTCCAGGCCAAGCGCAGCTATCTTTACCTGCTCCCCCTCCAGAGCATCGGACCAGACGCCCGCTATTGGGATCAATCCCAGGCCAGCACCGCCCTCTGGTATCGCCTCTATATGAATCAGAGCGGTCGCGATTTCTACAACACCGACCTCGGCGCCCTTTCGCTCCGCAATCCTGACGGCACCACCACTACCGTCACCCCCCAGCACGTCCTCGACGCCACGCGCAAAGACAACAGTGCCGACAACATCACCAAATTCAAACACGTCATGGCCGCTGGCAATTTCAGCCTCTTCAAAAATCGCCTCGTCCTGATCGGCGCCGTCCGCCGCGACATCACCAACCTTGAAACGAAGAACACCCTCCTTCCCGGAGACTACGCCGCGAATTGGAATGGCAGTAACATCGTCTTCAAGCCCTCCGCGCCAAAAGACTGGGCTACCCTCACCTACATTCCGAAAAGCGCGACCGGAGTCGCCACCGGTCCCGCGCAACCCGCCGACAACCGTCCCCGACTCACCGTCCCCGCCACCGCCACCGTCGCCTCGAGCAACATCCTCCCGCAGCCGCAATATGCCAACGACCGCTTCCGCGATGACTACAACCCGCCCGCCCTCAACGTTGCCTCCAACACCTTCTCCGTCGGAGCCACGTTCAACGCCACCAAGTGGCTGGGCTTCTACAGCAACCTCGCGACGACGTTTAACCCGAACCTTCTCGTCCAACGCCTCGACAGTTCGCTCCTTCCTCCATCCGCTTCCCGCGGCGTCGACGCCGGCATCCGCCTGAATCCCCTCGGTGGCCGCGTTTCGCTGAGCCTGGGCTGGTTCACTTCGAATCAAAATCTCTCCCCCGTAAATGCCCCGGGCGGCCTCATCGGCAGCTTCAACACCATCTTCAATACCCCTGCCGTTGGCGACCTCAGCCCCGGCGGACGCAACATCCGCAACGAGGGCCTCCTCCCCACGGTCGTGCGCGACACGCAAACGCAGGAGTCCAAGGGCGTCGAACTCGAGGTCACCGCCAACCTCACCAAGTCTTGGCGCCTGCTCTTCAACGTCGCGAACACTCGCGGCACGCAGACCAACATCGCCCCAGATAGCCGCGCGTTTATCGCCGCCAAGGACACGGTCACACGCCAGATCCTCGCCGACGCCGGCATTCTCATCAGCTCGACCAACGTCGCGACGATCAACCCCACCCTCAACGATCCCACCAAGATCAACCAGGGCGCCGTCAACAACGCAGTGAATGCCTGGAACAGCCTCCAGACCACGACGATCCCCAATCTCGTCACCGGCGCACAGAAACTCGCTGGCGCGACCGACTACACCTCCAACCTCGGCACCGACTACACGATTCGCGAAGGCAAGCTCAAGGGCCTCTCGGCCGGCTTCGGTCTCCACTATCGCGGCAAGATGGTCGTCGGCTACCGCGGCGCTGATACCATCGTGAATCCGGCCAATCCTCTCACTGCGATCGACGACCCTACGGTCGACGCCTACACGCCTGTCTACTCTAAACCCTACACCACGGCCGACGCCCGCTTCGGCTACAGCTGGAAACTCCCCAACCGCCACACGCTCGCCTTGAACCTCAACATCCAGAACCTCTTCAACAACACGACGCCGATGTATTTCGTGAATCTCCCCGGCGGCCAGACCACCAATACCATCCTGCGCAATCGCAACGCAGACGTCACCTCCCCTGCCGTCTACACTGTGCCCGCCGGCTTCGCGTATCGCACCCCCATCAACTGGACGCTCACCGCCCGCCTCGACTTCTAACCCCACCTCTCACTTCTGTGTTTCCGCGGAGCGGGGCGGCCCGAGCAAACCTGCTCGCCGCCCCGCACTTTTTTGCTCCGCTCTGCGTCTGTTCCCCTCACTGCCCCACCGCCCTCCGCCCTGCCCCCGGGGCTATCGACCATGCCTACCTCGCCCGCATCACACTCCGTTACTCGCCTCCGCCCGTTCTTCGCCTCCGCCTTAGCGTGCGCCCTCGCCGCCGCGCACGGCCAGACGGTGACACCGGCGGCGACGCCTCCTGGATCGCCCGACCCGCTCGTCACGCTCTCGCCGTTCGAGGTTAACACTTCCAAGGACGTCGGCTTCGTCGCCGCTAGCTCCCTCGCCGGCGGCCGTCTCGCCACCGATCTCGTTGACACGCCCGTCGCCTATTCCGTGCAGACGCGCGAGTTCCTCGACGCCCTCAATCTCAGCGACCTCAACGAAGCCATCAACTGGACCGTTAGCGCCACCACCACGCCCGACGACGGCGGCGGCCAGCTCTTCGGCGGCACCGGCAGCAGCACCATCCGCGGCGTCGGCTCCAACGCCGTCAACCGCAACTTCTTCACCGGCGGCTCCAATCCCTCGACCTACAACCTCGAGCGCATGGACTATGCCCGCGGCCCCAACTCCATCCTCTTCGGCACCGGCACCATCAGCGGCACGTCCAACGCCGTCGTGAAGAGCGCCCGCCTCGGCCGCAACGCCACCGAGGTCCGCGCCGAAGTTGGCACTTGGGAATCCTACCGCGCCACCGTCGACGCCAACTACGCGTTGAACAAAAAGGTCGCCGCCCGCGTCGTCACTACGTGGCAGGATACCCACACCTTCCGCGACTGGGAACGCACCCAGCGCAAGGGCGTTTCCCCTTCGCTCACCGTCGAGCCCACGCGCACCACCCGCGTTTCCCTCATCGGCGACTACTACGAACAAAAAGTTGTCGCGGGCATGAACACCCTTGCCGACTCCTTCTCCGGCTGGGACGGCGCCAAGGTCTATTCCGGCCTCCAGCCCTCGACGCTCCCCAGCCAGTCCGCCTTTGGAGCCTCTCGTGTCGGCACCAACAGCTGGGTCGTCTCCCCCGCTTCCGGCCGCAGCTTCGACACCGCCCTCAGCTACACCGGCATGATGCAGACCACGTTTTTCGGTGGCAACCGCCCCGTCAACGGCATCACCGCCGCCAGCGGCGGCAACCTCGGCTTCAACGCCGGCCCGATCATCGACACCCCCATGATCACGCCGGGCATCTACGACGCCGCGATCGCCGGCTCCGCCTTTCGCGTGCCCAGTCGCTCCTTCACCAACATCGGGCCCAATCCCACCGCGATTAACCGCTTCCGCGACGCCACCCTCTTCGTCGACCAACGCGTCGGCGACTCCCTCAACGTCCAGCTCTCTGGCGGCGTCAACAAGCTCTTCAGCTACGGCCTCATCGATTACTATACCAACCAGGGCTACCAAAACACGTTCATCGATATTAACCGCCTCCTCCCCGACGGGGCCACCAACCCGAACTTCCTCCAGCCCTACAACGAATTCAGCCGCCCCGAACGCCAGAAGGTCGACACGACGAACCAAGCCCTGCGCTTCGCCGCTGCCTACGCGAAGACCACGCGCTGGTTCGATTTCCGCGCCAACCTCATTGGCGCCCGCGAAAACCAGGAAATTTTCCGCTCCCGCGAATACTACATGATCCCGGTCGACGCCGATGCCCGCGCCTGGGGCCTCGTCACCAGCACGCGCACCCAGACGCTCCGCTACCGCTACTACTGGAACCAGCGCGAGCGCGAACTCACCGAGATGAAGGCGATCACCCTCGTCGACCCTACCGCCGGCACGTCCAAGACTTACAATCCCCTATGGGTCCTCGGCTCCGACCGCAACGACGCCACCACCTTCAGCGACGCCACCACGAAATATTACCAAGCCTCCGCCAACGTCTCCTTCTGGCAAAAGCGCCTCATCGTCCTAGGTGCCTTCCGCTCTGACCAAGTCGACCGCAGCCAGCGCCTTTTCCTCCGCCCGCTCGACCACCCCGCCGGCTACGGCGCCCTCACCCGCGACCACTTCATCTACCGCCCCGACGCGCCCGCCGATTATTTCAAGCTCACCTACGTCCCCAAAGACGCCGCCGGCCGCCCCACCGGCCCGTCGCAGCTCGCGCCGGCCACCCGCCCGCGCGATACCACCACCGGCGTCGCCCTCCCCCAATACGCCAACGACCGCTTCCAGGATGACTTCAACCCACCGCCCACCAGCACCAAGAAACCCACCAAATCCGTGGGTGGTATTTTCAATATCGGCTGGGGCGTTTCGCTCTGGGCCAACTTCGCCCAGACCTTCAATCCTACCGATTTCACCAAGACCACCATCGACTACGGCACGCCGCCGCCCTCCGTCTCCGAGGGCAAGGACTACGGCCTTCGCGTCTCCTTCGGCCCCAAGCTCTACGTCACGCTGAGCCGCTACGAATCCAAGGAAAACGACGCCTCGATCACGCAGCCGTCCGGCTTCAGCAACCTCCAGGTGCTCATCAACGCCAACGCAATTGGCGACCTCAGCTCCGACGGCCGCAACCGCCGCGGCCTCGGCGATGTGCCCATCGCTTGGAACGACACCCTCGACCGTCGCAGCCGCGGCTACGAACTCGAGACCGTCGCCAATCTCACGCCCAACTGGCGCCTCACTCTCAACGTCGGCCTCGCCGACGCTTCGCAGACCGACGCCTACCGCCAGACGCGCGCGTGGGTCGATGCCCAGACGCCCACGTTCAAGCAAATCCTCGACGACTCCGGCATCCAACTCGACGCCAGCGGCTTCGCCACCGCCAAGCCCGGCGTCACCTCCGCCACCTCCCCCGACCTCAATGCCACCGTCAACGCGTGGAACTCCCTCCAAGCCAGTCGCGCCAACTGGGTCAGTGGCACCCAGCTCCTCAACCGCCTGACGAAATACACCGCCAACGCCTACTCCGACTACCGCTTCAGCCGCGGCAAACTCACCGGCCTCCGCCTCGGCTACGGCATGCAGTTCCGCGGCCCGCAAGTCATCGGTTACCGTGGCGCCGACACCATGGTGAACCCTGCTAACCCCGCGACCGCCCTCGACGATCCTAATGTCGATGCCTACACGGTCGTCTGGCAAAAGGCCTACTTCCTCGGCACCGCGACGATCGGCTACCCCGTGAAACTCGGCCGTCGCAAGGTCGACCTCAATCTCTCGATCACGAACCTCTTCAACTACGACACCCCGCTCTACAACACCGCCGGCCTGCGCGCCGCCAACGGCGACCTCACCTCGCCCGCCCGCGTGAGCTACCCGCGCTTCTTCAGCTACACCACCCCGCGCAGCTTCCGCCTGTCCGCGACGCAGACGTTCTGAGTTTCCATCTCGTAGCACGGAGCATCCGACCGTGTTTCTCAGCTTCCAAGCGCGGGCTAAAGCTCCGCGCTACGTCCATCCACCGTCACCCCATTTTCCGCTTTTTCCATGGCTCTCCCGCTGAACCGCCGCTCCTTCCTTACCCACCTCGGCGTCGCGACCGTCGCCGTTCCCCTCAGCTCCGCCCTTCGCGCCGCCGATCCGCGCATCCGCACGGCTGACGTCTGTGTCTACGCCGGCAACGCTGCCGGCATCGCCGCCGCCGTCGCCGCGGCGCGTGAGGGCCGCCGCGTCCTCGTGATTGAGCCCAGCCGCTGGCTCGGCGGCATGACCGGTAGCGGGCTCGTCCACATCGACTGGGGTCGCTCCGAAGCTGCCGGCGGCTCCGCCAAAAAAATCCTCAAGGACGGCCTCACCGATCCCCAATACCGCCGCATGTTCGCCGACCTCGCGAAAGAGCACGGCGTCGAAATCCTCTACGAACACCGCGTCGCCTCCGTCACGAAAGACGGCGCCACGATCACTTCCCTCGTCCTCGATCACGCCCCGCCCGACCGCTTCGGTGGCCCTATCGCCCAGCCGAAGGTGGCCGGCGCCGTCACCGTGAGCGCCAAGGTGTTCATCGACTGCTCCTACGAGGGTGACCTCATGGCCAAGTCCGGCGTGAGCTACACCTACGGCCGCGAATCACGCGACCACTACGGCGAAAATCTCGCCGGTGTCCGTCCGCCCCTCGCCGTCTACTCCATCGATCCCTACGTCAGGCCCGGCGATCCGCGCAGCGGCCTCTTGCCGCTCCTGCAGGACCACACCCCCGGCCCCCTCGGCAGCGCCGATAAACTCACGATGGGCTACGGCTTCCGCTGGAAGTTCACGCTCGAGAAAAACCAACTCCCCATCGACCCACCCGACGACTACGACCCGTTCACCTTCGAGGTCTACCGCCGCGCCTTTACCCAAAAGCTCAACCTCAACGGCCGCCGCATGCGCAAGCTCGGGGAATACGAGGTCGCCACTGGCGGCATTCACTATCCGGGCGCAGGCAACCTCTCCCGCAGTCTCATCGCGCCGACCGTCTTCGGCTGCAACGCGGCTTACCCCGATGGCGATTGGCCCACCCGCTCGCGCATCTGGAAATTCCACCAGGACTTCCTCCGCGGCATCACCCACTTCCTCCGCACCGATCCCTCCGCCCCGGCCAAACTCAAGGAGCGCGCCCACGTCGCCGGCTTCGACCCCGGCCAGTTTGACGACACCTCCGGCTGGCCGCACCAGCTCTACGTCCGCGAAGCGCGCCGCATGATTTCGAGCTACGTCGTCACGCAAAAGGACATGGAGGGCACCACCGACCCCAGCGACTCCGTCGGCCTCGCCTCCTACGGCGTCGACGACTGGCCCTACGCGATGCATCCCCTCGACGGCCAAGTCGCCCTCCAAGGCGGCGACTACTCGATGCTCTACCTCGAGGAGAAATACCGCGGCATCTATAAAATCCCCTACCGCGCGATCACTCCGCACGAACGCGAGTGCCGCAATCTGTTCGTCCCCGTCTGCTGTTCCGCGAGCCACATCGCGATGACGTCGATCCGCATGGAGCCCGTGTGGATGACCCTTGCCGAAGCCTCCGGCGTCGCCGCATCGATGGCCATCCAGTCCAACCTCGCCGTCCAGCGGGTCGACTACGCCCAGCTCCGTCCCAAGCTGCGAGACCTCAGCATCAAGCTCGATCGCCCCACCTTCACAGCGAAGACCGCTCCCCAGAAAACCTGACGACAATCCATCGCAAGTTGCTTCACCTCCAGACTTGCCCGCCTGGGCATTCGCCTACGGTGCGTAGGTCACCGTTCGCATCCCGGCAATGCCGGCGACGGTGATGGTCACTCCCTGTGTGAAACCGGCGGGGTAGGCTTCGTTGGCCACAAGGTTGAGCGCCCTGATGTAGTTACTGGCGCCGATGAGGCTCCCAATCACGACGGATGAAACGCCATTCTCCAGAAAGTATTGGTCCGCGGCGGCGGCGAGTTGCCGGGCATTGTTGAGCACCGTCTTGTCCTGCGAAGACGTGCGGACCTTTTGGAACGCAGGAATGGCCATCGAAGCCAGCAGACCAATGATGACGACCACGATCATGATCTCGACGAGCGTAAATCCACCCTGAATCGAAAACCGCCTGCTCAAACCACTGGTTTTCGTTTTCATAGCGGAAGCAACACCCCAGCGAGACAAGAACGCAACGGGGACTACTACTCACCTGCCGGAAACGAGTAAGCGCCGGCCACAGACAATTCCATCGTGCCGGAAGAATCTACCGGCACCTCCTCCTCGCTCTTCCACACTGATCCAGTCGCCATCCCGCGCAGACTTCGCTGCTCAACAACGAACGAATCAAACCGCCCAGAGTTCGCCTTCTGAATCGAATATTTTCGTCAACGTAAGACCTGCGATTCCGCCTCACATTTGGCGGTGCGCGCTCCCGCTATTTCGTCGCCTCCCCCGGTTGGACCCGCCAACTCTTTCCGCACCCCACCCCACATGAATACCATCCTCCGCAACATCGCGGCCGTCATCCTCGGCTTCGTCCTCGGCTCTGTTGTCAACATGGCCCTCATCACTGTCAGCCCCCGCCTCATCCCGCCGCCGCCGGGCGTCGACGTCTCCAGCGTCGCCAGCATGAAAGCCTCGATGCACCTGTATCAGGCCAAGCACTTTCTCTTCCCGTTTCTCGCCCACGCCGGCGGCACCTTCGTCGGTGCACTCGTTGCCTTCCTCGTCGCCGGCTCCCGCCACACCGCGTTCGCCTACACGCTCGGCGGGCTCTTCCTCGCCGGCGGTATCGCCGCCTGCTTCATGATCCCGGCGCCCGCTTGGTTCATGGCGCTCGATCTCATCGTCGCCTACTTGCCCATGGCGTGGCTCGCCACGCAACTCGGCCGCCGCCTCACCGCCGGCGCTTCGCCCCGTCCTTCTCCATGATCCATCGTCACCAGCTCGCGTCGCTCCCGCTCCTCGCCCTCCTGGTCTCAGTGGCGCCCTCCACCCGCGCCCACCAGGCCACCGGCTTCAAGCTCACCGAGCCCACGTCGTCGTCGATCACCGTTTGGACCCGCATCACGCGCGACGCCGACCGCATCTCCGACGACGGCCCGCTGCCCATCACGCAACTGTTCGATCGCACCTCCGGAAAAGAAACTCTGCTCAAGGACAACGCCGCCTACCCGCAAGCCCGCCCCGTCATCACCTATCCACCCGGCGCAAATCTCGGCTCCATCCGCGGCGCCGCCCTGGGCGCTCCCGGCCAGACGCGTGTGCGCCACCGCCCCGTCGGCGCCCCGTCATCGTTGTGGATCGAGTCACCGTGGCGCGACGTGGACCCGGCAAGGGATTTCACCGCCACCTTCGCCCTGTCCGCGCTAGCCCCCGCCACGCGTTATGAGGTCGCCGTCGACGACCGCCCGCGCGCCGGCGCCCCCGTCGCCAGCACCACCACCGGCGGTTTCGTCACCGCGCCGGCCCCCTCTGCCGACGCCGCCGCGAGTTTCACCGTCATGAGCTGCCAGCAATACGAGGACCGCGACCGCCCCGATGGCTTTGCGATCTATCCGGCGATGCTCGCGCTCCGGCCCGACTTCATGGTCAACACCGGCGACGCCGTCTATTACGACCACGGTCCGGTCCACGCCCTCAACGTCGACCTCGCGCGCTACCATTGGGCGCGCATGTATGGTTTTCCGACGCTGCGCGATTTCCACCGGCAGGTCGCGAGCTTCTTCATGAAGGACGACCACGACACGCTCACCAACGACTCGCACCCTGAGGACCGCACTGGTGACTTCACGTTCGCTGACGGCCTGCGCGTCTTCCGCGAGCAGACCGCCCCGTCCGAGCCGCCCTACCGCACCCAACGCTGGGGCCGGCACCTCCAAGTCTGGTTCCTCGAAGGCCGCGATTTCCGCAGCACCACTGCCCAAGACCGCACACAAACGCCCACGATCCTCGGCCCCGAGCAAATCGCCTGGCTCGATCGCACCCTCGCCGCCTCCGACGCCACCTTCCGCGTCATTATCACGCCCACGCCCATCGTCGGCCCCGATCGCCCGCAAAAAGACGACAACTACTCCAACCAGGGCTACTCGGTCGAAGGCACCCGCATCCGCGCCCTCCTCGCCCGCACGCCCAACCTCGCCGTCATCACCGGCGATCGCCACTGGCAATACGTCTCCCGCGACAAGACCACCGGCATCGAGGAATGGAGCGTCGGCGCCGCGACCGACGCCCACGCCGGCGGCTGGAACGAGGAAACCCCGCGCCCCGAGCACCGCTTCCTCCGCATCAAGCACGGCGGCTTCCTCTCCGGCGCTGTCGCCCCAGCCACCGCCGCCGCAACGGCTTCCCTCACCCTCCGCCTACACGACACCGCCGGAAAGATCGTTTTCGAATCCACCCGCTCCGCCGCCACCCACTGAAGCCGCTTACCGCGTCGGCCACGTCCCCTCCGGACACGACCGCCCTTTACACGCCATGAAACTCTCCTCGCTCCTCGTCGCCCTCTTGCTTTCTTCCTTCGCCGCGCTCCCCGCCGCAGAGCCCACCAACGCCGCCGAAGCCGCCGCCAAGAAAGCCGCCGAGGACCAGCGCATCGATGGCCTCTACCAAGCCAAGGTCGCCACGCTCTCGCCCGAGCGCCAGGCGTGGGAACAAGTTCTCCAGGAAAACCTCGGCAACGGCTTCTACCTCCCGATTCACAAGCGCGACTTCGTCAAGGGCACGTCCACCGCGTGGGACTTCGTCGCCGACGACCCCAAGCTCCCCCGCGTCCTCCTGATCGGCGACTCCGTTTCCCGCGGCTACACCCTCGCCGTCCGCGCCGCGCTCATCGGAAAGGCCAACGTCCACCGCGCCCCCGAAAACTGCGGCCCCACCGCCAACGGCCTCAAGAAACTCGAAACGTGGCTCGCCTCCGCCGGTCCCGGGAAGTGGGATGTCATCCACTTTAACTTCGGCATTCACGACCGCGCCACGCCGCTCGCCGATTACGAAAAGCGCCTCACGCAAATCCTCACGCGCCTTCAAGCCACCGGCGCGAAGCTCATCTGGGCCAGCACCACCCCCATCCCCGACGACGCCGCGAAGAAGCAAACCGCCGTCTCCATCGTCGAGCGCAACACCGTTGCCGCCGACCTCATGGCCAAACACGCCGTGGCAATCGACGACCTCTTCGCCGCGATCACGCCCAAGCTCGCGACGTTGCAGAATCCCAACGACGTCCACTTCACCTCCGCCGGTTACGATTTCCTTGGGCAGCAGGTCGCCACCGTGATTTCCGCCCAGCTGCCCCGGAAGTAATTTTCGCCGCACGAGCGGCGCAGTCTCGACCTCGGCCGCGAATGCGCTTGGGTCATGGCACCCCGGACTCACCCGAGTCCCCCCTTCGTCCATGATCTCCCGCCGCTGCTCCGCCGCCCTGCTCCTGCTCGTTTGCGCCTTGGTCGCCCCCGCGCTCCGCGCCGCCGCCACGCCCCCGCCCAACATCCTTTTCGCCATCGCCGACGACTGGGGCGTCCACGCCGGCGCCTACGGCACCAAGTGGGTGCAGACTCCGCACTTCGACCGCGTTGCCCGCGACGGCCTGCTCTTCAAGAACACCTACACGCCCAACGCCAAATGCGCCCCGTCGCGCGCCGCTATCCTCACCGGCCGCAACTCGTGGCAACTTGAGGAAGCCGCCAACCATCTCTGCTTCTTCCCCGCCAAGTTCAAGGGCTGGGGCGAGGCCCTCGCCGAGCACGGTTGGTTCGTAGGCCACACGCTCAAGGGCTGGGGACCCGGCGTCGCCAAGGACGCCGCCGGCAAACCGCGCCAGATGACCGGCGTCGCCTTCAACGCCAAGAAGGCCAAGCCGCCCACCCCCGAGATGAGCAACAACGACTACGCCGCCAACTTCGAGGCCTTCCTTGACGCTGCGAAGCCCGGCCAGCCGTGGGCCTTCTGGTATGGCGCCATCGAGCCCCATCGCGGCTACGAGTTCGGTTCCGGCGTCGCCAAGGGCGGCAAGAAACTCTCCGACATCGATCGCGTCCCCGCTTTCTGGCCCGACAACGACACGGTCCGGAACGACCTCCTCGACTACGCCTTCGAGATCGAGCACTTCGACCGCCACCTCGGCCGCATGCTCGCCGCCCTGGAAAAACGCGGCCTCCTCGCCAACACGCTCGTCATCGTCACTTCCGATCACGGCATGCCCTTTCCCCGCGGCAAGGGCAGCGCCTACGAATACTCCAACCACGTCCCGTTCGCCGCCATGTGGCCCACCGGCATCGCCGCTCCCGGCCGCACCATCGATGACTACGTGAGCTTCATCGACCTCGCGCCCACGTTCGCCGATCTAGCCGGCCTGTCGTGGGCCGACACCGGCATGGCCCCTTCGCCCGGCCGCAGCCTCACCGATCTCTTCAGCGCCACCCGCGGCGGTCAGGTCAACCCCGCCCGCGATCACGTTCTCATCGGCATGGAGCGCCACGACATCGGCCGTCCCGGCGATGTCGGATACCCCATCCGCGGCATCATGAAGGGTGGTCAGCTCTACCTCCAAAACTTCGAACCTTCCCGCTGGCCCGCCTGCAATCCCGAGACCGGTTACCTCAACGTCGATGGCGGCGCCACCAAGTCCTTCATTCTCGACGCCCACCGCGCCAACCCCGCCGACCGCTTCTGGGCTCTCTGCTTCGGCAAGCGTCCGCCCGAGGAGTTCTACGACCTCCGCCGCGATCCCGACGGCGTCACCAACCTCGCCACCGATCCCGCCACCGCCACCACTCGCGCCGCCCTCAAGGCCCAGCTCCACGCCGAACTCACCGCGCAAGAAGATCCTCGCATGTTCGGCCGCGGTGATGTCTTCGACCGCTACCCCCACTCCAATCCCGCGAACATCAATTTCTACGAGCGCTACATGAAGGGCGAAAAAATCCAGGCCAATTGGGTCAACGCCTCCGACTTCGAGAAAGCCCCGCTCGACTGATCTCAACACGCTTCCCCGCCCCATGAACAACCCCTCGCTTTCCCGCCGCGACTTCCTCGTTGGCTCCGCGGCCGCCGCCACCCTCGCCGGCCTCTCCGCCTGCTCCACCACTCCCGCTGCCCGCGCCCCCGCTCCCCTCGCGGCAAAACGACTCGGCCCCAACGACCGCCCCGGCATCGCTCTCATCGGCTGCGGCGGCCAGGGCACCAACGACGCCCTCACCGCCGCCGGCTACGGCGACGTCCTCGCGGTCTGCGATGTCGACGAAACCCACGCCGCCGCCGCCGCGCAAAAACTCTCCGTCGATGGCCGCCGCCCCGCAGTCTATTCTGATTTCCGCCGCCTCCTCGAGCGCGACGACATCCACGTCCTCGTCAACGGCACGCCCGACCACTGGCACACGCTCGTCAACCTCGGCGCCGCCCGCGCTGGTAAAGACGTCTATGCCGAGAAGCCCCTCACGCTCACCATCGACGAGGGCCGCCGCCTTGTCCGCGCCGTCAAGGAGAGCGGCATCATTCTCCAGACCGGCACGCAGCAGCGCAGCTCGTCGCGCTTCCGCCAGGCCTGCGAGCTCGTCCGCAATGGTCGCATCGGCCAGCTCAAGAGCGCCGATGTCTGGCTCCCCGCCGGCCTCCGCGAGGGACCGTTTGCTCCCGCCAAAATCCCCGCCGGCCTCAACTGGGACTTCTGGCTGGGCCAGGCCCCGAAGGTCGACTACGTCACCGAGCGCTGCCACCGCACCTTCCGCTTCTGGTATGACTACTCTGGCGGCACCATGACCGACTGGGGCGCCCACCACAACGACATCGCCTACTGGGCCATCGGCCAGCTCGCCCCGCGCACCGTCACCTCGCGCGTCCTCACTCCCCCCATCGCCGGCGGCTACGATGCCATTAGCGAATACGAGGTCGCCTACACCTACGCCGACGGCGTGAAACTCAACATCCGCACCACCCGCGACGACTCCATCTACGGCGCGAAGATCAAGCCCGACGGTCAGCGCAACGGCATCCGCTTCGAGGGCACCACCGGCTGGATCTGGATCAACCGCGACGGCATCAAAGCCTCCGAGCCCGAGCTCCTCAAAGCCCCGCTCCCCGACAACGCCGTCCGCCTCTACAGCAGCTCGAACCACATGCAGAACTTCTTCGACTGCGTGCGCTCGCGGAAAGCCCCGATCTGCGACGTCGAGACCGGCCACCGCTCCGCCACCATGTGCCACCTCGGCGCCATCTCCCTGCGCACCGGGAAGAATCTCACGTGGGATGCCACCGCCGAAAAATTCACCGGCGACCACGCCCGCGAGGCCAACACCTACGTCTCACGCGAACTCCGCGCCCCCTACGACTACAGCTTCGTCGCCTGATCACCCTTCATGAAAACCCCGCGCACCCTCGCCGTCGCCCTCGCCCTGCTCGCGCCGCTCACCGCGTTCCCCCAAGCCACTCCGCCCCCTGCCGCGCCCGCGGCCGCTCGCCCCGTCCCGGTCGTCTCGCCCGAGATCAATGCCGACGGCACCGTGACGTTCCGTCTGCGCGCGCCCAACGCGAAGGCAGTCACCGTGCGCGGCCAGTGGGCCAAAGACCCGCTTCCCCTCACTCGCGCGGACAGCGGCCTCTGGTCCGCCACCACCTCGGTCACGGCCGGCGTGTGGGAATACAGTTTCAACGTCGACGGCCTTGCCATGATCGATCCCGGTAACACCGCGATCAAACCCATGCGCGAGCCGCGCACCAGCATCCTCCACGTCGCCGCCCCCACGCCGCAGCCGTGGGATTTTCAAGACATCCCCCACGGCACCGTCCACCAGCACAGCTATCGCTCCACCGCCCTCGGTCGCGCCCGCGAGGTCGTGGTTTACACCCCGCCCGGCTACGAAACCTCGCCCGATAAAAAATATCCGCTCCTCGTCCTCCAACACGGCTCGGGTGACAATCACCAGACGTGGGTCGCCCACGGCAAAGCCCATTGGATTCTCGACAGCCTCATCGCCGCCGGCCGCGCGCGTGCGATGGTCATAATGATGATCGACGGCCACCCCTTCACCCCAGCCGCCATGCGGGACAATCCGGCTCGCGGTGCTGCCATGGACGCGTTTCGCCGCGAGCTTTTCGCCGACGCGATTCCACTCGTCGAAGCGCGCTACCGCGTCGCGTCCGAGCCCGCCCAGCGCGGCATCGTCGGCCTCAGCATGGGCGGCGGTCAGTCGCTCACCGTCGGCCTCGGCGCCCTCGATCGGTTCGCCTACATCGGCTCGTTCAGCGGCGCCACCCCCGACGATACCACGACCGCCTCGCTGCTCGCCGATCCCGCCCGCGCCAACTCCCAGTTGCGCCTCCTCTGGCTCGCCTGCGGCCGCGACGACAGCCTCCACACCCGCAACGAAGAGTTCGTCGCGAAACTCAAAGCCGCCGGCATTCGCCACGAGTGGCATCTCACCGCCGGCAATCACAGCTGGCCCGTCTGGCGCGACTACTTGGTCGATTTCCTGCCGCTGCTCTTTCAGCCACCCGCCCGCTGATCAGTAATTCATGTCCCTGCGCTGGTTCACATCGCTCACACTCTTCCTGCTGGCGGTTTTACTCGCCAAGCCTGCGCTCTCTGCGACTTCGAATGGGCCCACCTCCGCGAGAGAGGCGCTGGACGGGCTACGCGGTATCCAAGTGCCAAGCGGACCGGATAGCGCGACCCAACTGTCGACATTGAACAAGAAAATGGATGCCGCGTGGAGCTTCTTCAAAGCCCACCCCGACAGTCTCTCCGCCGTCGAGGCGGCACTGAAGCAGGCAATCGAGGCACCGGAGCCCGATGCGTTTTTTCTGCTGGATGTGGCGTTCCTCTTGTTAACGCACCAGGGAGAACCGGCGGCCGATCTCGCCGTGTCCGCCTTGGAACGGATCGATCCTGCGGCTGACGTTATCCGCGCCAATACCGAGGAGTTGTTTCACTTTGTCATGAAACTGGGGGCGAGTGGGCGCGCCACCGCGCGCCTCTTGCCCCAGCTCGACCGCATTTATTTGGAATCCAAGGCTCCGCTTCATTTCTTCCGCGCACCTCATCTGGTGAAATTCACGCCCGGCGATGTTCCCTGCATGGTCTACGGCGTCGTAGGTGAGGCCGCCGCCTCGCATTTGGCGCAGCGCCTTGGCGCTCCCGGCAGCCAACAATCAATCCTCGAACTTCTCAGTATGTTTGGCTCGGAGTCCGACACCCCGGCGGTGGCCACCGTGCTGGCCACCGCCAGAGACTTCGACACCGTATCCCGTTGCGTCACGTTTCTCCTGCAGGTGGGCGGTCCGTCCGGTCGGGCCGCCGCCCTGGCCATCGATCCAGCCCGGCTCGACCCGAAAGCACGTGACTATCTTGCCAAGCACCGCGCAGACATGGAGAAGATCAGCTTCGCAACGATGGTCGCCGCCTTGCCCAAGGTCGACGGCCAATCCCTGAGCGACCGAAAAATCCAAACGCTGCTGGACAAGATGGAAGTGAACAACGGTCAGGACAACGAGATCCCGCCCGCCGCCATCGCCAAGTCAGGGCTGCCCAAAGAGCGTCTCTTGGAACAACTGAAACGCATTCGCACCCGCAGCTTCCGGCGGGAAACTAATCACGTCTTCACCGACCTGCGGATCACCAATCTGTTGATCAACGCGCTGCAATTCAAGTAAGGCGCCGGACCGCAATTGACCGACCTGTCCTCCTCGCTACCGTCTCTCCCACGTTCATGGACTACCAACTTCACTTTTCTCGCACCCCCGGCATCTGCGGTGGCGAAACCGTGATTCGCGGCACGCGCGTTACCGTGCGCACCGTCCTGGCCAGCCTCGCCGAAGGCGCCTCCGTCGAAGAGATCGTCGCCGATTTCCCCACCCTCACCCCCGAATCGGTGCGAGCTGTCATCGCGTTCGCCGCCAACAGCGCAAGTGACGATCTCCCGCTCGCCGCTGCGCCCGCGGTGGGATGAAACTGAAGCTCGACGAAAATCTACCCGCGCAACTTGCCGTCGCCCTCCGCCGGCTCGGCCACGATGTCCACACCGTGCTGGAGGAAAATCTGGCCGGTCAGCCGGATACCGCCATTTGGAATGCCGTTCAGGCCGAGCAGCGATTTCTGATCACTCAAGATCTCGACTTTTCCGACGTGCGCCGGTTTCGGCCTGGCACGCACTGCGGCCTTCTCCTCGTGCGTCTGCACGCGCCCGGTCGACTCGCTCTCACCGAGCGCATCATCGCCCTTTTCACCAGCGAACCCGTCGATAGTTGGTCCGGCTGCTTTGCCATCATGACTGACCACAAACTCCGCGTCCGCAGCCCGTGAGCGACGCGCGGTTGGAGCGCGGTCGGCGCGCGAATATCGCTAACGAACGCACTTCGGTCACGCCCACATCCGCCGAGTGCCTTTTCCCCGTGCTTTTACCCCCTCCATGAGGCCACTCCTGATCCTCCTCTGCATTTTCACCACCCTCGCCGCCTCCGCCGCGAGCAAACTGCCTCCGCCTGCGCCGCGCCCGGCCGATTTCACGTTCATCGACACCTCGATCGAAAACGGCTCGCCGCTCCACTGGGACTTCGCCGCCGACGGCTCGATCCTGCTCTCGCTCCAATACGACCACGAGCGCGCCTCCCCCAACCGCGCCGCCGGCCACTGGCACTTCCGCCTCGACGGGAAACCCGGCTCTTCGCACACCCTCGTCTTCCAGAATTTCCTCAACGTCTGGAATGGCACCTCCGGCCTCCCCGTCGACGCTCGCACGGCCTGCCTGCTCTCCGCCGACGGCCGCTCGTGGCGCTCCGAAAAAATGGAGCTCGTCGATCAGCGCGTGCAGCTCCGCGTGACGCTCGGCCCCACCGGCTCACTCTACGTCGCGCGCGTCGAGCCTTACCGGCTCAGCGATCTCGACCAACTCCTCGCCCGCCTCCGCCCGCACCCGCTCGTCCAGATCGAAGTCATCGGCCACACCGTCGAACACCGCCCGCTCGAGATCATCCGCCTCGGCCGCGAGTCTGCCCCGCACCGCGTCTTCCTCCGCGCCCGCGCCCACCCATGGGAACCCGGCGGCAATTGGGTCATCGAGGGCCTCGTCGCCGCCCTCCTCGCCGACACCCCGGTCGCCCGCGCCCACCTCGACCAGGTCGCCTACTATATTCTTCCCATGGCCAACAAGGACGGCGTCGCCCGCGGCCGCACCCGCTTCAATCTCCGCGGCATCGACCTCAACCGCGGCTGGGACCAGCCCGCCTCACCCGAGCTTTGCCCCGAAAACCACGCCCTTGAGCAGTGGCTCGCCGCCATGGCCGCGCGCCATCTCCGCCCCCACTTCGCCCTCGAGCTCCACAACGATAACAACGGCCAGCTCCACGTGAGCCGCCCCGCCGTCCCCGATCTCCCGGCCTACCTCGAGGGCATGCAGCGCTTCGAGGCGTTGCTCCGCCGCCACACCTGGTTCACCGAGGGCAGCACCGGCGCCAAGTTCCGTAACCCCGGCACGCTCGGCGACGGCTGGCTGGAGCGCTTCGGCATCCCCGCTGCCGTCCTCGAATTCAACGCCCACTGGATCGCCGGTAAACAAAAGGCCCCACTCGGTGCCGACTGGCAGGAATTCGGCCGCGCCCTCCCGACCGTCTTCGCCGACTATTTCGCGCCCGCGCCCCGCGTTCCTTAAGTCGACGCGGCGCGCTCAACTCCGCTGCCCCAACAGGCGCGCCGGCAAAAACAACAGGGCCTTCACCAGCGCCAGCACCGCCCCCATGACCGTGCCCACGATTCGAAATGGAATCGAGAGCAGCCACAGCAGCGGCCACACGATCAGCACCAGCAACGCCAGCGGCCAGCACAGCGCGAGGAGGATCGCCCACAGGAGGAGTGTGAGGAGGATTTTCATGGCAGTGTGTTTCAGCCTCATCCGAGGCTACTCTTAGAACCCCGCTCCACGCCGAAAGTTACCGGCTTATTTCGCGCCGTCTCCCTGCGCCCGTTCCGTCCGCGCCTCATCGCCCCACCGCTCCGGGCCTCGCGCTACCTTTTTCCGCGCGCCGAGCACCGGGCCGTCGTTCCGACTCGCCGGGCGGTAATCTCACCGCGCCAGTTGGCCGGTTGTAATCGTCGGGCGGGCGATTGCGCGGACCGGGCCGCCAATTCTAACCCTCGGGCGGCCGACCCCAAACGTCGGGCGGACCATTCAGACATGCGGGCGGGAGATCTGAACCCTCGGGCAGACGATCCGAGCATGCGGGCGCCCCATCGCCAACTGCGGGCGGCCGATTGTTACGTCCGGATATGAGATCTGAGCTGGCGGGCGGCCGATCCGAAAACCCGGGCGGCGGATTCGAATCGTCGGGCAGCCGATCTGGTTACGCGGGCAGCCGTTCCGGGCACCAGTAGAATCGCCCGGCCCTCGCCGGCGTGATTGTCCCGCCCTCGGCGGAGGCAGTTCGCCGCGCTCGCAGCGACGACGCGGCCTCCGGATCACGGATGTGCCGGACGCGTTTGCGGATTTTTCAAAAAAATTTCGGCAAATCGGCGAATTTCGAAATCTCGCCGGTATTACAATGGGTAGACCCGCGAAGCGCTTTGCCGCCCGCGACCCAAACCAAACGACCAAACCACTCCGCCACTTTCTTCCCGAACCACTTTCGCGCCCCTGAAAGGCACGATCAGAGACCAGTCACAAAACCAAAAAATAACCAATACCATGAATACGCCTCAATCCAATCGATTGGCCATGTATATCGCGGTTCAGGCCTTCCTGAACTCGACCTCGGCAACCGTCGGGCTCACCGCACTCGCGGAAAAGCTCGCACTGTTGACTACCCTCATCACCGAAATTCTCAAGCTGGCCGGCACTCAGGCCGAGCCTACGGACGGTGAACTCGAAGCGCGCGAAATCGCGCTGACGGAAGCGACCGACCTCGCCCTCATCGTCGCCGGCGGCGTCCGTAGCTACGCCCGGAAACTGCCGGAGCTCGCGGCCCGCGTGCGAGTCACGCGCACCGCGTTCCGGGAGATGCGCCGCACCGAGCGGATGCGACTCGCCCAACGCATCCATGATGCCGCGGCATCCGTGTTGCCCGAGCTCGCCGGCTACGGCGTCACCGCCGCCCTGCTCGCAGAGCTGCAGCTCAAGATCGACGCCACCATCGCCGCCGTGAATGCCCCGCGCGTCACGTCCGGCGTGAAGAAGGTCGCGACCAGCCAGCTCCTCGGCCTCTACAAGCAGGTCGACGACCTGCTGGCCGACGAACTCGATCCCCTGCTCCTCTCGCTGCGACGGAACGATCCCCACGCCTGGGAGCTCTACCGCGACGCGCGCAAGGTCTTCGATCGTCCCGGCGCCCGCAGCGACGACGACGAGAAGTCCGGCTCTGCGCCCGTTTCGGCCGCACCCGCTACTCCCACCCCCACCCTCACCACCTAATCAACCCACCTCTCCGACTGGTCTCTGAACGCCGCCCGAACTCCGGGCGGCGTTTTTTTGTGCTTCACTCCTTCGGTCCGATATCTCTTCGCCCCTCTGCCGCGGTCCTTTCCGAACTCCGCGCTGCATTTCACCCATTCCGGACCTCGCCCTCCGGCGTGGCTTTGCGCTGGCCCTGTCCTCGGTCTCTCGCATCGTGGCGGTTCCTCCGCGCCTCCGCCTCCCCCGATGCTGAACTACCTCTGGCTCGCCCTCGTCACCCTCGCCGCCCTGATCGGAGGCGCGACCGGTCGCATGAAGGAAGTCACCGAGGGCGCATTTCAGATGGCCGACACCGCGGTCATGAAGATCGCCCTCCCTCTCGTCGGCGTCATGGCGCTTTGGCTCGGCCTCATGCGCCTCGCCGAGCGCAGCGGGCTCGTCCAACAGGTCGCCCGCGCCTTGCGCCCGCTCATGCGCCGGCTTTTCCCCGACGTCCCCGCCGACCACCCCGCCATGGGCTCCATGCTCATGAACATGGCCGCCAACATGCTCGGCCTCTCCAACGCCGCCACGCCCCTCGGCCTGCGCGCCATGCGCGATCTGGAAACGCTCAACAAGAATCCCGGCACGGCGACCAACGCCATGTGCACCTTCCTCGCGATCAATACCAGTAGCATCCAGCTCCTGCCCACCACCGCGATCGCCATCCTCGCAGCCCAACACTCCAAGGACCCCACCGCCATCGTCGGCACGGCGTTTCTCGCCACCATTTGCTCCACTATCGCTGGCGTCTCCGCCGTGAAGTGGATGCAGAACTGGCGAATCTTCCGCATCGTGCCCGAGCCAGCCACCGCCGCCGGATCATCTGCCTCCGCTGCTGGGCCCCACGCCGCCACCGCCGAACCGGAATTCTCCGTGCCCGTCGAACCCACGCCGATGTCCCTCTGGGGACGTGCCGCACTTGGCTTGATGCTCGCCGCCTTCGCCACCGTGCTCGTCTGGATCGTGTTCGCGCCCGCCGGCTACCACGCCGCCACCGCCGCGTTGCACGCGAAAATCTTCCCGGCCCACGTGCCGCTTCCGGCATGGGAGGACACCTCGACCCAGCACTTCGCGCTGCGCGCCATCGGCGCCCTCTCATTGCTCGCCGTGCCGTTCCTCCTCGTCTTCTTCCCGCTCTACGCCTCGCTGCGCGGTGTGAAGGTCTACGAGGAATTCGTCGAGGGCGCGAAGGAGGGCTTCCAGGTCGCGATCCGCGTCATCCCGTTCCTCGTCGCGATCCTCGTCGCCATCGGGATGTTCCGCGGCGCCGGCGGTATCGAGGCACTGAAGAGTGCCCTCGCCCCCCTGCTCACGCCGCTCGGCTTCCCGCCCGATCTGCTCCCGATGGTCCTCGTGCGTCCGCTCAGCGGCAGCGCCACCACGGCGCTCTTCGCCGAACTCGTCCAACGCCTCGGCCCCGATGCCCTCGTCACGCGCATGGCCGGCACCATTTTCGGCAGCACCGAGACGACGTTCTACGTCATCGCCGTCTACTTCGGCTCCGTCGCCGTGCGTCGCGCCCGCCACGCCGTCGCCGCCGGCCTCATCGCCGATCTCGTGGGCGTGATCGCCTCGGTGGTCATCTGCCACCTGATGTTCGCTTAGTTCGTCGCCCGCCGGATCGCGAGTTCGACGCCCCGTAGTTGCGAGCGTGAGCGAGTGGATCCGCGCTCGCTCAGGTGCGCATCGCCTTCGGTCGTATCGCCAACTCAATTCCGACCACAGTGATCGTTTTGTCGCCGCCATTCTCGACGACGATTTCGTTCCACCCGTCGCGCACCTGCGCCACCGGAAATCCGAAATCGCACCCGATATTCGCTGGCGCGTGATGCGAGAGAGCGCCGCACGGTAACAGCAGCCGACCCGACCGCGTGTGCTCCCGCGTCGGCCACGTGCCGTTGAACGACGCCAACAACAACTCCGACGCGTCACCCGCCTTCAACACCACCTGGACCACCAGTTCCAATCCGCGGTCCGTTGGCTCCGCGCACATCGGCAGCCGGAAGGCCTGATGCCACCCGCGCTCCAGCACCACCGGCACCTGCGGGATGTTCTCAAACGGGATCTGCACAAACATCCCACCTTTGTCGGACAGCGCATAATGCTTCGGCTGTCCACGCAGCGCATCGAGCCGCCAGATGTCACGCATGCCCGCGTAGTCGGAATCCAAACCCACGAGGCCCGCTTGATCGGTGCAGAAAAAATTATACCACTCGATGCCCTCAGCCCCGAGCACCAGTTTCCCAGCCGCATTGCCGCGCATGAGTTCGCGGCTCGCCGAGAGGTAGCGCATGTCGCGCTTCAAAGAATCGTCTGCCGAACGCGTCGGCATCCAGTTTACGCCGTCCTCGATCACGCCGTAGATCGCCACGCGATCACCTACCTGCCGGCGAAGTTCGTCATGCGGCATGTCCCACGAGGTCCGCCAAAAGTGCGAGGGCGCGATGAAGTCCAGCGTCCCTTCGCGACACAACGTCACCACATCGATGCCGATGGTCTTCAGCGTCTCCAGCCGGCCCGGCATCCGGAAACCAAACGTATACGGCCGCCCAGTGCGCTTCGCACGCCGCTCCGTCAGCGCGCGCACTTCGCGAAACCAGTCGTTCATCATTCCGATGGTTCGCTCCGACGCCCCCGGCTCGCAGCAGAGTGCATTGCGCCACCAATCGAGTTCCAAGCCGTCGAAGTCGTAGTCCTCCACCACTTCCTTGATCTGGGTAAACATCATCGCCCGCACTTCCGCCCGCTCGTAGTTCAGGCCTTCGCGGTAGTCCGGCAGCCATTGCGTCGGCGAGTAAGCGCTGCGTTGCAGTCGCATTTCCTTTTTCCGCAGGAGTTCCGCGTTGAAATAGCTGCCTTCGAAATTCCGCTGCCCGTGCATGTCGTTCATGCGGATGCTCACCCAAGGCGCCACGCCGCGCCGCCGACACGCTTTCGCTGTCTCCGCGAGCCAGTCCACCCCCGCGTCGAGCAGATCGACGTAGCGGTTCATGAACGTCACCTGCTCGTCCAAAAACTTCTCCACCGCCGCCGGCGTCGTCGCTCCCGCGCAGATCGCATGGCCGCGGAAAAACTCCCGGTCGCCCCGCTTGTAGCCGTGCAGGATGTGCGGCAGCACCTTGCTGGGATACCACGGACGCGAGGCGTTCGCGTTGATGGCAAAGGTATCGATTCCACTGTCCGCCAACTCGTCCACATACCGGTGGATCGCCTTCGTCGAAAAGGGTCCGCCCTCCGGCTGCCACTTCACCGGGTTGTAGAAAAACACACAGGTGTCCCCGTTGAAAATATTCCGGTGCTTCGCGCTCACCCGCGGGGCCACGCCGGTCTTGGTATCCGCGGCCGTCGGGGGCGTCGGGGCCGCCGCTGCCAGCAACTGAGGTATTCCGGACACAGCGGTCGCGCCGACCGTCGTGGCGCGCAGAAATTCTCGGCGAGTTTTCATGGGGAAATCGGGGGTGGGACGCGCACCTTGCCGATCCGCCCCCTCGAAGGAGAGCAAATTCGTCTTCTGAATATTCAGTGAAACTTTTTCGAAATCTCTTCGACGCCGTGAGCGTCGTCTCTACCAACTAAAGCCACGTTCGCCCGTTCCCCCGATGCTCCGTCCCGCCCACCTCCTCGCCCTGCCGGTCCTCCTCTTCGTCGCGCCCTCCGCCGCGTCCGCCGCCGTTGATTTCGCCCGCGAGGTCCAGCCTATCCTCGCGGAAAACTGCCTCCACTGCCACGGACCCGACGCCAAGGACCGCAAGGCCGGCCTGCGCATCGACACCCGCGAGGGCGCGCTGCACGGCGGTAAATCCGGCGTGCCGACGATCGTCGAAAAAAATCCCGCCGAGAGCGAACTCATCGCCCGCATCCTCTCCACCGAAGAAGACGAGATCATGCCGCCCCCGAAGGAGAAGAAGACGCTCACCGCCGCCCAAAAAGACACTCTCCGCCGCTGGATCGCCGAGGGCGCCCCCTACGCCCAGCACTGGGCCTTCGTCGCCCCCGTCAAGGCACCGCTGCCCAAGATCGAAAATCGTAAATCTGAAATCGTAAATCCGACGGACGCCTTCATCGCCGCCAAGCTCCCCGCCGCCGGTCTCTCACCTTCCCCCGCCGCCGATCCCGCCACGCTCTGCCGCCGGCTCTACCTCGACCTCATCGGCCTCCCACCGTCACCCGCTGAGGTCGACGCGTTTACCGCCTCTGCCGCCAAGGGCCTTGCGCCCGCCGTCGAGGCCCTCGTCACACAACTCCTCGCCAGCGAGCGCTACGGCGAGAAATGGGCCCGCATCTGGCTCGATGCCGCCCGCTACGCCGACAGCAACGGTTTCGAGAAAGACCTTCCGCGCGAACAGTGGGCCTGGCGCGACTGGGTTATCCGCGCCCTGAATAAGGATCAGCCCTACGATCAGTTTCTCGTCGAACAGATCGCCGGCGATCTCCTACCCGGCGCCACCCAGGATCAGATCGTCGCCACCGGCTTCCTCCGCAACGGCATGATCAACGAGGAGGGCGCCATCATCCCCGAGCAGTTCCGCATGGAGGGAGTCTTCGACCGCATGGACTGCATCGGCAAGGCCACCCTCGGCCTCACGCTCCAATGCGCCCAATGCCACACCCACAAGTTCGACCCGATCACTCACGACGACTACTTCGGCCTCTTCGCCTTCCTCAATAACACCTACGAGGCCCAATCCTGGGTCTACACGCCCGAGCAGCAGGAGCAGCTCGCCAAGCTCAAGGCCGACCTCACCGCCGTCGACGAACGCGTGAAAAAAGCCCAGCCCAAGTGGACTGAGCAGCTCACCGCCTGGGAAGAGAAGCTCCGCACCACCCTCGCCGCCACCACTTGGACGCCGATCATCGCCAACGAGATGGCCAGCACCAGCGGCCTCAATCACCCCGTCCAGCTCGCCGACCGCTCCATCGTCACCGACGGTCACCCCACCACGAGGGGCGACATCTTCGTCATCGCCACACCCGACCTCGCCGGCGCCACCGGTCTTCGCCTCGAAGCCCTCTGCTCCGACGACTTCCCCTACGGCGGTCCCGGTCGCAGCCTCTACGGCACGTGGTCCATCACGGAACTCGAAATCACCGCCCAACTCCCCGACAGCAAGACGTGGGACAAAGTCGCCCTGAAGAATGCCACCGCCGACTTCTCCGAAGCCACGCGCGGCCTCGAACGCGAGTGGGACGCCGCCTACGACAAAGAGGGCCGCCGCACCGTCGGCCCAGTGTCCTTCATGATCGACGGCAGCAACGACACCGCGTGGCGCGCCGACCGCGGGCCCGGCCGCCGCAACACCGAGTCCGTCGCCGTCGTCCAGTTCGCCGAGCCGCTCGCGTTTCCCGCCGGCACCAAACTCAAATTCCTCCTCCGCTATCATCATAGCGGCGACGACAACGGCCGCCACAATTGCATGATCGGCCGCTGCCGCCTCTCCCTTACCACCTCGCCCGATCCGCAGGCCGCGCCCGTTGATTACGCCGCGCAACTCGCCATCGCCCTTCCCACCGACCAGCGCTCTCCGCGCCAGCACGCCGCCGTCTTCGCCGCCTGGCGCGCCAGCGACCCTGCGTTGAAAAAATTCGTCGCCGAGGCCGACGCGCTCTGGAAAAAATATCCCACGGCCGGCACTTCCGTGCTCCATCTCACCGAGCGCACCGCTGCCGACACTCGCACCACCCGCCTCCTCGACCGCGGCGCGTGGGACAAACCCACCCACGCCGTCGCCCCGCACGTCCCCGCCGCGCTCCACCCGCTGCCCGCCGATGCGCCCGCCAACCGCCTCACCCTCGCCCGTTGGATCGCCGACCGCCGCTCGCCCCTCACCGCACGCGTCGCCGTGAACCGCGTCTGGCAATCCCTCTTCGGCACCGGCCTCGTCGATCCGCCCGAAGACTTCGGCACCCGCACTCCCGTCCCGCTTCACCAAGACCTCCTCGACTGGCTCGCCGTCGACTTCATGGAAAACGGCTGGAGTCAAAAACGCCTCGTGCGCGCTCTCGTCACCAGTCGCACCTACCAGCAATCCTCGCGGGCGACCCCGGCCCAACTCGAGCGCGACCCGCGCAATTTCTACCTCGCCCGCGGCCCGCGTTTCCGCGCCGATGCCGAAGTCGTCCGCGACCTTGCTCTCAGCATCTCCGGTCTGCTCGCCCCGACGATCGGCGGCCCCAGTCTCTTCCCGCCCGTCCCGGAAAACGTCCTCGCGTTCAATTTCGTCAAGATGCCCTACTGGATCGTCCCCACGGGCGCCGACCGCTACCGCCGCAGCCTCTATCTGTTCCGCAAGCGCTCCATGCCCGACCCAATGTTGAGCGCCTTCGATGCGCCCAACGCCGATGCATCCTGCGTCCGCCGCGTCCGCTCCAACACGCCCCTCGCCGCCCTCACCGCCCTCAACGAGCCCATCATGGTCGAGGCCGCCCAAGCCTTTGCCCTCCGCCTCTGGCGCGAAGGCGGTCCCACCGACACCGACCGCGCCACGCACGCCTACCGTCTCGCCACCGCGCGCGCTCCTCGCCCCGCCGAACGCGACGCTGTCGTTCAACTCGTCGCCGACACCCGCGCCCGCCTGCGCAAAGGCGAACTCAAAGCCGGTGAGATCGCCTTCTCCGAACTTACGCGCTCCACCGATATCCCCGCCGACGCCACGCCCATCGACCTCGCCGCCTGGACCGTCGCCGCCCGCGTCGTCCTCAACCTCGACGAAACCCTTTCGAAGAACTGAGCCATGAATCTCACCGAACAACTCCGCATCGCTCACGCCCGCCAACTCTCCCGCCGCTGGTTCCTCCGCGAGTGCGGCGTCGGCCTGGCTGGCATCGCCGCGCACTCCCTCCTCGCCAAAGACGCCGCCCCCGCCGCGATCCCAGCCGCGCCCTCTTCCACCTCGCTCGCGCCCAAGGCCCCGCACTTCACGCCCAAGGCCAAGCGCGTGATCTACATGTTCCAAGCCGGCGCCCCGAGTCACCTCGAACTCTTCGACTCCAAACCCGAGCTCACCAAACGCGACGGCCAGCTCCCGCCCGCCGAGCTCCTCAAGGATTACCGCGCCGCCTTCATCAACCCGAAGTCCGCCCTCCTCGGCCCGAAATACAAATTCGCGAAGCACGGCCAGAGTGGCATCGAACTCAGCGAGCTCCTCCCGCACACCTCCAAGATCGTCGATGATCTTTGCTTCGTCCGCTCGATGCAGACCGATGCCGTCAATCACGCGCCCGCGCAGATCATGATGAACACCGGCTCGCAACAGTTCGGCCGACCGAGCTTCGGCTCCTGGACCCTCTACGGGCTCGGCAGCGAGAGCGCCGACTTGCCGGGTTACGTCGTCCTTACCAGCGCCAAGGGCACCAGCGGCGGCGCGAGTAACTACGGCTGCGGTTTCCTCCCGACCGTCTACGGCGGCATTCCGTTTCGCGGCACTGGCGACCCCGTGCTCTACCTCTCGAATCCCAAGGGCATCGACGCTCCCGCGCAGCGCTCCTCGCTCGACACACTCCATCGCCTCAACGACCTCGCTCTCGCCGAGGCCGGCGACCCCGAGATCGCCGCCCGCATCGCCAGCTACGAGCTGGCTTACAAACTTCAGACGAGCGCGCCCGAGCTCATGGACCTCTCCTCCGAGCCGCCGCACATTCTCGAGCTCTACGGCATCAAGGACGTGAAAGTGTCCAACTACGCCCGCAACTGCCTCCTCGCCCGCCGCCTCATCGAGCGCGGCGTCCGCTTCGTCCAACTCTTCCACGAGGCCTGGGACCAACACGGCAATCTCACCAAGGACGTGCAGAAGAACTGCGCCGACACCGATCAGGCCAGCGCCGCGCTTGTCGCCGATCTCAAGCAACGCGGCCTCCTCGACGACACGCTCGTCGTCTGGGGCGGCGAATTCGGCCGCACTCCCATGGTCCAGGGCGGCAACGACGGCCGCGACCACCACAACCGCTGCTTCACGATGTGGCTCGCCGGCGGTGGCCTGAAACGCGGCCACGTCCACGGCGCCACCGACGACCTTGGCTTCAACGTCACTCAAGATCCCGTGCACGTGCACGATCTCAACGCCACGCTCCTGCACGCCCTGGGCTTCGACCACACCCGCCTCACCTATCGCTTCCAGGGCCGCGACTACCGCCTCACCGACGTCCACGGCGAAGTCGTTAACGCCCTCTTCGCCTAGCGGCCGGGCGCTGCGGCTCCTGAAATAGCCGGTCGAAGACCTACTTCACCGTCGTGGCACGCCCGGACCTTGCCCGCAAGAAGTCCGCCAGGGCCCGGCCGGCGTGACTCAGGCTTCTCGCCTCTCGGTGGATAATTCCGATGGACCGCGTGATGCCTTCCAGCGCGCGGTAACAGACTCCTGCCGTCGGACGGTGACAGGCC